>CAURDR010000001.1:0-343102 GCA_963523995.1 uncultured Candidatus Saccharibacteria bacterium | reverse complement strand
TCTGTTGGGATAACTACCCCAGCAATTCGAGCCATGCTTAACCCTGCCTTTGCTTATTCTTAGGTTTTTTCTTGTTGATGATATATAGTCGGCCTTTGCGGCGAACTACCTTATCACCTTTTTTGGGATCTTTGTCGATTTTTTTCACACTTGCACGAACTTTCATAAAGTGCTTAAATCTCCCTTCCCGAGTAAACCCGAGATTATAGTTGATATTTAACTACCGACCTTGAGGTCGATCGTCACGTAGGCGGAAGCTGATTCGTCCCTTTGTAAGATCGTAAGGGGTCATCTCAACCTCAACCTTATCACCGGGCACCAGACGGATATAATGCTTGCGCATTCGTCCTGAAATGTGCGCGATGATACTATGGCCATTCTCCAGTTCCACCTTAAATTGGGTATTAGGCAGTGCTTCCACTACCTTTCCTACCATTTTGATGACTTCCTTTTGACTCGCCATAAGTTACAGTTGTCAATTATACAGTACTAAACACAGTTTGACAAGGGATTTCATCGTAAATTTACGTGCTATAATTGAATCATCAAATTTAACATAAGGATTTTTATGGCAAGCAAGAAAAAACCAGCAAACTTTAAAGTTACAAAATCGAAGAATGAGATAATGACCGCGGTGCTAATCGGTCTGGCGACGGCTTTGATAGTGATAGTTATTGGCGTAATTTTATTACACGCCAATCAAACTTCCGACAAGACGTTTCAAACAGTCGAAAATGTTGACGGTGGATCCGTGAACTTGGGTTCTCTAGGCTTCCGAATTGAAGGAGATAAATTAGTTATTCGCAACGATTCAGTCACACAAGAGCTTCGTGATTTTCTGAAGGCAGACGTGAAGAAGTCGGGCTGTAAGGATAACAACGGCGTAACTACGGTAATTGCCCATTCCCAGGACGAGAAACAATTGTTATTGGGTTATGGTTGCGGCAATTCTGTGGCACGAATGTTTGCAGTTAAGAAAGACGGCGGATGGAAAGCGATTTCCCCAACCAACCAATTTAATTTGTTCAACATTCCGAGTTGTAAGATGGTTGATGAAAATAACATTAGTAATGAAATTGCGCCAGTCTGCCAAAATGAGAAAAAAGTTGGCGACAATTTATCTTACGATTACAAAATACGATAATCCATTCACAAAAAGAATTCCCCGCTTTTCGGCGGGGATTTTTAATGTCAATTATTTTTTCTTAAACAAACGACGCTTCTTACTCTTCTTTTTGTCGCTATCAAGCAGCTCGTCTGGATCAAAGTCGTCATACGTAACCATCAGCGCACGAGAGTTGACTTGTCGCAGAGTCTCAAGGGCAACTGATACGACAATCAAGATTCCAGTACCGCCGATTGACAAACGCAAACCCTGCAAGCCTGTTAAATTATACGTGAGATATTCCGCGACGAATGGCAAAATAGCCACGATTCCTAGGACAATTGAGCCGAACAAAATCAAGCGATTGACGGTTCTCATAAGGTATTTTTCAGTCTGAGCGCCCGGACGTACGCCTTCAATAAATCCGCCCTGCTTCTGCAGATTTTCGGCAATTTCGTTAGCGTTAAAGACGATTCCAGTGTAGAAATACGTAAAGGCGATAACCAAGATGAAGTATAGGGTTGGGTAGATAAATGCTTCTGCGGTACTGCCGGTGAATGAGCCGGCGTTTGGAGCTTGGAACCAAGTGATCAATTTGTTGGCGGTCGGTAGAAGATCGGCGTTACCAGATGCTTTCATAACTTGACCAACAAATTGCGGCAAGCTTAGAAACGCAACCGCGAAGATGACCGGAATAACTCCCGCAGCAATCAACTTAACTGGCAAAATGCTTTTTACATCGCCGTAATTACTGTTTCCGTGAACGCGCTTTGCGTAGTTAATTGTAATGACGCGCTGAGCTTCGTTGATCTTAACTAGGAAGTAAAGGACGATGAGTCCGGCGATTGACATGATTAATATTGTCCAGAACATAACTGGGTTTACAGGGAGAGTGAACCAGTTGAAGACGTTTAAGCTACCGGATGAGGTGTTGAACAATGATGAGATTAATGACGCGAGCATTTGTGGCAATTGGCTAATGATACCAGCGAAGATTACGATAGAAATACCGTTGCCGATTCCTTGCTCAGTAATTAACTCACCGAGCCACATCAGAAGAACAGAGCCTGCTGTCATTGAAGTAATTGAAACGATCCATTCCATCATCGTAGGGTCGGCCAATGTCGTACTGCCGCCTTGAAGAACTGTTTGCCTTAAGATGAAGATGAAAGCGATTGACTGGACTATAGCAAGCGGCACGGTAATAACACGTGTCCATTGCTGAATTTTTCGACGTCCAGATTCGCCGTCTTTGTGTAGCTCCTCAAGCCTTGGAATGGCTTTAGTCAGAAGCTGAATGATAATACTGGCGGTAATAAATGGACTAAGCCCAACCAGCACCAGAGAGAAGCTCGACAATGCACCACCAGATAGCAAGTTCAAAATTCCACCGAGGTCAGATTGCCCAAGCACCGACGAAATCGCGTTACGCAGCTGTGTTGGTTCCGCCAATGGCACTGGAATGTGCGCCAATAATCGATAAACAACGATTATTCCCACGACGATAAATAGTCGTTTTTGCATATCTTTATTTTTCAGCGAGCGGAAAATTATTCTCCAATTCATGTTTTAGCCCCTCATAGTCACTAACAATTCTTAACTCTGTTAATTATACATTACCCGAGCGGATATTTCCATACTAAAAACATAAAAGCGTATGCGTTATAATTGAGTCAATAATATAATGTAAACGAGGTATTATATGCAACAGCAACCTGAAATCCCATCAACTCCACAGATTACGCCACCGCCAAACCCAGAATTGCCCCAAAATTATCCACCAAAGAAAAGTAAATTATGGCTATGGGTTACTCTGACAATCGTGGGAGTACTGGCGGTAATCGGAATAGTGGTGGCAATTGTTCTTGTGTCAAATAAAACCACTCCTTCAAAAGACACGAATATTTCGCGCAAAGAGGCGATCAAACCTAAGGACGAGAAGAAAAGCGAAGACAAAGAACAGAATTTAGCTAAATCAAATTCAAAATGTTTGACGTCTGCTGATTTTCGAAAAGCCGGCTATGGCTACATGAAAGACGGCTCTTTTACGCTTAATAACGGTAAATATAATTTTAAAAATGTTTTCTTCAATGCGGATTCGACGCAATATACATACGAAGAAATTGCCGTTGACGAACTAGCTAAACTGGGGTCGCTATATAAATCAAATAGTCAAAAGGAATTTTCAATTGAACTGGTCGGTCAGACATATGAAAGTTCGAAGACAAGTGCTGGCACAAAATTAGCCATGGAGCGCGCCGATAAAGTCAAGCAAGGTCTAGTTTCGCAAGGTTTTCCAGAGAGTAAGATTATTATCTCTGAGCCAAAAATCGCCAATCATGACAGTAGTGACGACACCGCCGACAGAAACGTGACTATTTATCTAGTCGTGCCGCAAGAATGTAGCGAAAAATAGTCCAAAAATCAGAGCAAAAGAAAATCCCCTTCTCTTTCGAAGGGGATTTATCGTTACCGAGAAAAATTATTTCTCTTCAGCTTCTTTCGCGCTTTGGCGTAGAGGTGTAGCTACTTTCTCGAATGAGCCACCGGCTTTTTCGATAGCAGCAACAACTGAAGCTGAGGCAGCTTGCACTCTCAAGTCAACCTTAGCCTTCAATTCACCACGAGCAATCACCTTAACCGTGTGAAAAGGAGTTGCAATGTAGCCTTCAGTAAACAACAAAGCATTGTCAACGGTCTTGCCGTCAAATGCGTTCAAATGATCCATATATACAACTTGAGCTGGAGTTCGCAAGCTCTTGAATCCGCGAGCCTTTGGCACAGCTTGAGCTAGTGGACGCTGACCACCTTGGAACATTACGCGAAGCTTCTTACCTGTTCGGGCGTTCTGACCTTTAGTACCGCGACCAGCAGTTTTACCTTGACCAGCAGAAATACCGCGACCAACGCGCTTTTTATTCTTGTTTGCTGAAACTTGGAGATCATTGTACTTCATTATTTAGCCTCCTTTTTAGCAACCTTTTTTACAGGCTGAGCGCTTAGCCATTGATCGCGTGGAACTAATGACTTTAGAGCTTCGATAGTCGCGTAAGCAATGTTAACCTTGTTGGTTGAGCCAAGAGATTTGGTCAATAGGTTACGAACACCTGTTACGCCGATAATCTGACGAACTACACCACCAGCGATAATACCAGTACCAGGAGCGGCTGGCTTGATTAATACGCGTGCGCCAGAGAATTTAACTTCGCTGTCGTGCGGAATTGTTTCGCCGTTTAATGGCAATGTAATCAAGTGCTTTTTAGCGACTGATGTAGCCTTAGCGACTGCAGCTTGAACATCTGCGCCCTTGGCAACACCGACGCCAACTTTATCTTTGCGGTTACCAACAACCACCAAAGCCTTAAATCGGAAACGGCGACCACCTTTAACTACGCGAGAAACGCGATCAATGTTGATTACCAACTCTTCAAACTCTTTTGGTGCGTCATCGCGCACATTTCGCCGGTCATCGCGGCGACCACCACGTGGATTTCGAGGTCGACGACCTTCTGCACGTGGGGTAGTATTTGCAGCTTGCTCTGCCATACTAAAACTCCAATCCTTCTTGGCGCGCAGCATCAGCCAAAGCCTTTAGGCGGCCAGCGTATTGACGACCATTGCGATCAAACACTACTGCGCTAATCTTAATTTTCTTTGCTTTTTTAGCAATTTCAGCACCGATAGCGGCACTTTTTTCAGTCATCGTGCCAGTTGCTTTTGTGCCAACTGTAGTTGCTGCAGCTAATGTCTTGCCAGCTACATCGTCAATCAACTGTGCGCTAACGTGCAAATTACTAATAGTAACTGTCAAGCGTGGGCGCTCTGCCGTGCCTGAAACCTTAGCGCGAACGCGGTTTTTGCGAAGAGCGCGGTTGAGTAGCTTCTTATTTTCAGCCATGATTACTTACCTGTCTTTCCTGCTTTACGCAAAATCTGCTCGTCGACGTACTTGATACCCTTGCCCTTGTATGGTTCAGGCTTCTTCAGTGCGCGGATTTCCGCTGCAACTTGGCCGACTTGTTGTTTATTGATACCGCTAACAACGATAATCATTTTTTCGTTGGTAACAGTTACGCCTTCTGGGGCTTTGTATTTGACTGGATGTGAAAATCCAAGTGCCATTTCTAGCTCATTATTACTTGAGCTAACACGGAAACCGACACCGTTAACCTCTAGGCGTTTTTCATAACCTTTGGTTACACCGATTACCATGTTGTTGATTAGCGCGCGCATCAGACCATGCTGACTACGGGCTACTTTGGACTCGTCCTTAGGATGTACCGTGACTTGTCCGTCTTCGACTTTCACCTCAACTGCTGGTGTGATGAATTGCTTCAATTCACCCTTTGGTCCTTTAACGACCACATCACCAGAGTCAACCGTGATTGTCACACCGGCCGGAATAATCACCGGCAGTTTTCCGATTCGACTCAGACTCATTACTCACCTTTCGTGTGATTTGATATTAACCCTGGTATTTTAGCATAGATTAGGGGTGAAATGCAAGGTTTTTTGAGCGCTCTGCCTAGTTACCGTACGGGATGAGCAGAATAATCGCCAAGATGCCGAGAGTAATATATGTTACTAGGGCGGCTTTGGTCAAATACGGCTCTTTCATATCGTAGATTTTATACACTTCGTAATAATCCCATAGTCGCCAACCAGAGATCATTAAAAGAATACCAGCGAAGATGCTTAAATAGCCGCTGACATCGATATACCAAAGAAAGTTTGGTGCATCAATTAGAGCGATGAGCGTAGCCACTCCCATTGTTGACCAAAAGCGTATTTGAGGTTCCCGCCCGACAGCGATAAAGCAAGCGGCGGCGACCATGATTAGCTCAACGAGAGGATTTCCCATAAATAGCACCTGAACATAATAACTGGGGATTTCCTGTCTGGGGTCAGCACTGCCGATAAGCCAGCCTATCCCGTGCAGTAGCGGCACCATAATGACGATAGATAACAAGAAGGGCAAAAAATCAACAGTGAAGACATCTTTAACAGTTATTTCTGTCTGATTCGGCGTTTTTGTCATATGGAGGAAGCTACGCATATGTCTTACAGTATAGCAGAATGTAATTATTAAATACCGTAAACGTCTATCTTGATCGCCTTAAGTATCTGCCCGATTAGCGTATTGCCTGCCATATTTAGCCACCCTTTGCCACCAATAATACAGCCGCCGAGAATTGAATTCAACGTACCTCTGTCTAGCAGTACTTGCTCGTAGTTATGTGAACACCTAACCAACGCTGCTTGTAAATTATCGCAAAATGGCGATCTTGATAAAAATTGTACATATTCCATGAATTCGCATTTTAATTGATGGACTATGCTGTCGTCTTTCTTGATTATTCCGAGGAACATCCGATAGCCAACCGACTTTGATGCTTCAGACCATTGATCGCCGCGATCGTATACTGTATGTTTTTCGCGAATCATCACTAAAAAGTTAAGCGCCACAGCCTGCATGACAACCGCCGCCAGAGCTTGATCAACAGGCGTCTGCATGTGACTTTCATCAATTGAATATTCCAGAACGCATTCACGAAAAAGATCGTCAGACTCTTTACTGTATTTTATATACGAAGTACGAAAAAGCGTATTAACAGAGCTCTCATCGTGAGCTTTACGATACGCCATATCAATTTGCTTACGCCACGGAGAAATCTGAACTTCGCGTAACTTTTTACTCAGTTCACTTCGGTCGACTTCTACCATATTTCGATTCATTTCTATTCCGCACTCGCCAGCAGCCCTCAAAATATCATCTTCTGGAATGACTAATTTATCAAACTCTCGCAACACCTCGTCATATGCCTTTTTCGCTTCCGGACCATATAATTCAGCATCCATAAAACAAGTGTCGCCATATGTTTTTGCAGACAATACGATATCGCTCAGAACAAAGAACTCATTGTCTTGAAGACGCTTCAAAACGTGCTGAGCTAATAAATGTTCATAAATATGAGCGATTAGTCCGTCATTATCAGCTGTTTTGTATATGGATGAAATTATCATTGCTTGGTTCGATGATATTACAATACCGTCAAATTAGCAATTTTTCGATATTTATGATAATTGATATAATTATACTCAATGACAACAACTATACTTTTCGCCACCAAAAACCCAGGAAAATACGCAGAATTCGTTACCGCGTTTCATAAATTCTCTTCGCAGACGTCAATTATTTCGTTGGCAAATTTAGATTATCAAATTCCTGACTGTATAGAAACAGGCACGACATTTGAACAAAACGCCCTATTGAAAGCGCAACACACAAGGAATCATTTACATGAAAATGATAAAAATCTGATAATTATCGCCGATGATTCTGGCATGGAAATTGAAGCCTTAAATGGCGAGCCTGGCGTATTTACAAGACGTTGGAATGGTCACGAGATGAGCGATCAAGAAATCGTAGATTATTGCCTGAAGAAGCTTGAAGGTAAAACAAACAGGCGAGCTCAATACACAACATGTCTTGTAATAAATTTTCCTGATGGTCGTGAGGAGGTAATTTTTGGAAAAAATTCTGGCGTCATCTTAACTGAGTCACGCGAGGAATCTCGGCTCAAAGGCATGCCGTTTCGGGAATTATTTTTCGTGCCCGAACTTAATATGATGTTTCACGAAGTGCGCGAACTGCCGAAATTGAAGCGCAATGGATATTCACTCGGGCATGAAGTTGCAGTCGAAAAATGCGCTAGTGTGATACAGGAAAATTTATTTGACTCTGTATAGCGGCTTTCAATTCCGCGCTCTCACTTGCCCATGGAATGTGTTGTGCGAGTTGAGAGGACTAGCGGATGGTTTGATATATCTTTGAAAGACTGCCAATCAGCGTAGAATCTAGCTTTTCTTGCTTGATTTCATGAATATTGAAATAGTTAAAGTTTGAAACTTCATCTGTTTTACGAGGTGTCGTTAATAGAGTAACTTTGTAGGCAATAATCAAAACGGGGTCGTCGAACTTCGTATTCCAAGTTGGAATAATCAAGGGATTTTCTGCAGCGACTTCGATATCTGTCTCTAGTTCTTCCAGAAACTCTCGTTTCAACGCTTCTGTAATATCCTCACCATGTTCTAGCCCACCGCCAGGAAGATCCCATGAATTACTTCTCTCTTGAACGAACAGCAGCCTGCCTGATTTATCACGCACCAATCCCTTTACTGCTACTCGATATGCCGACTTTATGTCTTTTAGCGCTCCAGCTCCCATATGATAAAAGTTTATCATAAAAAATAAACGCCCTGCAATGAGGACGTTTATTTGATTTGCGTGAGGCTTAGTAAACCTTCAACAACAATTCGCCACCAAGTTTAGCCTTAGCTGCTTCGGCGCCAGTCATGACACCTTTTGATGTTGAGATAAGCACCAAACCGCGACCGCTCTTTACCTTTGGAATCTCGCTAGCGCCGACGTAAACGCGACGACCAGGTTTTGAGATGCGGGTAATTTCGTTGATGGTGCTATTAGTTCCTTTTTCATTGATAGTAACTACCAACACACCACGAGGCTTAGCATCTTCCAGCTTGACATCTGCCAAGTAGCCGTTTTTGACTAATTGTTCAGCGATAACTTTCTTCATCTTGCTGGACGGAACACGAACTTCCGTTTTGCCAACCAATTTCGCATTGCGGATGCGAGTCAGAAGGTCGGCGATTGGGTCTGTAGTTTGCATAGACATATTCTAATCTCCTTTCCTTCTTACCAACTACTCTTTGTTATGCCTGGGATTTCACCCTTGGCTGCTTTTTCGCGGAAATTGATACGGCTCAAGCCGAACTGACGCATGTAGCCGCGTGGGCGACCAGAGATGCTATCACGGTTCTTGTGCCTGGTTGGGCTAGAATTGCGAGGCAATTTCTGCAAACCATCGAGGTCGCCAAGTTCTTTCAACTCAGCACGCTTGGCTGCAAACTTGGCAATCATCTTCATACGCTTCTTATCACGAGCGACCATTGATTTCTTAGCCATTACTTGACGCCTCCTTTCTTCTCAAACGGCATGCCGAATTTTTCTAGCAACGCCTTAGAAGCTTCCTTGTTGCCATTCTTGATAACAAATGTAACCTGCAAACCGTGCAAAACCTGAGTTTCCTCAAATGTCAATTCTGGGAAAATCGATTGCTCGGTAATGCCGAGATTATAATTGCCACCTTTATCAAACTTCAAGCCAACGCCGTGGAAGTCACGAACGCGAGGTAAAGCAACGTTAATCAAGCGGTCCATGAACTCGTACATACGAGCGCCGCGCAAAGTTACGCTAACACCAATTGGCGCGCCCATACCTTTACGAATGCTAAATGTCGCGATTGATTTTTTAGCTTGTCGAGCCACTGGTGCTTGACCGGTGATTTTCTCGACAGTGTTTTTGACAATTTCGAAATGACGCTTGTCATCTTTCTTTTTGCCGGTACCAACGCTCACGACGATCTTTTCCAAAGCTGGCACTTCATGCACGTTCTTTAGATTCAATTCGGCTTGTAGTTCCTTAAGGTAAGTTTCTTGATACAAGGCTTTCAAGCGAGGAGCTGGCACGACAGTTTTCTTTTCTGCCATTATTTAATCTCCTTATTTTTTGCTTGACGAGCAACACGAGTTTTGCCGCCGTCAGCATTCTTTACTAAACCAACCCGACTGGTTTTGCCTGATTTCTCATCAACAACCAGAGCGACTTTACTGATATCCATTGGTACGTGAATATCTTTTTTGCCGCCTTTTGGATTGTACTGGCTTGGCTTAACATGGCGATGTCCAACGCCGACACCTTCGACCAAAACAGTTTGGTCTTTTGTGTTAACTTTTAGGACTTTACCAGTTGTGCCTTTATTTTTACCAGCAATAATTTTTACGGTATCGTCTTTATGAACTCGAGCCATTAGAGTACCTCCGGAGCTAAGCTGACGATCTTCATGTAGCCCATATCGCGAAGTTCGCGTGGAACTGGACCGAAGACACGAGTAGCTTTTGGTTGCTTGTCATCGTTGATAATCACTACGGCATTGTCATCAAAACAAATTGTTGAGCCGTCTTTGCGATGAATTTGATCGCGAGTACGAACAACTACAGCCTTAACAACAGATTTTTTCTTAACGTTACCGGTTGGGCTAGCGTCTTTTACCGAGCAGACGATTACGTCGCCAACGCGAGCGTAACGGCGTCGTGTACCGCCAAGAACGCGAATACACAAAACTTCCCTAGCACCTGAGTTGTCGGCTACCTTAAGGCGAGATTCTTGTTGGATCATTTGTCGTCCTCCTTAGCCTCTTCCTTAGTTTCGCCAGAAACTTCGTCCTTTAGTTTGATAGAACCACGAGACTTTTCAATCACCTTAACTAGAGTAAAGCTCTTAGTCTTGGAAATTGGGCGAGTCTCTTCGATTTGCACCTTGTCGCCTTCACCTGCTTCGTTGGTTTCATCGTGAGCAGTGTATTTGCGAGTCACGGTGTACTGCTTGCCGTATAGCGGATGCGTTTCGCGGCTAGTGACCGTCACAGTGATGGTCTTGTCGCGCTTGGCACTCGTTACGACGCCAATCAATGTTCGTCGGGCCATTACTTGCTCTCCTTTGTATTATTAATTTGTGTCAGCAGGCGTGCAATTTCCTTTCGGAGTGAACGCAACGCTTTTGGATTAACTAATTCGCCAGCAGCGTGAGAACGTTTTGCTTGAAGTAAGTCGTTTCGCTTTTCAGCCAACTCCTTCTTCAAATCGTCAATCGTCTTAACAACTGCTGCTTTAACAGATTTCTTCGTTTCAGCCATTATGCGTCCTCCCGCTTGATGAACTTACATTTGACTGGCAATTTATGGCTAGCCAGACGCATTGCTTCGCGAGCAACTTCCTCTGAAACGCCCTGCATCTCAAACAGAACAGTACCAGCCTTTACCTTAGCAACAAAGAATTCTGGGTTACCTTTGCCGCCACCCATTTTCAAGCCAAGTGGCTTTCGGGTAACTGGAGTGTGAGGGAAGATTCGAATCCAAATCTTACCACCACGCTTGATGTAACGAGTCATCGCCTGACGAGCAGACTCGATTTGGCGGGAGTTGATGCGCTCATTTGATTGTGATTGCAATGCAAAGTCGCCGAACGCGATGTAATTGCCACGAGTTGCTTGACCGCGGTTTTTTCCAATACGCACTTTGCGGTGCTTAGTTTTCTTTGGTAACAGCATTTAGCGACTCCTTTCTCCCTTATAAATCCACACTTTCACGCCAATGATACCAGCTGGTGTCTGAGCGCGAGCACAATGGAAGTCAATATCAGCGCGCAAGGTATGTAGAGGCACTGAGCCTTCAATTACCTTTTCGCGACGTGCCATTTCAGCGCCGTTCAAACGACCAGCTACCTCAATACGAATACCTTTAGCGCCAGCATTCATAGTGTTTTGTGCAGTCATTTTAGTTGCACGGCGGAAGTTGATTCGGCGCTCCAATTGGCGAGCGATATTCTCAGCTACCAATTTGGCTGCCAATTCTGGACGGCGAACTTCTTCAATGTTGATACGAACTGGCTGACCAGCAATTTTCTCAACTTGCTTCTTCAATTCATTCACGCCAGCACCACCGCGACCGATAACAACACCAGCTTTTGCCGTGTGAATTGTAATCGTGATCAAGTTAGCGCTACGCTCAATCTCAATGCGATTGATAGTTGGGCGTGAGGCAAATTTCTTTTCAATCAACTCGCGGATTTCGTGATCCTGACGAATCGCCTCTGCAAACTCTTTTTTATTGGCCGTAAACCAACGAGAGCTCCAGTTCTTATTGACCTGTAGGCGGAAGTTGATTGGATTCACTTTTTGACCCATTTACTTCTCCTCCTTTTTTGCTGCCGGTTTAGCGGCTTTTTTAGCTGCAGGCTTAGCAGTTTTTGCTTCTGCCTTAGCTTCGGCCTTTTTTGCAGGCGCTTTCTTTGGCTTTTCTACTCCAGTTACTTCAACCAAAATATTTGAAGTCTTTTTCTGGAATGGCAAAGCGCGACCGCGCGATGCAGGCTTAAAGCGACGCAAACGTGTACCAGTAGTAACGCTCAAAGTAGTAATTACTAAGCTTTTAGCATCCAAGCCGTGGTTGTTAATAGCGTTTGCCTTAGCGCTTTCGATAGCCTTCTTAACTGGGCTAGCAGCGCGCTTTGGAACGTGCTCTAAGATAACTAGTGCGTCAGCTACAGTACGACCTCGCACTAATGCTGCAACTAGACTTACCTTACGTGGTGCCTGATCAACACCTTTAGCGTAAGCACGGACGGTATAAGTTGTATCAGCCATGATTACTTCTTATCCTTTCCACCGTGTTTACGGAATTTACGAGTTGGACTAAACTCACCGAGCTTATGACCAACCATATTTTCGGTAATCAGCACTGGTACGTGCACTCTACCGTTGTGAACAGCAATCGTTCGACCAACCATCTCTGGTGTAATAGTCGAAGCGCGCGCCCACGTTTTGATAACGGTTCGATCGTCAAGGCTAAGAGCAGCAATTTTCTTTGCTAGCTTTACATCGACGAATGGACCTTTCTTTAATGAACGACTCATCGTGATTTACCTCTTCCTCTTCGCGTCGTGACGCGTGCGTACGATTAATTTATTCGAGCCTTTACGGCGACGAGTTCGATAACCTAATGTCAATTGACCCCAAGGAGTACGTGGTGCTTTACCAGTACCGTGGCGACCACCGTCACCACCACCATGTGGGTGATCTGCGGCGTTCATAACGACACCACGAACGGTTGGGCGAATACCCTTGCGGCGCTTGCGACCAGCTGAACCGATCTTAACATTTTGGTGTTGGACGTTACCGACTACACCGATAGCGGCGGTAGCTTCCAAACGAACTTTGCGAACTTCGCCAGATGGCAATTTGATAGTTGCGTAGTTGCCTTCTTTCGCCATCAACTGAGCTTTAGCACCGGCAGCGCGTACCATTTGTGCACCCTTACCGACGGTCAACTCAATAGCGTAAATCATCGTACCAACAGGAATAACTGACAATGGCAAGCGGTTTGAAGCCTCAATTGGAGCTTCTTCGCCAGTTCGGATAGTTTTACCCTTAACCATTGAGGTGTCAGCCAAGATGTAGTGGTACAAATTGTACTGATCCTTAACTCGAGCAATACGAGCTGAGCGGTTTGGATCATATTCGATTTCTTCAATCGTCAAGGTCAAGCCTGCTGGCAAATTGTGGTTCACCAAGCGGTAGTGACGACGAACGCCGCCTCCGCGATGACGAACAGTAATTCGACCTTGGTTGTTGCGACCGGCATTTTGCTTTTTAGCTTTAATCAGACTTTTAAGAGGTTTTCTTGTTGTAATGTCTGACAAATCCTGACTCGTCATGCCGCGACGAGCAGGAGTGGTTGGATTGTAAGCTTTCACTGGCATTACTTGGTCTCCTCCATCTGCTGCTCTACTGCGTCAAACACATCGAGCTTATCGCCTTCTTTCAGCGTCACGTAAGCCTTCTTCCAATCCTTGCGCGTTGTTGTGCCAGGATAACGATTCTTGCCTCGTGAGAAGCGTACAGCCTTGCCGTCTTGTACTAAGGTTTTAACCTTAACTACAGTAACGCCAAATTGCGCTTCTACAGCTGATTTGATTTCGTTCTTATTCAAGTTGAGTGGAACGCGTAGCACATATACACCGTTGGCGCTCTGTGCGTAGGCCTTTTCACTAACGCGTGGGATAATAATCGTCTGTTTCATATTACGCTTCCTCCTTACCCAACCATGCAGTAATTACAGGTAGAGCTTTCGGTGTTATAACGATTGTATCCGCATTCAGAATGTGATAAACGCTTAGATAATTAGCGCGAACCACCAAAACGTTCTGAATATTGTTTGTAGCATGCATAAGTTCTGACGTCTTCTCATCTACGACGATCAGAACACGGCGCTCGAACTTGTTGTCAGCTAGGAATGTTGCGATTTCCTTAGTCTTGCCAGTAGTCTTAACATCTTTAACGACAATTTTCTTAGCTTCGTTAGCCACGGTCAAAGCTTGACGAACTGCCACTTTTTTAGCAGTCTTTGACAATTTTTTAGTGTAGTTTTCGTTACCGCGTGGGCCAAATACTACACCACCGCCGCGCCAGATTGGGTTACGGGTTGAGCCGAAACGTGCTCGACCAGTTCCCTTTTGCTTCCATGGTTTTTTACCACCACCAGAAACTTCGCCGCGCTGCTTGGTTGTAGCGCTAGCTAGGCGTGCGTTTGCCAAGTAGCTGTCATATGCCAATTTCAACAATTCGTGATTTGGCACTTCCACAGCAAAAATGTCTTTAGGAAGTTTGGTTGAATCTGCCATTACTTGTTACCTCCTAAAATAATCAGCCCCTTTCGCGGTCCAGGAACAGCGCCCTTAACCCCGATTAGATTGGTCTCTGGATCAACATATGCCACTTCCAAGTTCTTAACAGTAACACGCTCGTGACCCATGTGACCAGCCATCGTCTTACCCTTGAAAACTTTTTGTGGATACATCGAGCCAATTGAACCTGGCTTACGAGTATTACCTTTACCACCGTGCGTCTTACGATGACGCTTAAAGTTGTGGCGTTTAATGGTTCCAGCGAAACCTTTACCTTTGCTGGTTCCGGTTGCATCGACAAAATCGCCGACTTCAAACGCGGAAACATTAATTTCACTGCCAACTTTCAGATCCTCTGGAATCTGGTCGACACGGAATTCCCGAATATGTTTCGGGGTCACTTGGGCTGGCTTAACGTGTCCAGCCACGGCCTTGCTCAGGTTCTTACCCTCTCCAAAAGCTACCTGTATCGCATTGTAACCGTCGGTTTCGACAGTCTTCACCTGAGTAACGGTGACAGGGCCGGCTTGGATCAGCGTTACCGGAATGGCTTTGCCGTCTTCAGCCAAGAGCTGGGTCATACCAAGTTTGGTACCGAGAAGTGTTTTCACTTTTCCTCACTCCCACTTAAATACTCCTGATGACGTGCGGTTTCTGGATTCTGGGAGAACGTTAAATGTAAACATCCGCTCATAACCAGACCTGCTCATTCACCAAGGAGAACAGTTGATATTACGCGTAATAGAAATTACTTCCTCACTATAGCATGTTATGCACGTTATTGTCAATAAGGACAGACTCTAAATCATCACGCCAACCGGCGTAAACGAGGTCAGAATTGCCATGAAAATTATCGTGACGTACCAAATTTTCCGGTTGAATTGATATTTCTCAATCTTTAACACCAGCAGCAACGCAATAAATAGCCCGACAGGAATGGCTTGGACGACCAAACCGCCAACTTCAACTGGATTTTTTAGACGAAGCCACAGCGCACTTAATATCACAAAGACCACCAATTTCAAGAAAAATGAGCCGTCGTTATCATAAATACGTTCGCGCCCTTTGCGACTAAACAGCTCACTAGACTTCGAGCGATTGCGAGCATAAGTACGAGTTTTCTGTTTTGTCATAAGCTAAATGGAATTATAGCATAAAAAATCCGCCCCGTTCAAGAGGCGGAAACTTTATATATCGTTAAATTACATACGAATTTCAGCGTCAACACCAGCTGGCAAATTCAAGTTCTGCAAGCTATCAATCGTCTTTGGTGTGGCGTTTGTAATGTCAATCAGACGCTTGTGAACGCGGCGCTCGTAAGATTCACCACCAGTTTTGTAAACGTGCGGACTCTTTACAACGGTGTAAGTGCTGCGTCGAGTTGGCAAAGGCACTGGACCAGCCACGTTAGCACCTGTGCGAATTGCGGTGTCGATAATTTGTTTTGCTGATTGGTCGATGACTTTATGGTCATAAGCCTTCAGACGAATGCGGATTTTAATTCCTGTATCTTGAGCCATAGCTCCTCCTCTTATGTGCAATCTCGTAACCTCTAATTGCCCTACTTATAGTCAATCGAGTTCTCGAGATAAATTATTATTAACTATGCGATTATATCAGCAATTTTCTGCTTTATCAAGATGAGAAATCATTTCCGCAATAATTCCAGCGGATTTATTCAGCGATTCTTTTTCTCGCTCGGTAAGTGGATAGCCCGCCAAAATCTTCACGCCGTCGCTACTGATTGTTGATGGCAATCCAAGCACAACATTATTCAAGCCATATTCACCCTCAGCCAAAGAGCAAACGGGATAAACCGTGTGCGTCGATTTTCGGAGCGCCGAAACAATCTTAGACACAACAAACCCAATTGCAAAATATGTCGATTTCTTCGTTTCAATCACCCGATAAGCTCGGTCGCGGACCTTTTGCTCAATTCCGTCAATCATCTCCTCTGTAAATCCAGGATATTCCTTAATTGGCACTTCACCAATTTGCGCCGTCTCAATTGTTGAAAACGATGAGTCGCCATGCTCGCCCAAAATATAAGCGTCAACCGCTTTACTGTCGACATTGAACGCGTCCGCCAAATACGACTTCATCCGTGAAGTATCAAGCGTCGTGCCTGTCCCAAACACGCGATTTTTCGGCAATCCAGACCCCTTAAGCGCCACGTAAGTCAGAACATCAACTGGATTACTGACAATCACCAAATACGGCTTCGCGCCATTCGCCATAATATTTTTCACAATATCACGCATAATTTTTGCGTTAACATCAATCAACTCCAACCGAGTCTGACCAGGAAGTTGCGGCGCACCCGCGGTGATCACAACGATGTCATCGTCATTGATATCAGAATAATTTCCCGTATGAACCACGACGTTCCTGTCAATTCCCATCGCGTCATTAATGTCGGCCGCTTGACCCCAAGCCAAATCCTCATTACGGTCAATCAACACAATCTCTTCAATAACACTACGCAACGCGCACGCATAAGCCGCCGTCGCACCAACCATTCCGCCTCCGCCAACAATTAGCAACTTCTGTTTATTCACCAAAATCTCCTTTTTCTGTTTTATATTAGATGTCTTTATTCTGCCATAAACATTACCGCTTTGTCAATTAACTCCTTCTTACAACAATCAAAAATCCCCCGAAAGTTCGGGGGATCTAATTAGGCTTATGTTATCAAGATTATTTGTTAATCTTTGTAACAACACCAGCACCAACTGTACGGCCACCTTCGCGGATAGCAAAGTTCAAACCTTGCTCCATAGCGATTGGCGCAAGCAACTTAACCTTAAAGGTTACAGTGTCGCCTGGCATAACCATTTCTTTGTCAGCTGGCAATTCAACTTCACCAGTAACGTCAGTTGTGCGGAAGTAGAACTGTGGCTTGTAGCCCTTTGAGAATGGAGTGTGGCGACCGCCTTCTTCCTTCTTCAAGATGTAAACTTCAGCTTCAAACTCAGTGTGTGGGGTAATTGTACCTGGCTTTGCCAAAACTTGACCACGCTCAATGTCGCTGCGCTCAATACCACGCAGCAAGACACCTGCGTTGTCACCTGCTTGACCTTGGTCAAGAGATTTTTTGAAGGCCTCAATACCAGTTACAACTGACTTCTGAGTTGGTTTCAAACCAACGATTTCAACTTCGTCGTTCAATTTAACAACACCCTGCTCGATACGACCAGTTGCTACTGTACCACGACCCTTAATTGAGAAGACGTCCTCAATTGGCATAATGAATGGTTTGTCCATGTCACGTGCTGGCTCTGGAATGTAGCTGTCCATTGCGTCAACCAATTCCATAATAGCGTCTTCGTATTTCTCGTCACCTTCAAGAGCCTTAAGAGCAGAACCCTTGATGATTGGAGCGTCTTTGTCGAAGCCGTTCTTTTCAAGAAGTTCGCGAACTTCTTCTTCGATCAGCTCAACCATTTCTTCGTCAGCCATGTCCATCTTGTTCAAGAAGACAACGATCTTTGGCACACCAACCTGCTTTGCAAGCAAAACGTGCTCACGAGTCTGAGGCATTGGGCCGTCAGTTGCAGCGATAACCAATACCGCACCGTCAACCTGAGCAGCACCGGTGATCATGTTCTTGACGTAGTCAGCGTGTCCTGGCATGTCAACGTGTGCATAGTGACGATTCTTTGATTCATACTCTTGGTGTGAAGACGCGATAGTAATACCACGTTGCTTCTCTTCTGGTGCGTTGTCGATCTGGTCGTACGCAACAGGTTTGTTAACTGCGCTTGGTAGGCGCTTTGCCAACACTGCAGTAATCGCAGCAGTCAGCGTAGTCTTACCGTGGTCAACGTGGCCCATTGTACCAACGTTAACGTGCGGTTTGCTTCGGTCAAATGCATCTGCCATTTGTAGAAGTTCTCCTTAATTTAATTATTATTTTTCACGCGGGTACAGTCCATAAAAAAGACCTCACGGCGTATGAGTTTAATTATAACGATTTTCCAACCAGTTGTAAATAGCTTATTTCTTACTATAATACTTCGCCAGGAACGAATCGCGAAACTCGTAAAAAGTCCCATCCTCCAAGCTGGCTCGAATATCATCAACTAACTTAATGATAAATCGCTCGTTGTGGATTGACAACAATGTTCCAGCCAAAGACTCGCGGGCATGCAGAAGATGACAGAGATAAGCCGCCGTGTAATTCTTGCAAGTATAGCAATCGCAATCGTCCACAATTGGCGCAAACGTCTCGCGGTATTTTTGACCGCGCACATTGACTCGACCAAACGGCGTATACGCGGCTCCATTCCTGGCTACTCGCGTCGGGCTCACACAGTCAAAGGTGTCAATTCCCTGCTCAATCGCCGCAAAGATGTCGTCTGGCTCGGAAATCCCCAGTAAATGACGCGGTTTATTTTCAGGCAGAATTTGATTGACCCACTGAATCGTTTGCGCCATAGTTTCCTTTTCCAGTGCGCCACCAATTCCATAGCCATCAAAATCCATTGCGCCCAAAAACTCGGCAGTTTGTTTTCGCAAATCCTCGTAATTCGCGCCCTGCAAAACACCAAATAAAGCTTGATATGGCTTATCTGGACGAGCCGCCCTTAAGCGCTTAACTTCCGCCAAACTTCGCTCCGCCCAGGCATGCGTCCTGGCCAGCGCCTCAACTTGATATTCGTACGGATCAATCAAAGAGGTCAATTCGTCAAACGCAAAAGTAATGTCAGCGCCAATTCCAGCCTGAATTTGCATGGACAATTCTGGCGTGAATTTATGGTAAGAGCCGTCCAGATGCGACTTAAACATCACACCGTTTTCGTCCACCCAAGCATGACGCGACGATTTTTTAGCAATCGCAATTTCTTCATCGACATCAGTACTCATCGCCAAAACTTTCTTAAAGCCAGAGCCCAAACTTAGAACCTGAAACCCACCGCTGTCCGTAAAAGTCGGACCATCCCAGTGCATAAATTTGCCAAGATATCCAGCCTTCTCAATCAACTCATGCCCCGGCTGCAGATATAAATGATAAGCGTTCGCCAGCACCGCCTGCGCGCCGACATCTTTCACCATCTCCGGAATCATCGCCTTAACATTAGCCTTAGTTCCAACCACAATAAACGCCGGCGTTTTAATATCACCGTGTGGCGTGTGAATAATTCCCGTTCGCGCCAACGTGTCGTTAAATCGTGAAGTTATTTCAAAAGAAAAAGGTTTTTCCTGCATAATCTGTTTGATTATATCATGAAATGGTCGACGGATCGTTTCGTGACAAGCTAATCACATCGCTACATCGTACCAAGTAATATCTATTCTCTTCCGTGTTATTAACTATTAGCACAGGCTCGCCGCGACTAAGTGACAATTCCGACGCGCTTAATATTCGTCCGTCAATATCTGGCCTATCGTTAATTTCTGGATTCCAGATCGCCAAATTATCCGCACGCAGCGCAAATTTTTCAACATATTCATGACTATTCACTTCTTCTAACGGAACATCATTCCACGAAACAGCATTCAGCAAGTCACCAGGCAAACATCGGTACGCCGAAACTACACATTCACCCTTAAACTCCCGCACCCTGCTAATATTCTGGATTGCATCGCGAGCGGCACATTCATACTGGCTCAATACATCAAGCTGCTCATCAAGAGGCAATTTATAGAAACACTCATCATTAACTACGTCACTTGCAAAATTTGCAATTTTATGAAGTTCATTTACCGCCATTTTAAGCTCTTCAGCTTCACTATCAAATCCTTCCAAGCGAATAATCTTATCTCTGTCGGGCATCACGTAAATCTTCTTCGGAAAGCCTCCAGATTTATCATCTATCGTCACTTCAATCGCCGCGTAAAATTTATCATGATAGCTAACGAAACACACCCCATCAATACACGCCCCAGAAATATCCATAAATTCATACTGTAATTCATTATTTTTCGTAGCGTCAGGAACCAACGCAAAACCGGTAAAGCCAACGGTGCTAATGCCATAAAGTTTTGTCGCAGAAAACTCAGACAACTGGTCATTTAATGTTCGTGTATATTCTCTTGACACTTCGTCAAACTCCGACTCGTCAACATAAGAAAGATCCGTCGCTAGCTGCCAAGCAGTCTCTTGAAAATCGTCATTAAAAACCGTTTCAAATAAATCAATAGAGGCTCCGATCTCCTCTTTATCAATTGGCGTCATATCAAGCACATCTTTCATATCTACACAAAAAGTCGCAAATCGATTTTTAATATCAAACATTTCCAATACGGGACGATCATCACGCCACGTAAAACTCGGTAGCCATCCAGATAAAACCGCAGAATTAGCGTCTTCTACGTTATTTTCCCCGCCGTCAATTTTAACCTTATAAGCCTGACATTTCACTTGAATTCCGCCATCATACGGAATCTCATTCAAAACGTCATTTATCTCATCTATCAAAAGCCGCCTCGACTCCGCATCTTGAGTGTCGCCAACACCAGCAACTTCTTCGATTTTGTCAGCATAGTGGCGTAATTTACGCACACATCGAGGAACGCCGCTATCATTCGGCAACAACTCTATTGACACAATCGCCTGCTTATCAAGCGGAAAATAATAGTCATTCTGCGAAGTTCGCACACACAAAGCAGCCATCTCCTTGGTGTAAATCGCAAACGGCGCTGGAATCTCAGGATTAATTTCCATGGGAGATATCAAATCCGCCACACCCTCAACTGACTGCAGACGATACGAATCATCCTCTTCGGATTGACTATATCCAACAACTCTAACCTTCTCGCCCTCAATATCGCCAGCGTGCGCAGCTTGTTCTATCTCAGCGATTGCAATCTCGTCGTTTTCCCCTTCCCCGTCGAGCAATAAATTCGCGCCAGCAATTCGCCTCCAGTCTTCGTCAGAGAATAGCTTAGGAGAATTAGACTCCATATCAGGCTTTGAGCGTTCCATATTGATATATATTATACAACTTTAATCGATATTTACAAGTATAGCCCCTTCCATATGATGTATACTAGAAACATGAGCAATAAAACCCTCGTTGATTTGGACCAGTGGCTAGCCCCGCACAAATCCACAATTCAGGCGCGTGAGAAGTATATTTCTTCGAAGCTGAAAACGGTTTTAAGCGGCAAAACGCCAGCCGAATTCGCGATGGGTTTTTTACATTTCGGACTCCATAAAACGGATACTGGCTGGGCATTTAGAGAATGGGCGCCGAACGCCACTCGAATGTTCTTAGTTGGCGATTTTTCAGGTTGGAAAGAGCGTGAGGAATTCGCCTTAAGTCGCGATAAAAATGGCGAATGGAGCATAAATCTTCCTGAAGATTCACTCCGCCACGGACAAAAATACAAATTGCGCGTCCATTGGTCTGACGGCGACGGCTGGCGACTGCCTTCATACGCAAATTACGTCATCCAAGATGAAAATTCTGTCGATTTTTCCGCGGTCGTGTGGTCGCCAAAAACTCCCTATGATTGGCAATACAAAACCCCGCCCAAGCCAAAAGTTCCTTTAATTTACGAAGCACACGTTGGTATGAGCAGTCAGAAAGAAAAAGTAGCCAGTTTCAGCGAATTCACCGCGGAGGTTTTGCCACGAATTAAAGAATCTGGCTATAACACCATTCAACTTATGGCAATTGCAGAACATCCATATTACGGCAGTTTCGGATATCACGTCAGCAACTTTTTCGCAGTTTCGTCAAGATTTGGCACGCCCGATGATTTTAAGAAATTGGTTGACGCGGCGCACGGAATAGGACTACGTGTCATCATCGACCTCGTCCACGCTCACGCCGCCAAAAACGAAATCGAAGGTCTGGGCAATTTTGCCGGCGATCCGACACAATATTTCAAGCCAACAAATCATCCAGAATGGGATTCGCGATTATTCGATTACGGCAAGCCAGAAGTTTTGCATTTTTTGGCAAGTAATTGTCGCTGGTGGCTGGACGAATATCACATTGACGGATTTAGGTTTGATGGCGTAACTAGTATGATTTACCACGATCACGGACTCGGAAAAAGCTTCGCCAGCTATAACGATTATTTTCAGGACAATATAGACAACAATGCGCTCGCTTATTTACGGCTGGCAAATAAAGTAATTCACGCCATTCGCCCCGACGCCACGACCATTGCGGAAGAAATGAGCGGCTTTCCTGGACTTGGCGCATCGACAAAGGGCGGCGGTCTGGGATTTGATTATCGCTTGCAAATGGGCGCGCCAGATTTATGGATAAAAACCCTGAAAGAGAAAAATGATGAAGATTGGGATTTGGGGCAATTGGCTTACATTTTAAGTTCGCACCGGCCAGAGGAAAAAGTCATCAATTACGCCGAAAGTCATGACCAAGCGCTCGTCGGCGATAAAACGCTGATTTTCCGATTGATTGATAAAAATATGTATTGGCATATGGATAAAATTGACCCAGATCTTAAGACCGAACGCGGAATAGCCCTGCATAAACTAATTCGTCTAATGACAGCTGGGCTGCATGGCGGCGGTTATTTGAATTTTATGGGCAATGAATTCGGGCATCCGGAATGGATTGATTTTCCGCGTGAAGGTAATAATTGGTCGTTTAAGCACGCTCGTCGGCAATGGATTTTGCGCGACAACGGCTTCTTAAAATATCAATGGCTGGGCGATTTTGACGCGGCGCTGATGAAGATTATTGGGCAAATTGATAATCCTAATATTCACCATTTGACAGTTCGCCAATCTGATCATATGGTCAGTTTTATGCATGGCGACTTTTTATTTGTTATCAATTTTTCGCCCGACAAATCCCACTCAGATTACTCAGTACCCGCAGAAGCTGGCTCTTATAAATTGGCGTTAAGTAGCGATGATAAGGACTTCGGCGGACAGGAGCGAATAGATCATAATTCCCGATTTTTCACTTCCCCAGCTGATAATAGCCACAATCTTAAAGTTTATTTACCAGCCAGAACGGGCATTATTTTAGAGAAAGTTGACTAGTGTTGACTTTTTTACGCAAGTGTGGCATAAATTAATACAGACTTTCGTTGACAATCCCGTCAACGAGAGTAGTCCTTGCATGATTCAGAAAGAGGAGACGTCCCATGCTAAAACTCAAACTCATGACGGCAATCCTAGCCGTAGCCGGCATGACGATCTTTATTTTGGGAGACACATATCTCACGACGGGTTTGTCCGTCGCCTGTGCAGCGGTGGCGCTACCTATGTCAATACATCTAGTATTTAGGTGGTTGGAGGGGCCACACGACTTCCTGCCGTGGGTCTTCTCAGTCGTGTGGATCCTTACGTCAGGATTGATGGCAATTGGTGTACTCCAAGATATTGGGATTACAGATATAGCACTTAGCACCGCCATTGACCCCGTACAGAAGGTGGCGGGAGTAGGATACTATATCTCATTCACGAGTATTATTTCTATCCTCCTCGCGGTCGTCGTGCCGTCGTCGCCCATGCGCGATGATGACGAGGACTAACCACGCCCGCTAGGAATAGCTCGCCTTGAGGCTTAAGCCTCGGCTTGAGCTCTCTTGGCGGGCTATTTCTATTGGCATAAAATTTGTTACACTAGATATTGTGAAGAAAAAAGTACCAAAATTCATTGAGCAATCATTAGCCCGAGTCGCTAATCTTTACAGCTTTGAGCCGGAGCATCATCTGGAGAAAATCGACGAAAGTTTGACACCGAATATGCGAGCTTTGCGCCTGGCTATGACGATTGCCGAGCAACTTCTGAGCATGGGCGTGGTTGCCCGCGATGTGGTTCGTATGGCGCAAGGAATTACGCGGACGTATTGCCGTAGACCTGTTCATGTGGATGTGAGCTACACTTTGGTGACAATTTCTCAAGACCGCGGAGTTAGCCATGAGCCTTTGACGATGGCGCGAGTTATCGTTCCTGACGACCCTAATTATCAATTGATTCAAGCATTGCAATTATTAGCTCTCGACATTCGTCGCAAGCAGCTTTCCCTAGAAGAAGCCGAAAAGCGATTACAACAAATACTCAAAAAGCCCACCGAACATTCCCGACTAGTCGTTTACACGGCGGGCGGATTGGTGAGTGCGGGTTCCGTCATTCTGTACGGCGGCAGTTTACTTATGGCGTCAATCGCGTTTCTGCTCGGATTCCTAGCAACTGGATTACTGAGGTGGCTGGGACGTATTGGCACACCGTTGTTTTATTCGCAAGCCCTCGTGGCGATTTTCGTAACATTGGTGGCGGCGGGCGCAGCTTGGTGTAGCAATTATCTGGGGCTGAGCGTCAACGCAACATTGTTGGTTATCAGCGGAATTGTCTTATTAGTCGCTGGACTAATGTTTGTCGGCGCATTCCAGGACGCAATCGACGAATATTACATGACTGCCAACGCCAGATTATTAAAAGTCGTAATGGCGACGGGCGGCGTAATTGCTGGCGTGATGGTCGGATTATACATTGCGACAAAATTCGGCATTACTTTCCCAGCAACACCAGATCGATTGACATTGGCGGACGGACACACGCAATACTTGGGCGCTGGAATTATCGCGGCGGCGTTCGTTCTGAGAAATCATTCTCGATTTTTGGGAATGGTTATCTCTGGATTGATTGCAATTTTCGGTTGGTGGATTTCACGATTAGCCATGAGTTTTGGTTTTGATATCGTAACAGCGAGCGGCATCGCGGCGGCGGTAATTGGGCTGGTCGCAGTTATGACTTCCAGATTATGGAAATTCCCTTCCCTGGCGATCATCGCGGCGGGAATCGTACCACTAGTCCCAGGGTTATCGCTTTACAATGGATTAATGGGCGTCGTCCTATATCCACCGAACAGCGCAAACTTCCTGCCAGCCTTGGCTATCTTAGCGCGAGCAATCCTCATCGGCGTAGCGGTGGCAATTGGCGCATCATTCGGTAACGTTGTAGGCCGCCCAATTCGCCGACAATTCATCAATTTATTCCGCCGAAACACGCAAGCGTCATGAAAAATAGCCCAAAATTCATTGGTTTGTCAGACTCGCGACTATTTCATATGCGCGGAGTGGCGTATAAATCTTACAATCTAGCTCGTGAAGTATTCAAAATGAAAGAAGATGTGGCACGCAGCTTATTTGTGATGGGATTAACACATGACTTTGCATATGCTTTCGTTAAAAATCAGACAGATCATGAACACGAAGGCGGCAGGATATTGGAGATATCTGGATTCAATTGGGCTAATTCTGTATTTAATCACGGAGATCCTGATGCGGACGATTGGGCGGACGAATTGCTTATATTAAACTTGGCGGACATGACAACTAGCCCAGACGGCAAGCCGATAACCATAGGTCAACGATTGGAAGATATTGAAAACAGATATGGCACAGATAGCATTCAGGCGACAAAAGCGCGCAAATTAAACAAACGAATCAAAGAAGAACTCGCCAAACGAAACCTAACAATCTCCAACTTATAAGCCTGAAGTTTAGCCAAATAAAAATCCCCGGATTCGCTCCGAGGATTTTTTATGAGGTAGAGATTATTTATTTCGCTTTTCGATAATCTCTTGCGCAACGTTTGGTGGAACTTCCTCGTATTGAGCTAATTCCATCGTTGAAGCGGCGCGACCCTGAGACATTGAGCGAATGTCCGATGTGTAGCCGAACATATTTGCTAATGGCACAAATGCCTTAATCAACTTAGCGCCACCCATCAAGTCTTCCATGGCGTCGATACGTCCACGACGTGAGTTAAGGTCGCCGATGATGTCACCCATGAAGTCTTCTGGTGTAGTAACTTCAACCTTCATGACTGGCTCAAGCAAGATTGGGTTAGCTTGCTTAATACCTTCACGAGCAGCTATCGAACCTGCCAATGAGAACGCCAATTCTGAGGAGTCGACATCGTGGTATGAACCATCGTAAAGTGTAGCCTTAACGTCAACAACTGGATAACCGGCAATAACACCGCCTTCCAATGTTTCGCGAATACCCTTCATTACAGCTGGGCGATATTCCTGAGGAACCACACCACCCTTAATTTCATCAACGAATTCAAAGCCTTTACCGGTCTCATTTGGCTCAAAGCGAACCCAAACGTCACCGTATTGACCGCGACCACCAGACTGCTTAGCGTGCTTACCTTGAACTTCAGCACGGCCCTTGATGCTTTCGCGGAAGGCAACCTGAGGTTCACCAATATTGGCTTCAACCTTAAATTCGCGCTTCATACGATCGATAAGAATGTCTAGGTGTAACTCACCCATTCCTGACATAATTGTCTGGCCTGTTTCCTCGTCGGTGTGAATTCGGAAGGTTGGATCTTCTTCAGCCAAGCGCTGCAATGCCAACGCCATCTTCTCTTGGTCAGCCTTTGATTTTGGCTCGACCGCAATCGATACTGGTGGCTCTGGGAATTCAATTGACTCAAGAGCAATTGGATGAGCTACGTCAGACAACGTGTTACCAGTTGCAGTAGATTTCAGACCAACCACAGCGGCGATGTCACCAGCTTCAACCTTGCTAATTTCTTCACGCTTGTCAGCAAACATACGAACAATTCGTCCAATTCGCTCTTTTTCACCAGTTGTCGTGTTAAGTACGTAGCTTCCTGAGTTCAGAACACCAGAATAGACACGAACGAAGATCAATTTACCAACAAATGGGTCGGCAGCAATCTTAAACGCCAAAGCAGACAAAGGCTCTTTATCTGATGGCTTGCGGCTAACTTCGTCGCCAGTCTTTGGATTTTTACCCCAAATTTCATCAACGTCTAGAGGGCTTGGCAAGAAGTCAACCATCAAGTCAAGCAACTTCTCAACGATCACGCCGCGACCGTCACCACCAGTAACTAGGTAAAAGTCACCAGCCAAAACGCGCTTACGTAGAGCCATTTTTAGCTCGTCAACGGTAATAGCTTCTTCGCCCTGCTCCAAGAACTTCATAGTAAGTTCGTCATCAGCCTCAACAGCGTTTTCGACCAACAGAGAACGTGCGTTCTTAGCTTTTTCAAGCATATCAGCTGGAATTTCACCAACTTTAAGCTCGTGATCTGTGTAGTCGTCGTAGGTGTAAGCCTTCATGTCAATCAAGTCGACAACACCGTGGATGGTCTTTTCAAAACCAATTGGCAAGTGAACCGGGAAAGCCTGCTTACTCAAGCGGTTGTGAATTGACTCTAGAGATTTGTAGAAGTCACCACCGGTCTGGTTGATCTTGTTAACGAAACAAATACGTGGCACGCCATACTTATTGGCCTGACGCCAAACAGTTTCAGACTGAGCTTCAACACCCATCTTACCGTCAAAGACCGTAACTGCACCGTCAAGCACGCGCAAACTACGCTCAACCTCAGCGGTAAAGTCAATGTGCCCTGGGGTGTCGATAATGTTAATCTTGTGATCTTTCCAGAAACAAGTCACAGCAGCTGACGTAATAGTAATACCACGCTCTTTCTCCTGTGCCATCCAGTCGGTGGTAGCACCGTCACCTTCACCACGAACCACACCGATCTTATGTGTCAAGCCAGTGCGGTACAAAATACCCTCAGTTGTCGTCGTTTTACCGGCGTCAATATGGGCAATAATACCAATATTTCTAAAATTCTTTAGCGGAACATGCGTCTCTGCCATAAATTTTCCTTTATATTACGTTAATTTGCCGAGATTTTTGGTCAATTTTTTGGCACCAAAAAACTACTCTTGCGTTTTATTATATCAGTTATCTATGTTTTTGACTAGCTCTGAGCTGGAGGATTTTTAGACTCGTTGTCGTTCTGAGCTGGCGCTGCAGGCGGATAGTTAACTGGAGGCTGTTGCATAGGTGGCTGCGCGTACGTTGGTGGATATTGAGCAGGTTGCTGCGGATAGTAGTTCTGCTGCGGATATTGAGGTTGTTGCGGATACTGAGGTTGTTGCGGATACTGAGGCTGCTGTGGGAATTGTCCAGCGACAGGATATGGATAGGCATTCATCTTACGCCGATTACTGACAGAAACGGCGATTGCGATAATTGACACTGTTAAGAATAATGCTCCCGTTGAGAGAATCACCACAACCACGATTATAACTGTAGTGTTATTTTCTGATTCGCTCGTTCCAGCTTCTGCGCTAGATACCTCGTTTTCCGTAGAGTCGTCTGGAGTATTGGATGAAACTTCGATCATCTTCGCCACCAAATAATTGTCGGGGTATTTTTTATCCAATTGCTCAAATTTAGCTTTTGCCTGAGAATATTTACCTTGAGAAAAACTCTCCAAGCCATCTTTCCAGAGCTTAGTCAATTCGCCGTTCGCCGATAACGCAACATTATTTTTCTTCGCCATAGTTTTCAGATCGGCAATATCGCGGAATATCCCCTCTCCAAAGCAAGAATTGTTGCGCTCGCTCCTATCCGCACAAGATGAGCCGCCGTAAGTGTTCAATCCAATCTGCTTGCCGTCTTCGTCGAACGCTGGACCACCACTGTTACCCGCCGCAATTTGCGCGCTCATTGAAAACAGCTTATGACCACCCGCGTCACTGCCCGAACCAGAAACATCACCTTGAGTAACGGTTGGCACAGTCTTACTCTTCTTCGTATTTACACCGTCGTCGACAATCGCTGGATAACCAATCGCCGTCACCCGATCACCTCTAGAAATCTTAGAGCTATCGCCCAATTCTACCGCTGGAAATCGCCCTTCAACCTTCAGAATTGCCACATCACTTTTGTCGCTATTCAGATCCATGCCATGACCCTTCAAATCAACTTCCGCGTCAATTTTCTTGGCTGAAATATTAGTCTTCGTCTTTTTCCACTTAAGATTGCCCGAGCCGTCATCTTCGCGCGCAATAGGTTCACTTGAGGTCTGAATGACATAATCGTATCGATCATTTTGTGAACGTATATTGTCGGCAGGAACCTGATTGATAAGACCGAGAATTGCTGCTTGCGCACTCTGATCGCCGCCATCAGCCTTATTTGCCAAATCCCGAAGCGTCTCTCTAGTTACGTAGCCCGCATCTACCACAAACTTTATATATTTGTTCATGTTTTCTTGCGTGTTGATACCTATGATCATACTTTGGTTCGAAACCTCAGTCACATGTCCATTTGTAGCGATGTAGCCGTCGTCAGAAACAATCGACCCGCTACCAATTCCACCCGTACACAAACCATTCAGCTGCATACTCGCGCCGTTTTGCGCCGTGTAAATCATATCAGCACAACGATATGTTCCCACGCGGACCGTAGCAATTTGATTCCTTGCCACCACCTTAATAACAGAATCTTCGTCCAGTTCATCCAAAGTATTCGTGGTGTCTTTATCTTCCGAGAAATTTTCCGCCTTAGTTTCGGTCTTAGCTATCGTAGCGGAAGCCACTTGCGCCTCATTATTGCCATCAGCCCTGACTAAATAGCTACTGTCTGGATTCTGGAAAGTAACCTTAGCAACCAGCGCCTCCAGCTGGTCAATATATGGCTGCGTGTACGAATTCTTGCTCAATGCAAAAATCGTCATCCAGTACGGCCTGCCGTTCTGAATCGTCAAATAAGTTATTTTTTCGCCAGTTTTCTGCCACTTGCCATCAATAGTGCTTCCGTAATCAACGACCATTTTCTTAAACTTCCGTCCAGAAATCGTCGCGTCGCTGGTATGATATTTTAAGTTAGGATTATCTTTCTTCTGCTTGTTGATATCGCCCTGAAGCATTAAATCCAAATCTGAATATTTCTTCGTGTCCTTGTATTCCTCGGGCATCGTTGAGCGATCAAAATAGCCACTCTTACGAGATGTAACTATTGAGAACTCTGGCATAATCTTCGTAAACGAAAACTTCTCATCATCCTTTGGCTTTTCCGAACTCTTCTTAAAATTCAATTTTAGAATCGCATAAGCGCGGCTCTCTTTTAGCTCGTCGTCAGCATACGTAGTGGCACTATACTGCTTTTCATTAGAATCTTTATTTAAGACGTGACCTTCGCCAGTAAAAATACTCTTGTCGTATCGAATCGAATAGCCATATTTGGAAACGACCTTCTGTGAATTCTTAGCATCCTCTTCTGCAAAGATTTTCTGAATCTTCTTTTTTGCGGTTTTACTAACTCCGGAAGAGCGGTTATTATTAACGACAATCAGCCCAACTATAACGGAGATCAAGAAAACTACACCCAAAACGATGGCTGCAATTTTTAATTTCTTCATTGACTTCTGATTCATACTACTCCAATCCTAACGATAATTTACAAATTGCAAAGGTGTATCATAATCACTTTCTCGCAATAAACTAATAACTTTCTGCAGCTCATCCTTCGACGCAGAAGTAACACGAACGAGGTCGCCCTGAATTTGCGGCTTAGCTTTCGGCGCATTAGCACGAATATCAGCGGCAATCTGCTTCGCCGTCGGCTGATCGAGGCCTTGCTTGAACGGAATCTCCCAAGTCGTCTTCAGGTTCGAAACAACTTTCTCTTTTGATAAATCCAAAACTTTGCTCGACTGACCACGCCCCGCCAATTTCTTGCGCACAATGTCTAGCACGGCGTCAACTTGCCAATCGCTGTCGCCCGTAATCTTCAAACCTTTCTTATCATCCAGCCAATCAATTGCCGCGCTCGTCCCCTTAAAATCATAACGCCCTTGGATTTCTTTTTCAGCCTGCATGAAAACATTATTCATCTCAGTCTTGTCAATTTCTGACACAATATCAAACGAAAAACTCGCCATTTTCTCCCTCCTAATTTTTTCTATTATATCAAAAAATCGCCCCGTTTAGAGCGATTTTCTGATTTTGCTTTCAAGCAATAATTAGCCGCGAGCAAAGTGCGCAAAGGCGCGGTTAGCTTCAGCCATCTTATGCGTGTCTTCCTTCTTCTTGAAGGCAGCACCAGCTTCATTGTAAGCGTCAACGATTTCCAACGCCAAACGCTGTGAATATGGCATTCCACTACGAGCGCGGGCTGCTTGGACTAACCAGCTAAACGCATAGTGCAATTGACGATGTCCCTGAACTGGGAATGGAATCTGGTAGTTAGCACCACCAACGCGACGAGATTTAACCTCGAAACTTGGGCTAACGTTCTTCAATGCTTTTTCAAACACTGCCAATGGATCTTCAGAATCCAATTTCTTAGCGGCAGTTTCCAGGGCTGCGTAAACAGCGCGCTCAGCCGCCAATTTCTTACCGTCTAACATTGACTTGTTGATTAAACGCTGAACTAGTACGCTTTGGTATCGGCGATCAGGCTTAAGTTCACGCTGCAACTTCTTGGTAACTTTACGAGGCATGATTATTTATCCCCTTTCTTTGTACCGTACTTAGAGCGACCCTTCTTACGGTTGTTGACACCTTGAAGGTCAAGCGCACCACGTACGATGTGATAACGCACACCCGGAAGGTCAGGCACACGACCACCGCGGATCAAGACCACGGCGTGCTCCTGCAAGTTGTGGCCTTCACCACCGATGTACGCCCAAACTTCATAGCCGTTGTTCAATTTAACACGAGCAACTTTACGCAAAGCTGAGTTTGGTTTCTTTGGCGTCTTAGTCGTCACACGCACACAAACACCACGCTTAAGCGGTGCATTCTGGTCGTAATAACGTGTTTTTAGGGCGTTATGAATACGACCTAGTGCTGGCGACTTGGACTTTTTCTTAGCCGTTTGGCGCGGTTTGCGCACCAATTGGTTGATTGTTGGCATCCAATTTCTCCTTGGTTGATTAACTAATTATGGCAATTTGCCTTACGGTTTGGATTCAGCAACTCCTCTCCGTGTCTATACCTTTTCCGCCGAGATTGCAGTCTGTACACATTCAAACCACCGCGCACTCCGAAAAGAGGAAACTCTGAGAGAAATTATAACACACTTGACGTCAAATATCTACCCAAGATATAAGGATTTTGTCTACAAAAACACAGAATAACTACACAGCTTTAGGCTCAGAATATCGCTCCGTCTCCATCCACCATCCGATATTATCCTGTGATGCATGTACGCCGCCTTCAGACATCAGTCTAACAACTCGAAGTCCGCTCTCCGCCAATCGCAACGCTAAACGATCGTTAAATACGCTTGGACTGACTTTACTTTCTGTGCCGTTTAAGATAGTTAAAGCAGTATCTCCGTCAATTGCTGGGTTTTTTCTATTCTTAGCCTCGATAATCGTATTTCCGATATCATGACGATTAATAGCCCACGGATAATAAAACAGTCCAGCCGTTCGACAAATTGCAAGCTTAGCCAGACTCTTCGCTCCATTAATGCCTCTTAAAGCAACCCATTCGGGATTATTTTTCAATATATCCGCGTACCCGTCACCGCCGTGCATCATAAAATTGGCAGCGAACCGTAAAAACTTATTGTCTTCACCAAGACCAGCCGTCTCCCATAAGTCCAGCCGCTCCAGATGAACTTCTCCCGGTGCGGTATGCACAATAGCCGACGCAACGTGAGCTCCAAGCGACGCCCCCAGGACACGACTAACTGAATCAAAATCCAGACCGACATAGTCCAACCCTTGAGCAATAGCATCCCACTGTTTTATGGCGCCAGGCTTAAAATCCCCCGACAGAAGTGCTTGCTTTACATCTTCACTCATATTCGGAAGATCAATTTCGACACCTGGGTTATCTACATATAGCACCACACCGCCCTCTATAGTTGCGGTGGCTTTTGCTCGCTCCTGAGACAATGGATTATGTAGTGTGCCATCAGACCACTGAGGCAAGATTATCGTAGCTTTCCCGTTAGCATCTCCTTGACGAGCATCGGCTACATAAACACCCATACCTTTATCCGTTATGATTCGCTCGCAAGCGACATTGTCCCAGCCATTTGGCTTTGACACTTGACTCCAATCCTTTTCAGGCATAGTCTTGGTTATAAATAATTCGCTCACAATCGAATCTCCATTTCTTAACAATCAAGCTGAACATTTCACCTTCATTTAGTGTATGCGTATTATACAACCGTTCTTGTAAATAATCAATAGAAAACCGCCCCGGAATTGAGGCGGTTCCCGTAGTCGTGAAGCCTACTTATTAAGCGGCAACTTCCTCTTCGACGAACTCGTCTTCGCTCGGTGTTTCGAATTCTTCATCTTCTTCAACAGCGCCAGTTCCTACTGGAATCTTGCGGCCGATGATGACGTTCTCCTTCAAACCGTGCAAATGATCAGCTCGACCAGATACAGCAGCATTGATCAAGACGCGAGTAGTATCCTGGAAGGATGCAGCCGATAGCCATGAGTCACTCCAGATTGACACCTTTGTGATACCAAGTAGCAATTGAGTATAGCTAATCAAGTTCTTACCTTCAGCAGCCAATTGCTTATTTGCATTGACCACGGCGGCCTTAGAAACGATATCGCCAGTCACGAATTCGCTATCACCAGCATCTTCGATTTGCACGCGACTAAACATTTGGCGAACAATAATCTCCAAGTGCTTGTCAGCCACGTCCTGACCCTGAGCGGCGTAAATTCGCAGAACTTCGTTGATGATGTAACGCTGAGTTGCCTCAACACCCTTAAGTCGCATCAAATCGTGCAAGTTCAATGATCCAGCTGTCAATCGATCACCAGCTTCAACAACATCGTTTGCCTTAACGACCAACTGCATATTGCCTGGGATTTCATAACGAGTTGGTGAAGCAGCCTCTGCCGCGATCACCAAAGTATCCTCAGCCGACTCAATCACACCGTCAAACGGCGCGATCAAAGGTCGAGTGTCGCTCTCGCCAGTTGCCAAGACATCACCAGCCTTAACGCTTGAGCCAGCCTTGACCACAACGGTTCGACCCTCTAATGGCAAACGCTCAACCTTGCCAGATTCTGGCGTAATTTGAACGATATACTTCTTGCCATCCTCCCAAACGTCAACCAAACCAGCAACTTCCGTAATGAACGCTTGACCCTTTGGCGTGCGTGCTTCAAACAATTCTTCAACACGAGGCAAACCTTGGGTAATGTCACCACCAGCAACACCAGAGTTGTGGAAGGTACGAAGCGTCAACTGAGTACCTGGTTCACCGACTGACTGAGCGGCGATAACACCAACTGGCTGATGATTGCCAACCAATTTACCAGTCGACATATCAATACCGTAACTTCGCTGTGGAATGCCGTTAAGATTGTTCGTTGATAGTACAGACTGAATCTTAACACTCTCAATGCTTTCGTCGTCGTCAATTGAATCTGCGATTTCACGCGTGATCAATTCGTTCTTATTGACGTGACCTGGAATTGTTTCAGCAGCATAACGACCAGCCAAACGGTTCGAGAAGTCAATCATCGTCTCTTCAGTTTCTGATCGGTAAATTGCGTAACCTTCATCGTCGCCATCAGTATCTTCAACGGTGAAGACATCTTGTGCAACGTCTACCAAACGACGAGTCAAGTAACCCGAGTCGGCAGTCTTAAGAGCCGTGTCAATAAGACCCTTACGTGCACCACGAGTTGCGATAAAGGCTTCAAGGCTAGACAAACCGCCCGTGTAAGAGCTGCGGATTGGAAGCTCAATCTCATGGTTGGTTGCGTCCATCTGAACACCAATCATCGCGCTCGCCAACTTCACGTTGGAGATATCACCACGAGCACCAGAGTTGACCATCATAGAAATACTGGTGTCCATGTGCGCCAATTGGTCTTTCAGGAATGCCGTAATCTTATTGTCAACGTTTCGCCATGCGCTAACCGTCAAGTTGTATCGCTCTTCCTCAGTAATCAAACCTTGGTCGAATTGCTCAGAAATCAAAGCCGCCTTAGCGTCACCTTCAGCCACAAATTGAGGAATTTCCTCGAAGTGGACGTAGTCGGTCATACCAGTCGACACAGCCGCAACCGTAGCAAAGCGGAAAGCTTGACCCTTCATGCGGTCTGCAATCTTAGCGGTTTCTTCGGCGCCATACTTGTTAAAGATTTGCGCCAACACCTTCTTAAGCTGCTTCTTAGTCTGGACATTGTTATCGTATGGGAAATCTTCAGGCAGAATCTCATTGAAGAAGACGCGACCCAAAGTTGTTTCACGCATTTTACCTTTCGCAAAGATACGAATTGGGGTTTGCAAGTGAATTACGCCATTGTCGTAAGCCATTTCTGCTTCGTAAACAGAGCTGTAAGTCTTAACCTTGTCGGTCTGAGCTTGCGGCTTGTCGTAAGTCAAGTAATAGTTACCAAGCACGATGTCCTGCGAAATGTGCAGCACTGGCGCACCATCGGCAGGCTTCAACAAGTTGGCAGTTGCGCTCATCAATTCACGAGCCTCAGCCTGAGCTTCTTTTGATAGCGGCAAGTGAACAGCCATCTGGTCACCGTCGAAGTCAGCGTTAAATCCGGCACAAACTAGCGGATGCAATTGAATAGCTTTTCCCTCAACCAAAACTGGCTGGAAGGCTTGAATTGACAAACGGTGCAAACTTGGTGCGCGGTTAAGCAACACGTACTTGCCTTCAATTGCTGAATCTAGCGCGTCCCAAACTACCGCTTCACCAGCTTCGATTAGACGTGAAGCCGAGCGAATATTGTGCGCAAATTCATTCTTAATCAGCCAGCTAATCACGAACGGCTTGAACAATTCCAGCGCCATTTGCTTTGGCAAACCACATTGGTTAATCTTCAATTTTGGACCAACCACGATAACCGAGCGACCAGAATAGTCAACACGCTTACCAAGAAGGTTCTGACGGAAGCGCCCCTGCTTACCCTTTAGCATATCGCTCAAGCTCTTCAAGCTGCGACGACCACCAGTCGAGCTAACCGCACGACCGCGTGATGCTGAATTGTCAATCAAAGCGTCAACAGCCTCCTGAAGCATGCGCTTTTCATTGCGCTGAATAACTTCTGGCGCGTTAAGCTCAATCAACTTCTTCAAGCGGTTGTTTCGGTTGATAATTCGGCGATACAAATCGTTCAAGTCAGATGTCGCAAATCGGCCACCAGACAACGCCACCATTGGACGAAGATCCGGAGGAATCACCGGCAAAACAGTCATACATAGACTTGATGGCTTAATGCCAGCAGATTCCATACTCTCCAGCATCTTCAAGCGCTTTAGCAACTTCTTCTGTCGCTGACCTTTTGCAGTTTCAGCTTCCTCTGTCAATTCAGCGATAAGCTTTGGCAACTCAATCTTGTCCAAGAGTTCTTTGACCGCGCTAGCTCCCATGCCAACTTCGATCAATTCGTCATATTCTTCTGGCAAGTTGCGATATTCGCTCTCTGAAATCAAAGCACCCTTGTTTAAGCTCTCCAATTGAGATTTCTTACCAACGTAAGATTCTTCCAATTCCTCGACTTCACGGCTCTGCTCTTTAGCTAGTTGCTTAACGTCAGCGCCATCTTCTTCAGCCATTTTTTCGTAACGGATTTTGATAGCCTTACGAGCCAAATCAGTTTCCGCTTCCAAATCTGCCAAATATTGATCACGAGTTGCTTCGTCAACGCTTAAGATAACGTAAGTTGCAAAGTAAACGATTTTCTCAATATTGCGAACCGTCATACCAAGCAGCTGGCTCATTGCGCTTGGAGTACCACGCATAAACCAAATGTGCGCTACAGGCACTGCCAATTGAATGTGTCCCATTCGCTCACGACGAACGATTGATTTAGTAACCAATTCGCCATTCTTATCGACAGCAGCTTCGCGTGATCGAACACCTTTAAGCTTTGAGTCGTGTGGATTGATATCCTTAACTGGACCAAAGATTCGCTCACAGAACAATCCGTCGCGTTCTGGCTTTTGCGTGCGATAGTTAATTGTTTCTGGCTTCAAAACTTCGCCGTAGCTCCATTTCAGAATGTCTTCTGGGCTAGCTACCGCCAAACGAACCGCGTCAAAATCGCTGATGCCCGTTGCGTTAAATGCAGAATTTGCCATCTTACGCGTCCTCCTTTATTTCTTCTACTTCATCAATATCTTGCACGCTCATGCCATCGTCAATTTCACCGATGTCATCTGATTCGTCCAAGTATGTCTCTTCTTTCTCGCCATCAGCAGCAACGGTTTTGTCTTTCGGACCACTTGAAGCAATAACGTGCTCAGCGTCAACTGTTGCATCGTCATCAACCAAGTCAACTCGAAGACCCAAACCTTGAAGTTCCTTAACTAACACATTGAAGGACTCTGGAAGTTTTGGACCAACAATCGGCTCATCCTTAATGATTGACTCGTAAGCCTTTGCGCGACCGTAAACGTCGTCAGACTTAATTGTCAACATTTCCTGCAAGGTTGCAGCGGCACCGTAAGCTTCCAGTGCCCAAACCTCCATTTCACCGAAGCGCTGACCACCGTTTTGTGCTTTACCACCAAGCGGCTGCTGAGTAACCATCGTGTATGGACCAGTTGAGCGGGCGTGAATCTTATCAGAAACCATGTGGTGCAACTTAATCATGTGCATCACACCAACTGTTGTTCGCTCCTCAAACGGTTCACCGGTGCGACCGTCAAACAATTGACTCTTACCGTCACGCGCCAAACCAGCTTTTTCTAGCTCGTCGGAAATCTTCTCACTTGGAACACCGTTAAATGACGGAGTTGCTACGCGGTAGCCCAATGCTCGTGCCGCCATACCAAGGTGAGTTTCAAAAATCTGACCAAGGTTCATGCGGCTTGGCACACCAAGTGGGTTCAAAACCACGTCAACCGGCGTACCATCCTCTAGGAATGGCATATCTTCAACAGGAAGAACTTTCGCCACAACACCCTTGTTACCGAAGCGTCCAGCCATCTTATCACCAACACCAATCTTTCGTAATTGCGCAACGAAGATCTGAATTTGCATCAAAACGCCAGCCTTCAACTCGTGGCCATTTTCACGACTAAAGATCTTAACGCCAACAACTTTACCGCCACCTGCATTGTTCATTCGCTGCGATGTATCACGAACGTCCTTAGCTTTCTCGCCGAAGATGGCGCGAAGCAAGCGTTCCTCAGAGCTCAATTCCTGCTCACCCTTTGGTGTAATTTTACCAACCAAGACATCGCCAGCCTTAACCTCGGAACCGATTTGAACAATTCCGTTCTCGTCCAAATGACGCAAACTTTCCTCAGAAACGTTTGGAATATCACGCGTCACAATCTCTGGGCCAAGCTTCGTCTCACGAACCTCAACGGTGTAATCCTTAATATTGATGCTTGTCAATCGATCATCTTCAACCAAACGACGGCTCATAATAATCGCGTCTTCCATGTTGTAGCCACCCCATGGCATGAAGGCAACCAGAAGGTTTTTACCTAGGGCAATTTCACCGCCAGCAATTGAAGCGCCTTCAATCAGAATATCACCCTTCTTAACCTTGTCGCCACGCTCAACGCGGACTTTTTGGTTGTAGCAACGATCGTCATTGTTTTTTACGAAGTGCTTCAACGTATAAATCTTTATGCCGTCAGCATATTTAACATGAACTTCGTCAGCGTCAGCGCGAACGACTTCACCGTCGGCGCTAGCCTGAATCAAGTGACCACTATTCTCGGCCACAGCCTTCTCAATTCCAGTACCAACAGTTGCGGATTCTGGACACAATAGCGGAACCGCCTGACGTTGCATGTTTGAGCCAGTCAAAGCACGGTCAACGCGCGTCTTTTCAATAAACGGAACCAACGCCGCAGTCGAACCTAGAATCTGACGGTGAGCTGCGTCCATGTAAGTAACCTGGCTAGCATCAACTTGTGATGGCTGCATGTTACTTCGAGCGTTAACGCGCTCGTCGCGGAAAGTTCCATCTTCGTTAAGAGCTTCACCAGCATCAGCGATAACCTCGCCAATTTCCTGTGAAGCATCCAAGTAAACAAGTTCGTCGGTCACTTTGCCGTCTTTTACACGAAGATATGGAGTTTCGATAAATCCGTATTCGTTAACGCGCGCATAAGCTGCCAAGTTCAGCACCAAACCGATATTCGCACCTTCTGGTGTCTCCACTGAACAAATACGACCATAATGAGTTGGGTGGGCATCGCGAACCTCAAATCCAGCGCGCTCACGAGTCAAACCGCCAGGACCAGTCGAGCTCAAGCGTCGCTTATGGCTCAATTCTGACAATGGGTTAACTTCGTCGAGTAGCTGTGACAGCTGGCTTGAAGTAAAGAATTCACGAACTGCTGCAACAATTGGACGAGCATTGATCAATTGACTTGGGCTAACACTTTCCAAATCAGCCACGCTCATGCGGTCCATCGCGTTGCGCTGCATTCGAAGCATACCAACGCGGAATTGTCGAGCAATCAATTCACCAACCAAGCGAACTCGGCGGTTGCTCAATGCGTCAATGTCATCAGCTGGCTCTTGTGTATTGTTCAAGCGAATAACTTCACGCAAAATCGCCACCAAATCGCTCATCTGTAACGTACGATTTTCTGCTGTATTTGCAACATCCAGACCCAAGCGTTGGTTCAATTTATAACGACCAACCCGCGAATAATCGAACCGCTTGAAGTCAAAGAACATTCGCTCAATCATCTGACGAGCGTTATCAACCGTTGCCAAGTCGCCTGGACGCAATCGACGATAAACCTCAATCAACGCCTCGTTCGCACCACGAGAAGTATCCTTGTCCAAAGTTTCGTCAATGTATTTTACGTCGCCAGTATCAATATCAGCGAACAATTCCTTAATTTCGCTAGTCTTTGGATAGCCCAAAGCGCGCAACAAAGTCGTTGCTGGCATCTTGCGGCGGCGGTCAATTTTTACGTAAATCGCGCCATTAGAGGCCGTCTCAAATTCCATCCAAGCTCCACGTCCTGGAATGATTTTTGCGCCGTAGTAATTACGTCCCGCTACTGTTTCAGCGGTAAAGAAAACACCAGCAGAGCGAATCAACTGGCTAACAACCACACGCTCCGTACCGTTGATAATGAACGTACCGCGCTCGGTCATCCATGGATATTCACCGAGGTAAATCTCCTGCTCTTCAACCACGCCAGTTGTTTTATTTGTCAATTCAACCGTTGCGTGCAATGGAGCCTCAAATGTCAAGTTGTTTTCTTTGGCAAATTGGTCAGTGTTTTTTGGCTCGCCAAAATAGTATTTGCCGAACTTTAATGACAACTTCTGACCAGTGTAGTCGTCAATTGGGTTAATTTCTGAAAATATCTCACTCAAACCTTCTTCGACGAACCAGCGCCAAGAATCTTTTTGGTGAGCGATTAAGTTTGGTAGCGGCAGGGCATTATCACCAGAGGTGAAATAGACGCGCTCGCTACTTGTGGTTGGTTTTTTTGCCACAGGCGTAAACACTCCTCGCTTTAATTAGTGGTTAATAGACGGCCGTGAAGATCTCTAATTCATAGCCCAAAATCACGATTTGCCTACTCGCAATTTTCACCCGCCATGAATACACTACTTCTATAACTACTCATTATGGCGAAAAACGTCAATAAAATCAAGGGGTTTTACTAGTGTTTTTCAATATTATCAATCAATATATCGTGAACTTCGTCAATTGTCCCATCCGCTGAAACTACCGGAATTCCGTACGCCTCGGCAATCTCCAAATATCCATCGTCGACTTTTTTCTGAAAATCTTGCCCACGTGACTCAAAAGTGTCAGGATTTTTCAGCTCGCCGCGCATAGAAATTCGCTCTTCCCGCTTATCACGACTCAAACTCAAAATAACCATAACATCTGGCTTCAAGTATTTTTTATCGGTGAATAATTCTGTCAATCGTAGAATCTCCGACTCGTCATAACCTTCGCCTCGCCCCTGATAAACCAGCGTTGAGATATAATTCCTCGCGCTCAAAACAATTTCCCCACGTTCCAACGCAGGCTGAATTTTTTCCCGCCATAATTCACGCCGAGCTGCAGAAAATAGCGCCACATTCACCGCCGCAGAGCGCGCCAAATCGCCATTTTTAATCACTTTTCGAAGCTCATTTGCTATCGGAGTTGATTTTTCCGGATCGTCACTTCCCGGCTCTTCAATCACACAAACCGTTCGCCCAATTGACTGAAAGTATTCCGCCAATTTCGCGACCTGCGTCGACTTTCCTGTCCCGTCATTACCTTCGATAACTATATATTTTCCCGCGTCGCCCATCACTACCTCATAATCACAGTGTGTGGCCTATTCAGATAAATCATCATCCTTTTCGCCTTGCCGTCAACTTTTATAAAATGCGTATGTTGGTGTGCCATTGACCTGGTTTTACTTCCTTGAGCTCGGGCGTAAATCGAATATCCGTCACTCTCAAACTTTGCAATCTGATTCATATAGTCAATTTTTTCCTCGTCTCTCAAATTTGCCAGCGAGTCCACGTGTCGTTTCGGTATCACCATCAAATGATCATCCACGCCGCAGCCATCCCAAAAATTATAGCCAAACCTATTCTTAATAATCAGGCAATGCGCAGTTTCACCAACGACCTGATCTGTATGATGCTTTACCAATTGACAAAAATCGCAGCCGTCAGATTTATGCTTTTCCCTGTGATCGATATATTCTTTTTCTTTCGTCCGCGAGCGAAACATTGAACCTGCCATCATTACAAAATCCCCTCGCCAAGTCCCGCAATTTCCATCGGTTTATGCCGACGATCCTTAAACGCCCGCGGCAACATCATTTCTGGACGCCAAGTTTTTATCAATTCATCCAAATCGTCAGTGTGCTGATATTTGCCGCTCATTCCGCCGCGTCCACTAGCATATCCGCCGTCAACCTGACCGGTGTGATGAAAAATCAATTGCCCAATTCTCTCACCGACAGGCAAAACCACACTTTCATGCTTATTCAAATTGTAAATCTCAAGCGTAATCCGATTGATATATCCCGGATCAACCCAGCCAGCATCAAAACACACCGCCACGCCATTTCGCCCCCAAGAGCTACGACTTTTCACCTCAGCCGCGCCGCCATGCGTCCGAATTCCAACAAATTCGTGCGTATGCGCCAAAATTCGCTCACCAGGCTTCAAAACGATAATCGGATGATCTGGCGGAATATTCTTAAATTCCCGAAAACCGTGCCGCTCGCACCATTCGGCGTGCGGAATTGCCTTAAGTGGACCCTTGAAGTATCGATTGACATCAGACTCGTCAAACGGATTATAAACTCGCGAAATATCGTCATATTCCTGCTTATAAAAATTAAAGCCTAGCGTAAAATCTAAGCTGGCTTCCGATACGTTTTTTGGGTTGAACGGCGTACAGACAATTGTCCCGTCTTCAATCGCCGCTAATATATCTTTATTTGAGTACACGCTCACTAAACACCTCCCATTGCGTGATTTTTCTACCAAATCTTATTATGGCAAGTTTATGCATTCCTATCAAGCTTTCGGTAAATTTTACAGCATGTTAAACTGAAATTATGGAAAAAGCCATTATTGTAGCTTACGATAAAAACCGCGCCATCGGACAAAATGGCGATATGCCGTGGGGGCGAAGTTTGCCGGCCGACTTGGTGAATTTTAAGCGTTTGACAAGAAATAGCAATGTCATCATGGGCAGAAAAACGTTTGAGTCGATTGGCTCGCGACCACTTCCAGACAGAGAAAATATTGTCATTTCATCCAAGCCAACTGGCGTTAAAAAAGTCCTGACGGCTATGAATTTACGAAGCGCTCTGGCTTTATCGCGATATCCGACTTTTATTATTGGTGGCTCGCAAGTTTATAAAGACGCTCTAGATATTCCAGAGATTGATACTATTTACGCCACGGAGATTAATGCCGAGTTTCCCGATGCTGACACTTTTTTCCCAGAGATAGATATGGACGTATGGGAGGAAATAAGTCGCGTACATCATTCGGCAGATAATGAAAATAATTACGATTTTGATTTTGTGATATATAAGAGAAAAAAGCGCTCTTAAATTGACAGTATTTGATGTTTGTGGTATGATAAAGCGCATGAATAACGAAGCGCGTATACAAATGTTAAACCCTGAAGACAACTCAGAATACACTACGGACGCAATACTCAGAGGCGCACAATACCCTGACAAAACTACCGGACTACTCAAAGAGGATGTCATGCTGTTCAATAAAGCGCCCGGCGATGATGGACGAGTGAAGTATATAGCAGGAAAGATTGCTACCTTATTGTACGACCCGGAAGTTGAAAAGTATATACTTCCGTCAAAGAAAAATTCCTACAAAAAGTAAGTTATAACCATTTCAGTCGGCAGACACAATCAACTTATACCGCAATCGGTGCCTTAATCGGCGGATGGCACTCATAATTCTCCAGACGGATATCATCAATCGTGAAATCGTCGATACTCTTGATGTCTGGATTCAACCACAGCTTTGGTAGCGGCAGCGGACGGCGCGCTAATTGCTCGTCAACTTGCGCGCGGTGATTATTGTAAATATGTGCGCTATTTAAGGTGTGGACAAACTCGCCAGGTTGCTTGTCGGTAACTCGAGCGACCATAGACAAAAGCAGTGCATAGCTGGCAATATTAAACGGCACCCCAAGGAACATATCCGCCGATCTCTGAGTCAGCGCCAAATCCAGCTTGTCCTTCTCGCCGTTTTTACCAGGTCTTACGTTAAATTGAAACATCGTATGACACGGAGGCAGCCCGCCAGCTTGAACGATATCATCAATTTCCGCCACATTCCATGCACTCACGATATTCCGGCGCGACTCTGGATTTGCCTTTATCATGTCAATGGCGTTCTGAATCTGGTCAATAGTTCCGCCCTTCCCGTCCGGCCATTTTCGCCATTGAACACCGTAAACAGGTCCCAAATTTCCCCATTCTTCAGCAAACGCGTGATCGTTCGCAATCTTATCAATAAATTCCTTCATGCCAGCGCGCCACTCCTCGCCATTGATTTCTGGAATGCTTTGACCGGTTTTCTCTAGATAATTCTTGTACGGCCACTCATCCCAGATGTGCACGCCGTTTTGAGCCAGATATTCAATATTACCGGTGCCTTTGAGAAACCATAGCAGCTCGTGCGCCACACTGTTGAAATATAATTTCTTAGTGGTCATAGCCGGAAATCCGTCCGCCAAATTATATCGCGTCTGAATACCAAAAACTTCTGTCGTCCCCGTTCCCGTACGGTCGCCTTTTTGCACACCGTTATCACGAATGTATTTCAATGTGTCTAAATATTGCCTCATAAGCCCTCCTTGCCTAACTCAAATTATGACAATATCCTCCAAAAACCACAAGCAGAATCACTAGTAGTTTTAACAACAAACACGCAATTTTTTATGACAATTTAGTCAAGACTTTGTCGATTAGACCGTACTTTACAGCTTCATCTGGCGTCATCCAATAATCACGCTCCATGTCAGACTTAACCTTAGCCAACTTCTGACCGGTGTTTTTCGCCATAATCTTCGCTAGCATCTCCTTAACTTCCAAAGTTTCCTTCATGTCAATTTCCATGTCGGTCACTTTTCCGTGCGTTCCAGAAGATGGCTGATGAATCATCACCTTAGCGTGCGGCAAGCAAAACCTCTTGCCCTTAGCGCCAGAGCTGAGCAAAAACGCCCCCATGCTTGCCTGCAAACCAATTCCATACGTCGCCACATCAGGCTTAATAAAATTCATCGTGTCATAAATTGCCATTCCATCATAAACGCTGCCGCCTGGACTATTGATATATAGCGATATATCAGCTTGCGGGTCAACGTATGCCAAATGCAGTAATTGCGCCACTACACTGTTAGCGGTATGCTCGTTAACGTCTTCGCCAAGGAAAATAATTCTCTCATTCAACAATCTCGAATAGATATCAAAAGCACGCTCGCCGTCGGCCGACTTTTCAACGACAGTTGGAATGAGATATGATTTTGGCATATTTACCTTATTTCTTCGTGTTTAATTCAACCAATTTAGCGACAGTTTTATCTGTAATCATTCGGTTGGCAATGTCGCGGTGAACGTTTGGATTGTCAAATTGCTCTAATATTTTCTTATCTTTGCCGTATTGCTGCTTAAAGAAATTAATCTGCTCTTGAATCTCGTCACGAGAAACATCAATCTTCAATTCCTTCGACAATTCCGCCAATACCAAGCCAGCCTTAACGCGCTTTTCAGCCGCTGGACGAGCCTCTTTCTTCGTCCATTCTTCTTTATCTTTGAAGCCCTGAGTCTTCAAATAGCTGTCCAAACTCAGTCCACTATACATCAAATTCTGAGTCAAGTCACGCTCGATTGATCGCAATTGATCTTCAACCAAAAGTTCTGGCAGTGCCGCCTTACTTTTTTCCGTCAGCTCACCGACCAACGCGTCCTTAAATTTCTCGTCAGCTTCACGCTCTTTTTGTGCGGTAAGTTCACGCTTGATGTCTTCTTTTACTTCTTTCATCTCTGTAAACGGACCACATTTTGCAGCAAATTCATCGTTTAGTTCTGGCAATTTCAATTCGTTAACCTTGTGAAGCTTCACAGTAAATACAACGTCTTGACCTGCCAAATTATCAGCGTGATAATCCTCTGGGAACTTCAACTTCAAATCGAACTCTTCACCGGCCTTATGACCAATCACACCTTCTTCAAATCCAGGAATGAATTGACCTTCGCCAAGCTTCAAGCCATATTCCTTAGCTGAACCGCCGTCAAACGCCACGCCGTCTTTCTTTCCCGTAAAGTCAATCACAGCCTCGTCGCCGAGCTTAGCGGCACGCTTGACCTCTGATTTTTCAGAATAGTTTTTACGGATTCGTTCAATAACCTCGTCGACATCTTTATCTTCGACTTTGGTTACTTCTTTTTTCGCTGTCAATTTTTTATAATCGCCCAATTTTACTGGCGGAATAACTTCAACTTCAGCCGTAAATTCCAACTCAGAACCAGGAACAAACTTCTTCACCTCAACGCTTGGTCGATCCAAAGCCTGCAATTTTTCCTGCAAAAACACCTCAGCTACCGCCTTTGACAAAGCATTCTCCAAAATCTGCTCCTGAAGCGCATTCGGATCAACGTGCTTAGCGGCTATGCTTGCGGGAACTTTTCCTTTGCGGAAACCTGGAACTTTGATGTCACGCGCCAACTTCATCAAGGAAACCTGCTCCGCGTCAGCCAATTCGCTAGCGCCCAAAGAAATCGTCAATTGAACTTTAGTATCTGATAGTTTTTTTACAGTAGTCTTCATAAAGACTAATTATAACAGATATCAGGTTATACCTCAAACAGAGCGTCTTCATCGCCATCATATCGACGATCTTTGACAATTGTCACGATTCGTTCAGCGCCAACCTTCTGCTCATCAGATTCCACCAAGTTTCGAACCGTGTATGCGCCGCTAGCAATTTCATCCTCACCCACGAACACAGCAAACGGAATTTGCTTTTTTAACGCCGCTTTTATCTGCTTGTCAATCTTTCTACCAGTGATATCCAGTTCTGCTCGCACACCTTCACTGCGCAATTTTCGCGCCAAATCGTCCGCGCCAGCCATAGATTCTTTTGACACCGGAATTATATATACATCTGTTTTAGACGCCAATTTAGGCAATAGGCCGTGCACTTCCAAAAATTGCTCCATCGTTGTCGCGCCCATTCCAACGCCGACCGTAGCAATCGGTTCAACGCCAAATAGACCGACCAATCCGTCATATCGTCCGCCGCCAAATAACGCTCGATTATTCTCTGGCGAATTGTCAAAAAGCTCAAAAACCATGCCCGTGTAATAGTCCAGACCGCGCATCAAAGTAACATCAAACATCGCATTCGTGATGCCTTTTTGGCTAAGCAATTTCATCACTTCGCGAAGCTGCTTAACACTTTCATCTTCCATCAATTCGCTCGGCAAATCATCAACAGACTTAATGCTGATCATTTTTGCTAGCTTCGGCAAACCCTCTGACGCTTGATTGCCAAAAATCTCAATCGCCTGACGCTTAAATTCTTCGGCAGGAATCTTATTTTTCCTATCAAGCAACTTCATCATCATCGTCGAACCAACAATATCCAGCTTCAAGAATTGACTCATTAGACGATTGATCAATTGGCGATTATTAACCCTGACGGTAAACATTTCTTGCTTGGCGCCAAAATTCATCACGCTAGCGTGGCTCAGCTCAATAATCTCCGCGTCCGCCGCCGCGCCGTCCACACCAAACAAATCCGCGTTCAATTGCCAAAACTCACGCTCACGCCCACGTTGCGGCCGTTCATAGCGCATAAAATTAGCAATGGAATACAGCCGCGCAGGCATCGCCAATTCCTGACGCTTAGCCGCCACCATTCGAGAAATCGACGGCGTCATCTCAGGACGAATCGCCACCATTCGACCGCCACGATCTTCAAAAGCGTATGTTTGCTCGCCCGCCAATTCCTGACCCGACTTCGCCAAATAAATATCTAGCGGCTCCAGCAGCGGCGCGCCATATTCTTCATAGCCAAAACTCTCAACCGTCTTGTGCCAAACATTAAAAATATAATTCTGCAGACGCTTTTCCTCTGGAAAATAGTCTCGCGAACCTTTGTAACTTTGTGTAGATAAACTGCTCATGTTAACTCCATTATGTCATTATTTCTTATTTATAGCAATCAAAAACGCCGAGGCAGAACTCGGCGCGTACAATCAAAAATCAGAGTCCTACCTCGGCAACACGTGTGAATGATGGAATTTAGGTAAAATCATGATACTATTATAGCACATTCTGCTGCAGCCAACAATACATCGCCACAGTCGCTGCCGCACCGACGTTTATGGAGCGAGTCGAGCCGAATTGCTCAATCGCCACAATCTTATCCGCAGCGCCAGCCAGCTCCGCAGAAATCCCCGGACCTTCTTGCCCAAACACCAAAACCGCGTGCTTTGGTAACGACGTTTGCGACATATTCACGCTACCCTCGATATTATCAATCGCAATAATTTCCCTACCTTCAGTCCGCATTTTCTCAACAAACTCTTCCGTCGTCGCCAGATACATAATGTGAAGATATTTATCCGTCATCATGGCGCCGCGCTTATTCCACTGCCTGCGCCCAATTACATAAATCTGCCGCACGCCAAACGCATTAGCGCTCCTGACAATTGTCCCCATATTAAAATCTCGTTCGGTATTTTCCAGCGCAATCATCAAACCGTGATCCTCAGAATCCAACTCATTTATAATCTCCGATTCGCTCCGACCCTTAAATTTATCAATGACATTTCTTTTATCTTCCATCTCTGTTATTTTATCAAAGTTCTTGAATAAATAACAAAAATCGAGAGCCTTCTATTGACTTTTTTACGCAAGTGTGGTATAAATGAGAGTAGCTTTCGTTGATGAGTTGAGTAAATCCTTGTCCGAAAGCGTACTTTGACAGGCAATCGAATACAAGGTGAGGTTTTATTTCTTTTTTAGAACCATCATAAGAGAGATAAGATCTCATCTTGTATTGAAAGAACAATACACTGCACTCCCGCAGATGAGCAGATGAGAGAACACCAGGAAGGTGAATACCACCATGAAATTCAGCACCTACATGGAAAACCTTACCATGCTTGCTATGGTAACCAGGCTATACTGGGATAGTCTCAGGCGCGCCATCCTTGATGATGAATTCCATTTTCAAGACCCCATCAAGGGGATCCTTTTCGAAGCTTCCGTCCGTTCAGCCGAGACTCATATTGAAAATCTCGTGGGTCTCACACACATTTGTGAGGAGTATGACGAGGAGGAAATTAACAAGGAAGCGTTTGCAGAAAAGGTCCTCGACGTGACCATTTCGGCCGCACTTGAATTCAAAACCGTCGAGAAAACCTTGGGGAATATCCCCATGGAGGATGAAGAGGAGGCGGATTTGGTGACCGATCTCCAGATCATGATCCGTAGGTCTCTGTTCCACGTCATGGGACTCTCCCAGAGTTTCGTCATGGAACTCTAGCAATTTCCAATTTCTACATGGCAGGCGGTTGTTCTTACGATTGCCTGTCATGTAGACTCTGAACTTATGTTATTAAAAATCACCCTGAGAATGGGTGATTTTCTTATGGTGAAAAATTGTCAAATATTGGTGCGGATGAAAGGACTTGAACCTTCACGTACTTGCGTACACTAGCACCTGAAGCTAGCGCGTCTACCAATTCCGCCACATCCGCATGGGCTACGCGTCAATTATAGCCCAATTCTCGCCCAACATCAAGCTTGATTACGAAGCTTACACCACGCGTTTAACTCCGCCGCCAACTCCTTTGGCTGAGCTTCCGCTTTAATTCCTGGATTAAAAATTCCAGCTGGATCAAAGATTTTTTTCACCTTCGCGTATAATTGTTTTTCATCATCTGGCAGGTTCTTATAAATAAAGTTAGCTTTCAATCTTCCGTCACCACCAAAGCCCGCAAAAGAACCTTCATACTTATCAACAATCTGAGAAATTTCCGCCAACAACTGAAGAATCTTCTGGCGTTCACTCACCTTTTTACTATCAAACGTCGGATGTAGAGAAATATAATCGCTTGAAAAATCAACAAAAACTGGCAAATCCACGCCGTACTTAGATTCCAACGACTTCAACTCACTAAGGAAACTATCAATCTTTTCTGGCGCCATTAAAATCCCTGAGAAAACGCGTGGCGTAATCATATGCGGCTCGCTTGGAGTTTCCGCCAAAGCCAAAACAGAGTGTAAGCTGAACAAATCCTGCTCTTCCAAGTGCAGAGTTTTTATGTCAATCGCTTCTGATGATTCCAATTTTCGAGTCAATTTCTTCGCGGCTTTATTACGCGCTCTATCAGAAAAGTCGTCAAAGATAGCCAAGACCACCACACCCTTAAAGCATTCTTTCGGCGCCCACTCAACCACTTTACCGACGACCGCAGCCTGACGGAAGAATCGCCCGTCGATTATTTCCACCGCCGACGCCTTATTTTTCATCGCTAATTCCACGGCTGATTGCGCGTCTGGCAACTTTTTATATGATGCGGCAACGACTGAATATTCTGGACGAATAAATTGCGCCTTCATAATAACTTCGCAAATCACGCCCAGACTTCCCTGACTACCAATAAACAGCGGTGTCAGGTCAAACGACCCGTCTTTTTGCTTCACTCGAGAAATCCCGCTGTAGCCAACCGTATCTGGCAAAGCTGGATCCATTTGCGAAATCAGCTCGGTGCTATCTGAGATTAAATTGTCAATCTCTCGATAAATCTCGCCCTCAAACGTCGATAATCCTTTTTTCTTACTTAATTCGCGTCGAGATATGCGCCCAGTCTGAATCACGTCACCATTACTTAGGACAATTTCAAGCTGCTGAATCGTGTCAGCAAAACGACCATGCGCGCCAGATAACACTCCGGACGGAGCTGTGTTAATTGCGCCACCAATCGTGCCTTCTTCCGCCACATATGAAGTTCGCGGCAGACCCAAGCCTTTATGAGTAGACAAAGTTGCGTTGATTGCCGAAAGAGAAATCCCCGCTTGAGCATGAATCAGTTGCTGGCGAGGATCAATACCAATCACACGATTCATATACGTTTTTTCGTCAATTGCAATACCTTTATTCGTCGCTGCGCCAGTTTCATCATTGCCACAACCACGAACAAATACAGGTAAAACATGACCTTTCTCTGCCAATTGAGAACAAAATCGCATCACTTTCCTGATGTCGTTCATATTAGCCGCACGAACAATCATTTCTGGTCGGCGCGCCAAAAGTCCATTGTCAACTTCAACTTGACTCAATGCAAAATCCTGCGACACGACTTCGCCACTAAGATGTTCATTCAAATATTTCGCAACTTTATTCATCAACCCTCCTTAGTATGTTACTTCAATTTTAACATAAGCGCGGGCAGTTGATAAGTAGAATTTGTTTTGATATAATCGGGTTATGCGGATGTGGTGGAATTGGTAGACACGCATGCCTTAGGAGCATGTGCCTCACGGCGTGAAGGTTCAAGTCCTTTCATCCGCACCAAGAACTGAAATTTTTCACCATAAGAAAATCACCCGTAGTTAGGGTGATTTTTAATGTTATAAGTTCAGAGTCTACATGACAGGCAATCGTAAAAGAACAATCACCTGTCATGTAGAGACGGGGCGTCTACGAGATGTACCTGTAGTACTGATAAAGTTGGTAAGCCCGAACGGACTCGAATTCATCAGACTTCTTCAAGATGTCACCTGCACGCTTGACCCTTCGGAGTAGCTCAAGGAGTGCGTTCGTATGACTGTCCACAGAAGTTTTATACGCATGCTCTCTGTATGGCAGTTCCTCAATGCATCATTCAGACCGAGCTGAAATAGCATCAATGCATACTTGAGCCTGAGAGTAAACTTCTTCCCCGATTTGCGTCAGCGAAGAGCCGTAATTTTCGCGGCACAGAGACTCAGCGTAGTCCTTCATCGACTTCATTGCCTCCATCGCATCGCGATTCATCTGTCGAAACCTCTGCTGTTCCTCTGATGGAACTTTTAGGGACAGGGATGCAGTTCCCCATTGACGAAGGAGACGACTAAATTCGAGATAATTCGAATATGCGTCATTGATGAGATGACTAATCACCTCTACGGCATAGGTAGGCATGGTTTTCACCTTTCTTCTGGTGTTCTCATCTCTGCGGGTGTGCAGCGAAGCATTGTTCTCTTAACAACACAAGATGAGATCTTAGTTCTCTTATGGCGGGTTAAAAAGAAATAAAACCTCATCTTGTGTTCGATTGCCTGTCAAAGTTCACTTTCGGACAAGGATTTACTCAACTCATCAGCGAAAGCTACTTTCATTTATACCACACTTGCGTAAAAAAGTCAATAGAATATGCTCGGCGTAACTTGTCAGGACTTGAAACCTGAACTATAATTATCTCACATCACGAATTTGTTAAATAAAACGACAGATGTAATTACGGGAAATTAGCTCAGTTGGCTAGAGCGCACGATTCACATTCGTGAGGTCACAGGTTCGAGCCCTGTATTTCCCACCATTTTTGACAATTTTTAATAATTGGAACAAGCATGAAACTTGTGCTATAAATAATAGTCTCTATATTCCATATCTTCTAGCAAAGATTCCATTTTCCATTCGCTCTCTGCATCCTCATCAGATAACGCTTCTTCGCGGTCAGGATAAGTAGCGCACCACAAAACGCACCCCAATATTCCAAGAATACCTTCAGCCTTCGATGTAAGCTTTTTCACTTCGGCATCTAACCCTGACCCTCTAGTTGCGATGTCTCCAAGCTCCCCAATTATACGACTCAATTCTTCAACATATCTTTCAGTATCAAAAGGCTGTAGCTCGCCAGACATAAATTATCCTCTCCTTAATAGTCATCTCTTATATCGATAAGTTCATTGATGAAATTAGTTTATTATTTATATCACATGGACATAAAAAAATCAACACAGCCGCCGCCAGATTAACTTTTTATTTATTTAATGTCAACCGAAAAAATAACACAAACTATAATTAGATACACTTCTTAGCGCCATCTTCTAAAAACTTTTCACCTCTATTATTTCGTGATATAATTACCTTAAAGGAAGGTCTGTGCTAATATCAGGCCATATTTTTATGAAGGACGCTAGCAAGATTCGAAACATTGCCATTATTGCCCACGTCGACCACGGCAAAACGACCATGGTTGACGGGCTATTAAAGCAGTCGCGAACATTCCGCGACAACCAAGCCGAGATGAGCCAGGAATTGATTATGGATTCCGGCGATCAAGAGCACGAGCGCGGTATCACTATCACCGCCAAGCAAACGTCGATTTTTTACGGCGATTATAAGATAAACATTATCGACACACCAGGACACGCCGATTTCTCAGGCGAAGTTGAGCGAACCCTGAATATGGCCGACGGCGTTCTGCTGATCGTGGATGCACAGGAAGGTCCGATGCCTCAGACCAAATTCGTATTAGCGAAGGCGCTTGAGCTGGGACTGAAGCCTGTCGTGATTATCAATAAGATTGACAAGCCAGCCAGGCGAATTGCCGAAGTTGAAGACGAGTTGAGCGATCTGTTTTTGGAGCTAGCAACCGACGATTCTCAATTGCAATATCCAATTTATTACGCAATCGGACGCGACGGAAAATCATGGAAAGAAATTCCTACAAACACCGACGAAGACGCGGATTTAACGCCAATTTTTGACGCGATCATCAACGACATTCCAGCGCCAGACGTGACAGAAGATGGCGCGTTTCAATTGCTTGTTACCAGCCTACAATATGACACATTCCAAGGAAAATACGCGATTGGGCGAATTGCTCGCGGATCTGTTAAGCGTGGCTTGCAAGTCAGTTTGATGAAAAATGGCGAAGTCGCGGGTTCGGCACGAATTGAGAAAGTTTTTGGCTATCGCGGATTAAATCGTGAGGAACTTGACGAAGCTTTTGCTGGCGACATTGTGGCGCTGGTTGGCGTGGCTGACGCGCATATTGGCGATACGATTGCCGACAAAGAACAACCTGAAGCGTTACCAACAATTGACATTGAAGCTCCAACTTTGAGCATGTACCTCGGACCAAACACCAGTCCAATGAAAGGGCGCGAAGGCGAGTTTACGACATCCAGGCAAATTGGCGACCGGTTGAAGCGAGAGCTTGAGACCAATGTGGCGCTACGCGTTGAGGAAAACGGAATTGGCTTTACGATTTCTGGACGCGGCGAATTGCACTTGAGTGTTTTGATTGAAACCATGCGACGTGAGGGATTTGAGTTTGAAGTTGGACGACCGCAAGTTGTTACAATTACCGAAGATGGCGTCGAAAAAGAGCCGATTGAAGAATTGCAAATTGAAGTTGGAAGCGAATTCATCGGCGCGATTAGCCAAGAACTTGGTGCGCGACACGCCGAAATGAAATCCCAGGAAACGACCACCTCTGGCGCTGCTCGCCTGACTTACATTTTGCCAACGAGAGCGCTGATTGGTCTGCGCAATATTTTATTGACCGCCACCAGAGGTACGGTGATTATGAATTCCCTGCCTCACGGATATCAACCGCTTGGCGGAAAATTACCAAAGACTCGCAATGGAGTTTTGATTGCGTTTGAGGCTGGCACAACAACACCTTACGCATTGCAAGCGGCGGAGGCGCGCGGTGAATTATTGGTCGGGCCGGGTACGGAAGTTTACGCCGGAATGATTGTCGGGATTTACAATCGCCAAGAAGATATCGAAATCAACGTTTGTAAAGCCAAGCATTTGACCAACATGCGTTCCAAGTCGTCGGATGGAACTGTGCAATTGACGCCATTTACGCAGTTTAGCCTGGAGCAATGTATCGACTTTATCGAAGATGACGAGCTTTTGGAAGTTACGCCAAAATCATTACGACTTCGCAAGCGATATCTGGACGCAAACGAGCGAAAACGCGCCGCGAAACAATAATCGCGTAAACCAAAAAATAACCGCCCCGTAATGAGGCGGCTATTTTTCATGTGAGCATCAGCTAATTGACAAGAGTTTCTTTGACTCGGCGAGAAGCAAAGAAGTACAAGATTACCAATCCTTCTACTATTAGCATTGTAATGATTGCAGTAATAAATGCTGGGGCATCCACTTCTGACTTTCCAGACGCATATATAACTACCGCATTTGCAACATTGCCCAATCCAGCCGTGGCGATCGTAGCAATAGCTAGCCACTTACCAAGACGCTTCTGCATTACTATAAACACAACTGCACAAATAGCTAAGACTACTAGTATAGGTGAAAATATCAAAGAAATGACGTTCTCTGGCTGGCTAAGATTCATTATCGCCTGGAAAAACACTGCTGTATTGACAAGGCTACCGATAACGAAACAAACCACAAAGAACATTAACCAACCCTTAACACCCTTCAGGGATTCCGCCATCACGACATATTGCACTGGCGCTGCTTGAGGTTGTGCAAAATATTGCTGGCTGACTGGCTGCTGCTCATATGGCGTGTTCTGAGGTTGCGGTGCGGGACCGTATTGTGCGTTTGGATCAGGCTGTGGCGCATATTGCGGCTGCTGAGGTTCTTGTTTTGACATATTAACTTCTCCTTTTAAGAATATTGATATGCCAATTATACCACATTCTTAATTTCCTCTGGTAAAAATCCTTTGTCATGCTTAAAGCCAGCTTGCCATTTGTAACCCTTGTTATAGCCCAAATCTTTCATCAATTTGGTCGGAGCGTTCCTGAGATGCAACGGCACGGGAGAATTCGGATATTTGTGCGCCAATTCAAAAGCGCTGTACATTAAATCGGTAATTTCACGCGACTTCTGGCTACGAGCCAACGCAATAGCGCAATGGAATAAATTATACTTCGCCTCCGGAAGACCGACGCGCTCGACAGCTTCAAACGTCGCAATTGCCAAGCTCAGCGCACCATTGCCCGCCAGCCCGATATCTTCCGACGCAAAAATCACCATTCGCCGAGCAATAAACTTCGGATCCTCGCCCGCGTCAATCATTCGCGCCAAATAATATGTCGCAGCCGTCGCGTCGCTGCCTCTTAGCGACTTGATAAAAGCGGAAATTACGTCGTAATGCGAATCACCTTTTTTATCATAGCCCGGAAGTCGCTTCTGAGCCGCCGCCTTAACCACTTCCGGCGTTACTTTTTCGTTAAAACTCAGCGCCAATTCCAAATTGCCCAGCGCCACCCTTGCGTCGCCATCCGATAATTCCGCCAAATAGTCCAGGGCTTTGGGCGAAACTTGCTTGGACTTTTTCAGAACTTTCAGTGCTCTTTTTAACACCGACACAATTTCATCTTTTGTCAATCGCTGAAGAACCAGAACTCGCGAACGCGACAGCAGCGGCGTAATGACTTCAAAGCTCGGATTCTCGGTCGTCGCACCGATTAACGTAATTAGCCCACTCTCAACATGCGGCAAAAACGCGTCTTGCTGCGCCTTATTGAAACGATGAATTTCGTCAACGAATAGAATTGTCCTGAGTCCTAAATTCCAATTTTGACGGGCATGCTCAATTACTTGCTCAACATCTTTTTTTCCGCTCGTAACTGCCGACAGCTCAATAAACTCCGCCTTCACTTCGCGCGCAATAATCCGCGCCAACGTCGTCTTTCCAGTTCCCGGCGGACCCCACAATATCAAACTGACCGGCTCGCCATTCTTAACGATTCGCCTCAATAACTCGCCCTCACCAAGCAAATGACTCTGCCCTATCACCTCGTCCAGCGTCTGCGGTCTCATCTGTTCAGCCAGCGGCTGCCTACTATCACTCATACTCCCATTATATCGCGAAATTCGTAAAGCCAAAAAGCCTCCGCCGCTTACACTTTCCTCGCACAAAATGCTACAATAGATCTATATAAATAGGAGGAAAAATGGAAGCATTCGTAATAATAATCTTGTCGTTTATCGGGCTTTATGTGCTAAGCGGCATTAAAATCGTTAATCAATATCAGCGCGGCGTAGTTTTGACGCTCGGTAAATTTACTGGTGTTCGCGAACCAGGATTAAGAGTTGTTATTCCAGGATTGCAGACGATGATGTTGGTCGATATTCGTTCAACTCCAATTGACGTTCCAAAACAAGAAGTCATCACCAAAGACAACGTCACGGTCGGCGTTGATGCGGTGGTTTATTTCCGAGTTATCAACGCACCAAAAGCCGTGCTGGAAACCACGAACTATATTTACGCGACTAGTCAATTTGCCCAAGCGGCACTGCGTGACGTCACCGGTAATGTTGATATGGACGATTTGCTCGCCAAGCGCGAAGAAATTTCCCAGCAGATCAAGGAAATTGTTGATGCCGAAACCGACAAATGGGGCATCGATGTCGAAAACGTTAAGATTCAGAATATCGAACTTCCTGGCGATATGAAGCGCGCCATGGCCAAACAAGCTGAGGCAGAACGCGAGCGCCGCGCCAACATCATCAACGCTGACGGTGAAAAGGCTGCAGCTGAGACATTAGCTCAGGCCGCAGAAATCCTAGCAAAAACTCAAGGCGCCATCAATCTGCGAACATTGAACACCTTAGAGCGAATCTCCACGGAGCCAAGCCAAAAGACGATGATGTTATTCCCTATCGAGCTCATCGACGCAATTCGTGGTGGTAAAAAATAGAACATTTATCAATAAAACAAGCACTCTGTAATTTTACGGAGTGCTTTATGATTTCTGGTGCGGATGGGGAGAGTCGAACTCCCATCTCAACCTTGGGAAGGTCACATAATAGCCGCTATACGACACCCGCGCTCGATAAAATTATAACACCCTTGCCAGATAGCGACAACTTTAGTACAATTAAATAGCAAGTTTGTGGCTCTTTAGCTCAGTTGGTAGAGCAGAGGCCTGAAGAGCCTTGTGTCCCCAGTTCAAGTCTGGGAGGAGCCACCAAATATTGCATTTCATTCACGACTTTGCTACAATAGATCGTGAACAACATGCGGGTATAGCTCAGTTGTTAGAGCGCTTCCTTGCCATGGAAGAGGCCAGGAGTTAGAGTCTCCTTACCCGCACCAATCAGATATTTAGCCATCCGAACGGGTGGTTTTTCGTATTTATACCCGCCAATATACAACAAAAGTGCTATAATAAAAGAGTCCAACCAACAATATAACACTTAGGGATTACCTAATATTTTTGGTATTCAAACCAGGAAAAACGGGCACTTGCTCGAAAGACATTTGGTTTGAATCCCAATTGTTGGTTGGACGCCTAGAGTAGGTGTCCGTTTTTTATTACGGACAATAAATACTCACATAATAGCAACTAACTCAAAGGCGTCCATGAGTATAGAATCACTAGAGACAAATGTCGTAATCCAAGGTGACTGCATTGAAATACTAAAAACCATACCAGACAAATCAATAGATTTAATTTTTGCCGACCCACCCTATAACCTGCAGCTCAAAGGCGATTTATGGAGACCGAATAACACAAAAGTAGCCGCGGTCAATGACGACTGGGATAAGTATGATAATTTTACAGCTTACGACTCCTTTACAGTCAAATGGCTCACAGAATGTCGTCGAGCGCTCAAAGACAATGGTGCAATTTGGGTTATTGGCAGCTATCATAATATATTTCGTGTCGGTAAAATTATCCAAGACCTTGATTATTGGATCTTAAACGATATTCTATGGATTAAAACAAACCCTATGGCAAATTTCAAAGGCACACGCTTCAATAATTCACATGAAACACTAATTTGGGCTAGCAAATCCGAGAAGTCAAAACCAACATTCAATTATAAAATCATGAAGACACACAATGAGGATAAACAAATGCGCAGCGACTGGCTAATTCCTATTTGTAGCGGAAAAGAGCGTGCTAAACTCAATGGAGAAAAAGCACATTCAACACAAAAACCACTAGCCCTACTTCGTCGAATCATTAATGCAACATCGAATCCTGGAGATATCATCCTTGATCCATTTTTAGGAAGCGGAACGACTGCAGTAGCTGCTAAAGAGCTGGGGCGTAGTTACATTGGAATTGAACGCGACAATAAATACATTAAAGTAGCGGAAAAACGCCTTGATGAAACAGTACCGCTAGAGAAAACGCTTGTATCAAGCAGACTCGAAGCCAAAGCACCGCGCGTCGCTTTCGGTTTATTGGTTGATGTCGGACTTATCAAGAGTGGAACGATACTTACAAGTAAAGACGGTAAATACTCGGCGACTGTTACTGCAAATGGCTCGCTAAAAAGCGGCGATGTAGAGGGTTCTATTCACAAGGTTGGCGCAGCCCTACAAAATCAGCCATCATGCAATGGCTGGACATTTTGGTATGTCAATGATGTGTTGATTGATGAAATTCGACAGCAGTATTTGGAGAAAAACCATGCTTGATTACGAAAAATTCAAGAAAATTTTTAATGAAAAAATATTCGCAAAGTCAAAACCCGATTTACTCAAGAAAGTCGCCGAGTACCCCGATAGATACGTGGGGCTATTCCGCCCGACCAAGCCAGAGGCAAAATTGTTACAAAACCTGTTGCAGTCAAATGAAATCCGTTTTGGCGACGCGTTCGAGGTGGCAATCAAGCAATACTTTATCAACGAGGGCTGGCAGCCGTTACCGCAAAAGATTACATCAAAAGAAGGTGACACTCTCGACATAGATCAGCTGCTCGTCAAAGATGACAAAGTACTATTCATTGAGCAAAAGGTACGCGACGACCATGATTCAACCAAAAAACGTGGGCAGATTAGCAACTTCGAAAAGAAACTCGAAGCACTTATCGATATTTATGGGGATAATGTGAAGTGGGGATTTTTCTACTTCATAGACCCAAGCCTTGTCAAGAACAGAAATTTCTATCAGCCAGAATTGCAAAAATTGCAAGAATCATGGGGTGTGCACTTATCGGTATCATATGGCCAAGACATGTTCAATCAACTCGACCTATCTCATATTTGGCCTGATATCATGAATAATCTACAAAAATGGCGTCAAGACATACCAGACTTACCAAACGTGAATTTTGACAGTAGCCCCAAAGAATCTGCCGAAGAGATAAAAGATCTACCGCTACGCACATTCCGTAAGCTCTTTGACGATGAGCGAATTGTAAGCCAGATACTGCCCGTGTTGTTCCCGACCGGTGCAACGCTTGCGATACTTGAGCCATATTTTCGCGCACAAAACATAATGGTTACACATAAAATAGCTGATTCAATACTTCTATATCTGCAATCATCGCCCACCAAAATATTGTTGTAAATCGCCCCACATCACGCCTGTTTAATTAAGCCGTAGTGCGACGAGTGTCTGCCAAATAGATTTTACTTTATCTTGATGTACTTTGAGCCACGAAACGCTTTTTTGAGCATATTCTTCATCTCGCACTCTGCGTAGTTCATTACCATTGCGTCGGCCTGCTCTTTGTTTGCCGTATATATAAACATCAGTGGTTCGGCGGCGTGATGACAATTCTCGCAGATGATGTCCTGTAGTTCACCAGTTTTGTCATCTTTAGCAATAGGCGCAAAGAACGATATGAGGCACTGCGGGCACTGGAGCCTGTAGTTACCATTCTTATCTGGGTCTGATGTGATTGTTAAGTCAATCATAGCTAGTAGCTCCTCACTACACAGTAGTTGAGCGAAAGACTATCACCCTTTGCGCGGTTGTTTTGCCATTGTAGCGGTTGCAAGTTAGTGATGACATCAGTACCTCCGAGCGATTTAGGTATGATATGGTCAATCTCCCAGCCACATCTACTTGTTGTATCTCCGTAACTCCCCCATTCAATGAGCGCACCACACACGTCGGCACGAACGTATGCAGAGTTATAGCCTTGTACTATACGTGCCTTATTCCATACGTCAATTTTTTGTTGTTCTGTATATTGTTTTTTGGTTAGTACTCGCAAAAGCGGAGTGTATTGATGATTGTATGCCATGATTTTTCTCCTTTTTTATATGGCTCAACATTGTTGTTGTGCTAGAATAGGAGTGTACGAGGGAAGCAAATCTTGTACACTGGTACTGGCGCGAGCCAGTACTTTTACTATTCTAACGTTGTATTACGGACGGGTACCCTCCGCTTTGACGACCCGCCCACACAGCTCCACCGTTTGTGTTTTACAGGTTCGTATTCTCATTATATCACAACTGCACACTTATATGTCAACTATACAAACAAATAGTCGTAATATTGACATAGTTACGCGCGATGTAGTATACTGTACATATAAGAGAAAGGAAGCAAAATGACTCTTGAAAAGAATCTACGCGAACTCCGGGCGATCTACGGACTATCACAAGATGATGTGGCGAAAGCGATTGATGTGAGTCGCAGTAGTGTTGTAGCCACCGAAAAAGGCGAGCGTGAACTGAGCAGTGAAGAACTAGGCAAACTTGCTGATTTTCTTGGTGTCGATATCATTGATCTTTTATCACAAGAAATCCCAAATTACGAGAAATACCGCGAAATGATAGTGGAAACGCTGCGTCGCTATACGGAATACGCAGGCAAAAGCGCAACGAAGACGCTACTCGCAAAACTTATCTACCTTGCAGACTTCGCATGGTATTATGAGCATTTGCAACCGATGAGTGGCATGAAGTACCGTCGCTTGCAGTATGGTCCAGTACCCGACCAGTATTTTCGTATTGTTGATGAGCTTATTGATGAAGGTAAAGTATCACTCAAGGTTGGCGATGAGGCTCAATGGCTCAATCTCACGCGATCTGCGCAAGATACTCCGCCTCAGCATCTCTCGACTAGTGAACTTGACTTGATTGATAAAATTGCACAAAAATGGAAAGACTCAAATACAAAAGAAATCGTACACTTCACACACACGCAGCTTCCTTGGCAAGTATGTAGGCAAAACGAATATATACCCTACGAGCTAATTACCCAGGAAGAGCCGAGCCGTGTTTATTGATAACTACCGTGTACTATTTGAAGATTACTCCGAACGCCACTACGCCAAAGCGTTCAAAAAGGATTACGGCAATCAATGGCTCGTAACACGCAGAGCACTCGTGGCGCAGTTTGCACACATTGACCAGCTAGTGCTTAATGGAAGAACAAATCCTCCGATTCATCGAACTGACGACAACAAGGAATGGATTATCAAACATGAGTTTGCCGTTGCAGGACGCAAACAATCTGCAAAAGACTCTGGAAACAGAGCGATTTTATATGTAAATCATAATGATCGCACCGTTCGTGTTTTACTGCTTTACCACAAGGATCATTTGGGTAAATCTGCAAGTGAAACTGCTACCTGGCGAGGTATTATAAAACAAGAGTTTAAAGACTTATTGACTAGGTTTAGTCTTTAAGTTTTACCAATAGCCTACGAGGTTAAGATACTTAAACGCGGCAGCTTTGCCACATAAACGAAACACCAACACCTCCACTGTCATAACAGTATTCGTCCTTGCCCAGAAAACACCTTTTTCATATTTAGCCATCCGAGCGGGTGGTTTTTTCGTATGTTAGTCCTTAGATAGCTAATTACATTTGACATAATACCCCCAGGGGGTATATGATTGTTTTATGGATACAGCAGACATCAAACGACGAGCCCTGCACCGCACAAAGATCATATTAGGACAAATGCGCGGACTCGAGAAGCAAATTACCGACGACGCGTATTGCATGGATGTTTTAACCCAAAGTCTAGCAATACAAAAGTCATTAGCGTCGCTTAATAAACTTATTCTGGAGCGACATCTCCGCACGCACATTGCCGATAAAATGACGTCCGGCGACGAAGCTCAACAAAGTAAAGCGATAGAAGAATTACTCAATTTATATGAATTAAATAATATAAGGACAAAATAATGAATCACGAATCTCATAATCATAATCATTGCAATACAAAAAATTCAGCCAAACGTATGGCGCTAGCGGCAAGTTTGCACTGCCTGGCGGGATGTATGATTGGTGAGATGATTGGCGTTACCATCGGCACGCACGCTGGATTTGCGCCACATACTACGGTCATTTTAGCGTCAGTCTTAGCTTTCATCTCCGGCTACACCGCGTCAATCATACCATTAGTACGCGCCAAATTATCGCTCATAAAATCCTTAAAGTTAGTTTTCGCTGCCGACACATTATCCATACTGTCAATGACCGTCGTAGACAACATAATCATGCTAATCATTCCAGGCGCCATGGATAAGAACTTAGCTCATCCGATTTATTGGGTTAGCCGGCTAATTTGTATGCTCGCCGCGTTTGCCGTATCATATCCCGTCAATCTATATTTGTTACGCCGAGGCAAGGGTCACGCATTGACTCATCATTATCATCACATGTAATTTGTTTGTTTTGATTTTCCCTATCATCTCGCTTATACTTAAATCATGAAAACCTGGCAAGATGTCGCCTCTCTTTATCAAATTTATCCACGCAGTTTTCTGGATACGAATGGCGATGGAATTGGTGATTTGAACGGCATTACCGAGAAGCTTGATTATTTATCATGGCTGGGTATCGATTCGATTTGGATTTCCCCGTTCTTCGTATCACCGCTGACTGACTTTGGTTATGATATCGCAAATTATCGAGCAATTGATCCGACTTTCGGAAAAATGCACGATTTTCAGGCGCTTCTTAAAAAAGCCCATGATCTCGACATTAAAGTTATGATCGACCTCGTTCCCTGCCACACTTCAGACCAACATCCGTGGTTTCAAGAATCCAGATCTTCGCGTGACAATCCCAAGCGTGATTACTATGTTTGGCGCGACAGAAAAGATAATAGCGAGCCTAACAATTGGCGAAGTTTGTCTGGCGGCAGTTCGTGGGAATTTGACGAGCACACTGGGCAATTTTACCTGCATTCGTTCCTGAAAACGCAGCCAGATCTTAATTGGGACAATCCCGCAGTGCGTGCTGAAATGAAAAACATAGTGCGATTTTGGTTTGATATGGGCGTCGATGGAATGCGCGTCGATGCAATTTGGGGAATCTCCAAAGACCCTGACCTTAAAGACGATTCTCCAAATCCTGATTTTTATGGCAACCCAAACGATTACGGAGCGTTTATTCACGACCACTGTAAAATGGGACCGCATTTTCAGGAATATTTGCAAGAATTGGCGTCAGTCTGTGATGAATATGACGACAAGCAAATGGTGTTTGAATTTTATCCCGACGATAAGCTGGGCGATATTTATCATCAATACAGCCAAATCCTGACAGTCCACCCGAAAGCCTCGGCGTTTTTTATGGAATATCGCGATAATGAATGGCACGCTAAAAATATTGAGAAAAAAATCGAAAATTACCTACAATCAGCAAATTCAACCACGCCATTTTTCTGCATCGGAAATCATGATCAGCCGCGAGTCACATCCAGATTGGGCGAAGAACGCGCCCGCGCCCTCAGCTTCTTAAATCTCCTCACTCCAGGAATTAGCGTAGTGTATTACGGCGACGAAATTGGCATGACGAACGGAGAATTAACCACTGATGACATTCAAGATAATTTTAGTCCTGCCAATTCTGTTGTTGATAGTCGAGATTTGGAACGCACGCCAATGCAATGGAATGATTTGCAATTTGCGGGCTTTTCAAGCGTAAAACCTTGGCTTCCTGTTAATGAAAATCACACGAAAATCAACGTTGATAGCGAAAAAACCACAAACGACTCCCTGCTTAATATGCACCGAAAATTATTAAAATTACGCCAAACCTTCCCGATTCTTAAAAATGGCAATTTAAGCATCGTGCAAAACACTGGCAACGGATTTATTCTCGGGTTAAAAAGAGAGTTATCCGGTCAACGTGCTTATATTTTCATCAATTTCGCGGACGCAGAACAAAGCTTTTCCATTCCAGAAAACGCCAAGATCATTGCCTCAACTCACTCTGTCGATTTAATTACCGCAAAAAATCTCCAAATGACAATTCCAGGATATTGCGGAGTTTTACTTATTGTCTAGCAGCAAAAACGTTCAACTAGAACAACGTTCCCGTTTTTAGATCACATTCTCCCATAGGATAAATGCCCGCACATCGAGCCGCCAGATCTGCCATTTTCTTTTTAGTTTTCTCATCGTCGGCAGCCTCGGTGAGAGCTTCCAAATCTGGATAGTAATCAAGAACACCTGGATCACTGTTTTGGCTAGATTCTATCGTATCGTTCTCTAACTTCTCGTCACCGACCTTGCTAGCTTTCCCACAAAAGCCGAAGTTCCTCGTATCATTATTCAATGCTGCCAACTGCGCATCTGTATTTGTCCCTTTCGGACCATAATCAATACACGGCATTTCTCTACATTCCTCCTCTTTTCACTTTATCTATAAACCATTATACGACACCACCAGATGTAGCGGTAGAGTTAACTTCACAACACCATTAAACGAAACAGCCCCATCATCAGTTTGCCGCTTGCATTAATAGAATAATTATTATAAAATATAAACAATGGAAATCAATAGAAGAGAAGTCTGTGACGCAAAAGGAGAAGGAGCCTTACTGGAGGCCTTATTGATGGAAGAATTGCTAAAACTACATTCAGATATAGTCGAGCAATTACGAGCAAGAAAACTAAGCGTAGATGAGGCAACTTCCATACTTGAAGATATAAATAGTGAATTGCGACGACGTACGGAAAGCGCATCTAAATACACAGTGGCTCTATAGCCGTAAAAACCCAGAAATTTTGCTATACAACAAAAAAACGTCCTGACAGCTATCAGGACGTTTACCAGAAACTTATTTCAATCGCAGGAACTTGGTGAGGTGCGCCTCCCCATAACTACGACTGTCCACCACAACAGTTTTGTCTTGAACCGGCACCTCACCTATTCCTGGATGTGATAATATCATAAATCCACCCGGTTTGAGTAGTCTCATTAGCTTAGAAACTGTGGAAAACTGTGGATTATGGTATGGCGGATCAGCAAAAATAATATCAAACTCCCCTGTTGAACTCGGGCTTTCCAACCAATTTACTATCGTTGTTTTTATTACAATAGATTTTTCTTCGACACCCAAAATGCTTATGTTTTCAGCAATTACTCGCTGAGCGACTCGATCTCGCTCCACGAAAACCACCGACTCTGCGCCGCGACTTAATGCCTCTAACCCAACAGCACCAGACCCCGCAAAAGCATCCAAAACTCGAGCACCGCGTATCGATTCACCTAAAGAATTGAACATAGCCGAGCGCACTCGTTCGCCCATAGGATGCGTCGTTGAGCCGGGCGGAGTTTTTATGAATCGTCCGCCAAATTCGCCAGAGATAATCCTAACTCTCACTTTTTTCTGCCTCAAGCTTCCAAACAGACGCCAGCCAGCCCAACATCACCGACTTTATAATAATCGGCATTAGTTCGTGATTTGTCTGCCAAGCAAGATCCGTCGTCCAGCCACTCTTGATAAAATTGTCATACATTTTCATCGATGCCACGGCGTGAACTTGATCCAAATAATACTCACGATAGCTGTGATTTTTTACTTGCAATATCTCATCGTCACTCGGAATTGCGTCCTTAAAACGCGGATACGATACCACACTAGCCACGCCAGCCTCAAACGCCACGTGCGTTGTCATCATACCTTTGGCGCCCCAGAATTTCCAGTTGTTCTTAATTAGCTCGATTCCATTGTCGCCCTTCATGAGATTTTTCTTCAAAATTGAGGTTCGCGTCTCCAGTCCTTCACCACCGCGAAGTTCCGCCATAGCTTGCTCCAGAGGAAAATGATGAGCCGGAGTCAAACCATCGGTAATCGCGTGTGCCATCCAAGCCGCCTCAAACGCCGCTCGCTCGGAATTATTTGTTCGTAGCGCCTTAACTAAATTGCCAATATGTCCGTCAATCATCTCCAAAAGTGCAGTGTCATTCGGATCGTCCGGATTTATAAAGTGCCAAGGCTCATCCACAGCCGGACTCTTTCGCTTGACACCATCAGGACCATTCTTGCCCTCAAAATGAAGAATGTTTTTAATGTCAGGAAAATCACACCAATCAGGAAGAATTGGTTCTATATTTTTCCTTGCGACTCGATCTATTTTTTGGTGGACGCCAATAAATCGACCAGAGCCATCCCTAATTGTTGTTCCTGCGTACATATTAATTTAAAACAGTTAATCGCTGATAGCGACTGACGGCGTGCGCCAGATGATTATATTGTAGCAAATCTTGTCCCTCTTTGACAAAGCGTTCAGCTTCGACTTGAGCGCGAGTAATCAGCGCCGTATCCGCCAGCGAGGCAATTTTCAAGTTCAAATCCCCGTGTTGCATTTTACCGTAAATCTCGCCAGGTCCACGCAATTTCAAATCAACCTCCGCCAAATAAAATCCATCATGAGATTTCTCAATCTCCCGAAGTCTTTGGCTCGGCTTGTCGTGGCTGCTCATCATCAAATGACAAAAACTCTGATGTTTCCCGCGCCCAACTCGCCCACGCAATTGGTGCAACTGGCTCAATCCAAAATTGTCCGCATTCTCAATCAACATCACCGTCGCATTCGGCACATTCACACCAACCTCAACCACGGTCGTACTGACTAGCATATCCAACTCACCGTCCGCAAATTTCTGCATCACTTCAGCTTTTTCTTCGGCAGGAAGCTTTCCGTGCAACAATCCAACTCGACGATGGCTGAAAATAGTTTTGGACAATTTATTATATTCCGCCTCCACCGATTTCTTATCATTGTCTGGATTATCATCAATCAACGGACAAATAACGTAAGCTTGACGACCTTTGGCTATCTCATTTTCAATCGATTCGTAAAGCTTCGGAGCTGATGCTGGCGACCAAATCTTAGTCTGAATCGGCTGGCGACCAGAGGGCAACTCGTCCAGAATAGAAATGTCCAACTCTCCGTACAATGTCAGCGCCAGGCTGCGCGGAATCGGCGTGGCGGTCATACTTAAAAGATGCGGCATAAAATCAGACTTTTCCAATAAAGCCTGTCGTTGCTTCACGCCAAATCGGTGCTGTTCGTCAATCACCGCAAATCCCAGTCTATGATACGCAACTTTTTCCTGAATTAGCGCGTGCGTACCGACCACAACATCAATGTTACCGCTAGCCAAATTGTCCAACAATTGACTGCGTGCCGCACCTTTCACGTGACCCGTCAGAAGTGCAACAGACACGCCGAATGGCGATAATAACTCGTCAAGCGTCTTCGCGTGTTGCTGCGCCAAAATCTCCGTCGGCGCCATAATTGCCGTTTGAAAACCAGCCTTAGCCACTTCCGTAGCCACTAGTCCCGCAACGACAGTTTTTCCCGAGCCAACATCTCCTTGCAACAATCGATTCATCGGATGATCAGATTCCAAATCTTGCAGAATTTGCCACGCAGCTCGGCGCTGAGCGTTCGTCAAAGGAAACGGCAATTGGTCAACAAAACTCTTCACGACCGACTTATTAAACGGAATCTTCCAGCCTGTTAATCTGGTCTGTTCTTGCTTATTAAATTGCGCCGCCAAAATTATCTCGAACAACTCCTCAAACGCCAGACGCTCACGACCACGGGAAATTTCCTCGCGAGTTTTTGGCGCGTGAAGAAACTTAACCGCCTCGGAACGACTAACCAATTTTTGGTGCTGAATAATATTTTCCGGCAAAGTCTCGGGCAAAAAATCCATAATTGGACGAATATTTTTCATCAAATCTTGCACGGTTTTCGGGCGGATATTTTTTATCGATTTATAAACCGGCTGAATTCCAGATGCGCTTTCTATCGTTGTCTTAGCAACTTCTTTTGCTAGCTCGACGGACGGATTATTGATTTGATAGCGATTATATTGCATACCAAATTGACCAGAAAAAATAAATTCTGCATCAGATTTTAATTGCGTTTCGCGGTACGGTTGATTGAACCAAACCGCCTTAACCTTGCCTGATTTATCCGCCAAAACTGCGGTCGTGATTCTAAGTCCACGCCGAACAATACGTGTCGAAACCGACTCGCAGCACGCCTTAACCGTAACTTTTCCCGGCTGAAGATCTGCTATATTAACCGCGGTCGAATAGTCGTCATATGCTCGCGGCAAAAAATCCAAAGCGTCAGAAATCGTTTTAAGACCAGCTGCCGCTAGAGCCTGAGCAGTTTTCGGCCCGACGCCTTTAATTTGCTCAAGAGGAGTTGTTAGTTTCATCTATGAAACGGCGTTGATACCTTCCAGAGCGTAGGCCGTATCTTCCCAACCCCTCACACCAATTGAATCTACGCCCATTTGCTTCACTGGAAAATCATTGCCGCCTTCTTCAATTTTATCGCCAAAGAATAGCGTTTCTTCTTTCAACCAGCCATTCAATTCGAGTAGCCGCCCAATTCCATAAGCCTTATCGATTCCCGGAAGCGTGATGTCAGTGCTGGTCGTACCACCAATTCGCACCTCAAGCCCAGGCAGCTTCTCCGCCACCTTGTCGCGATATATCGGACGGACATCCTTATATTTTTCAGCCCACGCATACTTATCTTCAGGTGTAGCCTGTTGACCCAAAGCCGACATAGTAATCTGGCTATGTCGATCTTCAATTATTTCACCCGCAGGATTCTCACACCAAATACCCATTTCCTTCGCAACTTCTTCCAGCGCCGCAGTTATCTGAGTTTTTTGCTCGTCAGACAAATCGTTCGCATACTGAATTTTCCATTCATCATCAGCGGCGTCAAATCGATAATATCGAGTTCCACAAGTCGGCATCGCATGGAACTTCTGAAGCAACTCTGGAGTAACGTTCAGCCTATCAATCACTTGCTTCTTTATCTGTTGAAACGTACCGCCAGTAATCACGCAAACGTCATAATTCTCAAGCAATCGGCTAAGAATCCCCGCCATACGATCGCTAATTGGCGATTTTGTAATTGCTAGCGTATCGTCCAAATCAAAACCAATAATTTTCTTCATTATTCGTCCCCTTCCATAATTAATACGAACGTGTTTTTGCCCTTCTTTAATAACGACGTGTCATTGACGACTTTATTTTCGGCAAGTTTTTCGCCGTTTAGGCTAATGGCGCCAGATTTTAACAATCGCTTTGCTTCGCCGTTAGAGCCAACCGCACCGGATTCTACCAGCGCTTCAATCACATCAATTCCAGTATCAACGCAAGGAATTTCTTCAGCCAAAGCGCCTAAATCATCATCCGACAATTTCTTAAAATCGCCACCACCGAATAAAACTTCGTTCACACGCTCAACAGATTCACGACGCGCGCTACCGTGAACAATGTCAGTAATTTCACGAGCCAAAACCTTCTGCGCCGAACGAGCACCAGGATTTACGGCATGATTTTCAGCAATAGCTTCAATTGTATCGCGATCCAACATCGTAAATATCTTCATATATTCAATCGCGCTCTCATCATCGACATTCAGCCAGAATTGGTAGAATTTATAGACACTGGTTTTATTTTCATCAAGCCAAACCGCGCCACCTTCGGATTTGCCGAATTTACGACCAGTCGACTTATTGATAAGAAGCGGTGCAGTCATTGCGTAGACTTCAGTGTTTTCTTTTTTACGAATCAGATCCACGCCAGATAATAAATTACCCCATTGATCCGATCCACCAATTTGCAGATTAACGCCATATTGATTAAATAGATGCCAAAAATCATAGCCCTGAAGTAAAGTGTAAGTGAACTCCGCAAAACTCAAACCTTTACCGTTGTTAATGCGCGCCTTGAAAAATTCGCGGCTCACCAAATCTGCCATATTGAAATTCTTACCGATATCGCGAAGAAACGGCAGCAATTCCAGCTCAGCCAACCAATCAGCGTTATCAACCAAAGTAAAATCTCGTCCAGCAAAGATTCGCGAAACTTGGGATTTTAAGGCTTGCTTATTATACTCAATTTCCTCATACGGAAGCAGATTTCGCTCTTCCGTGTCGCGCATATCGCCAATCATTCCCGTGCCGCCACCAACCAACAAAAACACCTTGTGACCGCGCTCCAAAAAATGCCGAACCATCATATAAACTGCCAAATGCCCGACATGCAAGCTGTCTGCCGAAGGATCCGTCCCCAAATAGAGCGTGAAATTCTCCGAATCGATAAGTTTGTCGTCAGTAAATGTGGTCTGATTCCAGAATCCACGCCATTGTAATTCTTCTGATAATTTCATATCACTCCTTTTCTACATATTAGTATAGCAATTTTACAATTGAAGCGAAACATATGCGTGATATAATAGAATTGTGAAGAAAAAGACTACGATAAGCACCGCCGGACACGGCTCAAGCGATAAGAAATCTCCGTCGAAACGGATGAACTTATATGCCAATTTGGCGCAGAAACATAAGACTAAAAAAGATAAGGACGCGCGCGAACGAGCGGAATATTTGGCGACTTTGCCGAAACATCCCGTAAAGCGATTCTTTTATCGATTACATCCGAAGCGACTAGCGAAATATTGGTTCTCCAAGCGCGGCGGACTGATGGCGCTGAAAATTCTTGGCGTCAGTATTTTGTTGATGTTGCTACTTATCGGCGGAATGTTCGCTTACTTCCGCAAGGATCTAGATAAAATTCGCCCTGGCGAGCTTGCTAAGCGCGTTCAAACGACCGTCACTAAATATTACGACCGCAATGATAATCTGCTTTGGGAAGATAAAGGTACAGGTAATTATCAATTGGTTGTCGAATCTGACCAGATTAGCGATTATCTGAAAAAAGCCACTGTCGCAATTGAGGACCGAAACTTCTACAATCACCACGGCATCAGTATTAGCGGCATGTTCCGCGCAATGCTCTCAACCGCTTCACGACGCCAAGTCCAGGGTGGATCGACTCTGACACAGCAGCTAGTCAAGCAAGTCTTCTTCGCAGATGAGGCCGGCGACCGATCGATTAGCGGTATTCCTCGAAAGATCAAGGAAATCATCCTCGCAATTGAAGTTGAGCGCATGTATAGTAAAGACCAAATTCTGTCATTATACCTGAACGAATCTCCATACGGCGGTCGTCGCAACGGCGCAGAATCAGCCGCTCAGACATACTTTGGTAAGCACGCTAAGGACCTGACGCTAGCAGAAGCGGCGCTAATTGCTAGTATTCCACAGAATCCGACTTACTACAATCCGTATAACACTGCCGGAAATAAGGCTTTAATTGCCCGACAACATACAGTTCTGGATTACATGGCCGAGCAAGGCGTTATTACCAAGGACGAGGCTGAAAAAGCTAAAAAGATTGACATTTTAAGCACGCTTAAGCCGCAGACTGAGCACTTGGAGAATATTAAGGCTCCTCACTTCCTATTGATGGTTCGCAATCAGTTGAGTAAAGAACTCGGCGAATCAGTCGTTGGACGCGGTGGATTGACGATTAAAACCACCCTCGACTGGCGAATTCAGGAGAAACTTGAAAATGAAATGAAATCGTTCTTTGCAACAGGTCGACCAGATTCTGTGCGAATTAGTAACGGCGCCGCAACAGTCGAAGACGTTCAGACTGGACAAATCGTAGCACTTGTTGGTAGCCGTGACTTTAATTACACTGGCTTCGGTCAGGACAACGCCGCAGTTTCCTATATCCAGCCAGGTTCCACGATTAAGTCGCTTGTCTTTGCTCAATTATTCGACAAACACGACAGCAAGCAAGCATACGGTAGTGGCACAGTCTTAGCTGATGAGAACATTGATAAACTGTACGGCGCAACTCTAAGGAACTGGGACAATAAATTTATGGGTGCCATCAACATTCGAAGAGCGCTAGCTCTATCTCGAAACGTCCCAGCCATTAAAGCCGCTTACATCGTTGGTGACGGATCCGCTAAGCCTGTCGTCGAGGGAATCCGTAGGATGGGCGATCCTAACTATTGCCGCCAGGAAGAAAATGCCGGCGGCTACGGACTCGGTGCAGCAATTGGCGCATGTGGAACCAAACAAACAGAATTGGTGAACGCTTACTCAACATTGGCGCGAATGGGAGTCCAAAAAGACATTTCAAGTGTTATTGAAGTAAAGAACAGCCAAGGCGAAACTCTGAAAAAATGGAAAGATGAAGGCAAGCAAGTTGTCGACTCGCAATCAGCATACATTGTGAACGACATCTTGTCTGACCGAACTCCTGGACTTCACGGCTGGATGGGTGTCAATGGCGTTCGAACCTCTGCAAAGACTGGTACATCAGACAAAGGTTCGCAACCAAAAGACCTCTGGATTATCAACTACAGTCCAGCTCTGGTCATGGGAATGTGGCTCGGAAACTCCGACACTAGCGTGATTGGTACATCAGCCTCCAACTACGGCATGCCGGTAATTAGAAGCGTTATGGAATTTGCCCACACCCAAGTTTACGCCAAAGAAGGCAAATGGAAGTCAGGTCAATGGTATGAGCGACCAAGCGGAATCCAGACTGTCAACGGCGAGCTCTACCCATCATGGTGGAATAAGAGACAAAGTCAATCTACAGAGAAAATTACCTTCGATAAAGTCTCTAAGAAAAAGGCAACGAATTGTACTCCAGACGGCGCAAAGGAAGAAATTGAAGTAACGAAGATTATTGATCCTTTAACTAAGAAAGAATCAATTACCGTTCCTTCAGGCTACGACGCAAACGCAGAAGATGACGTCCACAAGTGCGACGACACTAAACCGCAAATTGGAGCGATATCATACACCAATAGTGGTAAGAAATATACGATAAATGTCGACGTTACAGCAGGAACTTGGGGCTTATCGGCAATCGAAATTACCGTGGACGGAAAGAGCATTAAGAGTTCAGAAATTACTTCAAGCGGCAAGCAGACCGCCACAGTAGAACTTGATACGACAGGAGCACACACAGTTTCTGTAACCGTAAGAGACTCTGCATACTACACCGCCACTTCAACTGGCAGCATTCAAGTTCACTAAATAAACTATTGTTTATTTACCAAATTAATCAGCTCAGCCTCGTGTTGAGCTGATGTTTTTGAGCGACCATTTGTGCGCTTTTTAGGAACGCTAGCCTTCTGCTTTACAGGTTTTTTCTGTTCAATCACAAGCTTCGCAAACATCATTTTTCCAGCGTCGGTCTGCAAGCTTCGGATAATCTCAATCTTCTTCGTTTGTCCAATGTAGCGCTTGGCATTCTCGACAACCACCATCGTTCCATCTTTCAAATAGCCAACCGCTTGATGAGAATCTTGCCCCTTCTGCGACAGTTCCAAATCCAGCTCGTCACCAGGCAAATAGCTCATCCTCAAACTTTTCGCCAGCTCATTGATATTCAAAACCTTAACGCCGTCAACTTGTGCCACCTTATTCAAATTGTAATCAAGAGTCAATACCGCCGCGTCCATCTCCTTCGCCAATTTTAGCAAGCGAGAATCCACGCCTTCAGGGACGCGAATATTGTCATCGTAAAGCTCGAATGAAGACTTCAAAATATCCTTAAGTTCCTTCACGACATCCATGCCGAATCGCGCCCTTTCACGCTTGTCATGGTCTGCACCGTCGGCTAATAATTGCAATTCTGTCAATACGCTCCTTGGCACAATAATTTTGCCCAGCAGAAATCCAGTCTTCGCTAGTTCAGTCACTCGCCCATCCATGAGTACTGACGTATCGACCAAAATCGGCGCCGCGCCCACAGATGAATTTCGTCGCGGTTTTGCCAAGAAATAAACTTCGGCCGCCAAGCCAAGCAGCATCATAATTATTATCAATCCGTAAAAATCTTTCATTTTTCCCTTTCTATTGTAAATAGTCAATCAGCGCCTGTCGCATATCGCTGACGCCTTTTATAAATTTATCTTTATGAACTTTCGGCGCAATCGCATAAGTGAAGCCTAGTTTCTTCGCTTCCTTGATTCGAGCTTGCCAATTCGTCGCCGAGCGAATCTCACCACCCAAACCAATTTCGCCAAACACCACGGCATCTTCGTCCAGACTTCGCCCAGCGCTAGCGCTAGCAATCGCCATCGCCACAGCCAAATCGGCCGCTGGATCATTTAGTTTCAGGCCGCCAACTACATTGACATAAATATCTTTGTCCGCCAATTTTAACTTCGTTCGCTTCTCCAAAACCGCCACCAACAGATTCAATCGATTCAGATCAAAACCACTCGCCGTGCGCTTAGGATAGCCAAAATTCGTCGGATTGACCAGCGCCTGAATTTCCACCAAAAGCGGGCGTGCGCCTTCCATGGTCGCCGACACAATTGAGCCATCCAGATTCTGACGCTCCGCCAGAAGTTCCGCCGACGGATTCTTCACGATTCTTAGTCCCTGCTCGTCCATCTCAAAAATCGCCGCTTCGTTAGTCGAACCATATCGATTCTTCTGCGCACGAACGACTCGAAAACCACCATATCGATCGCCCTCAAAGTTCAGTACAACATCCACCAAATGCTCCAATATCTTCGGACCAGCAATTGAACCCTCTTTGGTGACGTGACCAACCAAAATCACCGCCGTACCCGAAGCTTTGGCGGCACGAATAATTACATTTGACGAGTTGGTAATCTGACTAACCGACCCTGGGGCCGAGGAAATCTCGCTGAGAGAAATCGTTTGAACTGAATCGACAATTGCCAGATCATATCCGCCTTGCTGAATTGACGCCGCAATATCTTCCGCGCTATTACTGGAGGCGAGCTGCATTTTTTCCGAATCAGCCGCACCCAAACGCTCCGCACGAAGCTTCACTTGAGAAACCGATTCCTCACCGCTTACATATAACACCGATTTTGTCTTGGCGATATGTGCCGCAACTTGCGCCAAAAGTGTACTCTTTCCAATTCCTGGCTGACCCGCCACCAACACCACGCCGCCAACCAGAAAACCGCCACCCAAAACAGCGTCCAAATCGTCAATTCCAGTGCTTAATCTTTCTAGCCCAGGCTCAGAAGCAGCTTCACGAATGCTAGACGTTTTTAAGACCTTGCCGCGTCCAGCCGATTTATCAACAACGGACGACCCGCCAGAAGAAACGACCTGCTCGACTAGCGAATTCCATTCCCCGCAATTTTCACACCTGCCAGCCCACTTTGAAAAGCTAGCCCCACACTGCTGACAAATAAATTGACTTCGAGCTTTCGCCATTATTTCGCCCCCTCCAAACTATCCAAACTTTTATTCAATTCATCAATCTGCACGCCTAATTCTCTAAGCCGCAAAACATCAGAATTATAAGAATTGATATCAGAATTCAAATTGGCACGCCTTTCGTTCAACTCCGAGAGTTCCGCCTTCAAGGCTTGGCGTTGACTATAAAAATCACTCTGCGACAAAAATCCGCCACTAACGCCCGCTCGCCGATTAAAGTCCGCCACGCGACTATTATAATCCGCCAGATCAGTTGAATATTGCGATAATTCTCTGTTCAGTTTTTCCTTTCGAACCTTCAACGACTCGCTCAATTTCTGCGCTTCATTTTCTCTGGATTCAAATTTTTCTTGATATTGCGCGTGCAATTTCACGACTTCGGATCTATCAGTAAAATACCGTCGATAATATTCTTCCAGCTCGTCGCCCAAATTGGCAAATTCCGTCCCTAAAATCGAATGCAACTCGTTAGCTCTCGTCCCAGGTTGCGCACGATCATAATATTCCATACGCTCGGACAATTTCTTATTTTTCACATTATTATAAGCCTGCTCCAAAAGCTCGCTCAAATGAGATTTTTCCGACGTACCCAGCCTTTCCCAGGCAGCGTGCAACATCTCATGCGCCGCCGTCACTTCCTTCACGCCGTCAAGCTCAGAATTGGTCACGTTATAAATATAAATATCCCTAGACGACGGATTGTAACAACCCAAAATTGCATTTCCCTTTTCCACACGCCGGCAATCTTCGTTAAATTCATTCGCCGATTTGATTTGTGGATTAGAAACATAGAACATTTTCCTACCAACATCCGACATCTTTACGCGATCAGCAATAGCAACAATTTCCGCGCTCGGCTTATATTGCCACAGCGCAATCTCGTCAATAATTTGCTGACGATTCGCCATCACAAAAACTGCAACAGAAAGTACAATTATCGGCGTGAGAACGCTGAATATTTTACGCACGATTGACATTAATCACCACCTTATCATTATCAATTTTAGCCTCCAGCGTGTCGCCAGGTTTTGCTTTATTGGACAATAAAACATCGCTCAGCGGATCCGCCAGCTCTGACTGAATTGTTCGTCTTAAAACTCGCACGCCGCGTTGCTCGTCAAATCCCCGATCAATCAACCAACGCTTCGCCGAAGAAGTAATATCAAGCGTCATTCCATGCTGAGCGACAGCCTCGACCAAATCAGACGTGAGATTGTCAAAAATCTTTCGCACGATCGAGCGAGACAACGGCTTAAATGTAATCATGTTATCAAATCTACCAATCAATTCTGGACGCAAAAACTCCTCAAGCTCACGCAGAGCGGCACGCGAATTTTTCTCGTGACGAGTTTTGCTAGCCGACTTTTTCTGCCCAGACGCACCAAATCCCAGCTCCGAATCCTGAATCATTTGTTCAGCGCCGACGTTGCTCGTCAAGATAATAATCGTCTGCCGAAAACTCACCGTTCGTCCGTGAGAATCGCTTAACTTGCCGTCCTCCAGAATTTGCAAAAGCAAATTCAGAACGTCAGGATGCGCCTTTTCAATTTCATCGAACAGCACCACGCTATATGGTCGACGACGAACTTTATCCGTTAATTTCCCGCCATCCTCATAGCCAACATAACCAGCCGGCGCGCCGACAAGACGACTAGCCGCGTGGCGCTCGGAAAACTCGCTCATGTCAATTTTAATCAAGCTATCCTCGCCGCCAAAAACTTCCCGCGCCAGAACTCGCGCCAATTCCGTCTTACCAACTCCGGTCGGTCCCAGAAAGATAAACGACCCAAGCGGCCCACTCTGACGATTTAGCCCAGCTTTATTGCGACGAATCGCGCGCGCCAGTTGCTCAATTGCTTCATTCTGACCAAGAACGCTTTGACTCAGTCGCTTCTCCAGGCGAATCAAATCCTTCATCTGATTTAACGATAATCTATCAATCGGAATATTCGTCATCGCCGAAACCGCCCGACGCAAATATTCATCAGTCAACACAGGTTTATCACTGGCTTCATCTTTCAGCGCTTCGGCTTGCAATTCCAATTGTCGCATTTGCATCTTAAACTCTGCGGCTTTTTCATAATCCTCAGCCTCGACCGCGGCGTCAATTTTCCCAGCCAATCGCTTAATTTGGCGAGCCAACTTATCCTTGCGCGACAATTTTATTGGCGAACTAGACTTCAATAAACTCGCCGCCTCGTCAATCACGTCAATCGCCTTATCTGGCAAAAATCGCTCCGTCACGTAACGCTGGCTCAAATCCACCGCCTCAGTCAGCATTTCGTCAGGAATTTGAACTTGATGATGTTTGGCTAATTTTCCTCTCAAGCCTCGCATCATCTCCACCGCCTCTTCTGGCGACGGCTCATTGACCGTCACAGATTGGAAGCGCCGTGACAACGCAGCGTCTTTTTCGATATGTTTTCGATATTCATCAAACGTCGTCGCGCCAATTAGTCGCACCTCGCCTCGCGACAACGCTGGCTTCAATACATTTGCCGCGTCCATCGAACCTTCGGCCGAACCAGCGCCAACCAACAGATGCAACTCGTCAATAAACAAAATAACTTCTTGATGTTTTTTGGCGACCGCCAGAACTTTTTGCAATCGCTCCTCAAATTGCCCGCGATATTTCGTCCCCGCAATCATCGCCGTCAGATCCAATTGAAAAAGTCGCTTGCCCTTCAAAAATTCGGGAACTTTATTATCAGCAATCCTCTGCGCCAAACCTTCAACGACCGCAGTTTTACCGACGCCAGGTTCGCCAATTAGCGCTGGATTATTCTTGCTCCGCCTGCCTAAAATCGTGATCATTCGCTGAATTTCCGACGCTCGACCAATCACCGGATCCAAAAATCCTTCGCTGGCGCGTCGCGTCAAATCGACACCGAATTTCTCCAAAACTCGCAGATCGCCAGAATTTTTACTCGCCGTACTGCGCTCACTCTGCAGAGATTCAAACTGCTGTTTATCAAACACATCTTCCAAACTTCCACGCAGATTATCAATGTCAATATTCATATCCCGCAGCAATTTAGTCGCTCGCGCCTCGTGCTGCTGCAGCATTCCATAAACGATGTGTTCCGTGCCAATTTTTTCCTGCCCAAATTCAACCGCTAATTGCCAAGCAATTCTTATCAATTCAACAACTTCAGCGCTCAAACCCTTACTTACAATCGTAATCACCAGCGGCTTTGCGGTCAGATTCAATGCCATTTCCGCCCGATCCAAAGTTACGCCATTTTCCGCCAAAATCTTTGCGCCCAATGACGAATTCTGCGCCAACACACCAAGCAGAATATGCTCCGTGCCAACATATTCACTACCCTCATTATGCGCCAGAAAACCAGCCCGCCCCAAACTGGCTCGAGCCGTTTCCGTCAGCCGAGGTTCTAATTCAGAAAAATCTTCTGACATATCGCCCTCCTTTCGTTTTCGGCGATTCGCAGAAGGCAGCTTATTCCGCCACCTCCTCAACTACGCTCATCAAGCTATCCTCAATATTCTTTCGAGGTTTTGGCTCTGTCTTAACAGGAGCTTTTGCTTCGATGTCTAATTCATAGCCAGTCAATCGACTTGCCAAGCGAACATTCTGTCCAGCGCGACCAATTGCTATCGACTGCTGATCTTCGCTAACGTAAACCGTCGCACGCTTCTCATCTTCATTGACAGCCACACTCAAAACCTCTGCTGGGCTCATCGCATTAGCAATAAATCCAGCCGCATCTTCCTCGTATGGAATAATGTCAATTTTTTCCTGCTCGCCAATTTCATTCATCACAGCCTGAACGCGGGCGCCGTGACCACCAACAAACGTACCAACTGGATCAACGCCAGGTAGCGCTGAAGAAACTGCCAATTTGGTTCGGCGACCAGCTTCGCGAGCGATTGCCTTAATCTCAACTGCACCAGTTTCCATCTCTGGGACTTCTTGATTGAACAAGAATCGCACAAACTCTTCATTGCCGCGGCTAAGAATCAACTGAGGACCGCGACCTTCGCGCTCAATATCCTTAATATAAACCTTAATTCGACGACCAACGCCGTAATATTCACCAGGAATTTGCTCACTCTGAGGCATAATTCCGACAGCCTTGCCCAGCTCAATTCGCACAACGCGTGGCTCAACTCGCTGAACTGTACCGATAACAACCGTACCGATTTTATCCTCAAATTCCGCCAAAACAACTTCACGCTCAGCTTCGCGCAGACGCTGCAAAATCACTTGCTTAGCGGTCTGAGCCGCAACTCGGCCAAAAGTCGTCACGTTATGAGTTTCCATCACAACTTCACCGCCAAGTTCAATCGCAGGATCTATTTCCTTAGCTTCCTCTAGATCGATTTGATTGGCGTCATTCTCAACTTCTTCAACAACAGTTTTAACAACCGACACGACAGCCGTACCGTTATTGATATTCAAGCTTGCGCGAACCAACTGATCTCGCGTACCATTATCACGACGCCAAGCCGCCGCAATCGCCTGCTCAATCACGCTCAAAACTGTTTCTTCTGGCAAGTTTTTTTCCTCAGCAATCGTACGCACTGCCAACGTCAACTGCTTAATGTTCAAGTCTTCCATTACATTCTCCTTCTTATTAATTATATCTTTTTCCGTCTCAAACTTCCATAAACGAAAAACTCCGACCTGCCGGCCGGATGAGTACTTTTCTATTATAGCGGAAAGATTTTATTCTGTCAATCCAATTCTTTTCGCCAAAGAGATAAACACTTATTATCAGCCGGCGACACTCGGTCAAAGCCAATTCTTTGGTAAAATCCTTCAGCGGATTTCAAGGAATACAATTTGACGGCACACGCATCTGGATATTCACTGGCCAAAGCTTCAATAGCCGCCCGACCAATTCCTCGCTTGCGCGCAGCTTCCCTAACAAAAAGGTCTTCTATAGTAATCTCGCCGTCACCTTTAGAGCATACAGTCATAAGCCCAGATGATAACTCTTCACCAGAAGTATCGATAGCAAAAACATCGCTACCATAGTAATTATTCCAGTCTTCTATATATTCTATTAAATCCTTTTTCGCGCCATCCGTAAACTCGCAGCCCAAAACAGACTCCGAATGAGCCAAAGCCGCCCGTTCCAAAGCCTCATCATCATTCACCGACAATTTAGTAAGATATATTTCAGGATTCATTCTATCATTCTATTATAAAAATATGTTTTGTCAATTTACTTCAGTACACTTTTCCAGGATTCCCGACATCGCGCTTTTTTCAGCTTCCGTTACCCACAAGCGATATTTTCGTTTCACAGCCACTTGTCGCGCAATATATTGACATCTAAAAGGTTTATTACTCGGTAGCCAAGTCGCCGCATCGCCGTCGCCTTTGGCTTGATTTGCTGGGCCGTCAACCGCCAACAGATTTAACGGATCATTCGCCAATTTCTCTCGCTCTTCTGGAGAAATTTGCTGCGCGCCCTTTTGCCAAGCATCGCTCAAAGCCACTACATGATCAATCTGAACCTTAGAACTAGTTTTTTCGCCGCGCTGAAATTGGATTATTTGACCAGTGTACGGATCATTCAGCACACCCGATAAAACTCGACATTTTTCATCAATTTTCTCATTCGTCAAATCTCGCGCCAGAATCACTTCTCGTACGGAACAGCCGTTAATTTTGCCCCAGCCGTTGCCGAATTGCTTTCTGGAATAACCAGTTTTTGGCGCACGTCCTTTAACTTCTATTTTTTCCAATTCCGCTTTAGCATTCGAATTGCCAAATAATTCTCGTTGCGTTGAAGTTTGAATTGTCTGAGGCTCGGGCTGTGAAATTCGTGAAGCCCAAACCGCCACGCCAGCCACCAGAATCACCAGCGCAATCACCACTTGCCGACGTCGTATTTTATTCACCCTCATGACTGTATTATAATTAAATTATGACTAAAGTTCCACGCTTACTCGACACATTCACACCAAATCATTACAACCTAACTCTCGATTTAACGCGCGCCGAGGAAAAAGAATTTTCCGGCACAGTTATCATTTCTGGCGATTCCACCAGCGAATCAATTTCGCTACATTCCAAAGGCTTAACAATTCAATCAGCCACAATCGACAATCAGCCCGCCGACGTTTCATTTGGTGAGTTTGACGAATTGAGACTATCCCAGCCGAACCTTAAAAACGGAAACCACACAATTCACATCAATTTTTCTGGAACCGTCACCGACGCAATGCACGGTTTATATCCTTGCTACTTCACTCACGACGGCGTTAAAAAACAACTTTTCGCAACTCAATTTGAATCGCATCACGCCCGCGAAGTTTTCCCTTGCGTTGATGAGCCGGCCGCCAAAGCCGAATATGATTTGACACTGGTCACCCGAACAGGAATAACGGTTTTGGGAAATATGCCCGTAAAATACGAAGAAGAAAATGGCAATTCTCTCACGACGACATTTGAGAAAACACCACGAATGAGCAGTTACCTTCTGGCTTTCGTCATCGGTGAGTTGCACAAAAAATCCGCTCGCACCAAGTCTGGCGTCGAGGTCAACATCTGGGCAACACCAGCTCAGAATGAAAATACATTAGATTTTGCGTTAGACATCGCCACTCGCTCAATTGATTTTTATGACGAATATTTCGGGGTCAAATATCCATTGCCAAAATCCGACCACGTCGCTCTTCCCGATTTTTCCTCTGGCGCAATGGAAAACTGGGGTTTAATCACTTACCGAGAAAGTTGTTTGCTTGCGGACCCAGAATTGACCCCGGAATCATCCAGGCGCTTCATTGCTACGGTTATCGCGCACGAGCTCAGCCATCAATGGTTCGGCAATTTGGTTACCATGCAGTGGTGGAACGACTTGTGGCTCAACGAAAGCTTCGCCAATATGATGGAATATGTAGCAATTGACGCGCTCCAGCCAAATTGGCATATGTGGGAAGATTTTGCCACGAATGAAGTAACGGCCACACTCAGGCGCGACAGCTTGGATGGCGTTCAATCCGTTCAAGCCGACGTTAATCATCCAGACGAAATCAGTACTTTGTTCGACCCAGCAATCGTTTACGCCAAGGGCGGGCGGCTGCTTGTTATGGTCAGAAAACTTATTGGTGAAGAAGCATTTCGCGCTGGACTTAAATCGTATTTTGAAAAATTCGCGTATAAAAACACCGTCGGAAATGATTTATGGCAAGAATTAGAATCAGCGAGCGGTCAGCCAATCGTCGATTTAATGAACGCTTGGATTTCCCAACCTGGCCTTCCTGTCGTATCAGTCTCAAGCAGTCACGATGCGGCGACTTTAAGTCAGGAGCGATTCTTCATCGGCGAACACCAACCATCCGACGCGTTATGGCCGATTCCATTATTCGCAAACCAGCCACTTGACGTAAAAATCTTGGATCAAAAAGAAACCACCGTTTCTATTGAAAAGCCATTGCAATTAAACTGCGGCTTAAGCGCCCACTTCGTCACCAAATATGACGAATCAACTCGCGAATATTTATTGAAAAACATTACAGAATTGCCGACCTTGGATAAGATTTGTATCTTACAAGACGCGGCAATACTCGCCCGCGCTGGATTTAAAAACTCGGCGTCGCTACTTCCATTGGCATTGTCGCTAAAAACTGAGACCAACGAAAAAGTCTTCGGGATGGCGGCTGGCGCTTTGACAGAACTACGAAAATTCGTCGATGACAATGATGCCGCCAGAGATTCATTAAAGCGAATTTCTGGAGAATTTACACGCGCCACATTTGAAGAGCTTGGCTGGGATGAAAAAGATGGAGAATCTGATGACGACCGAGAACGGCGCACCACGGCTTTGAGTTTGATGATGTATAGCGAAGATAAAGAAGTTTTGAACGAGGCGAAAACGCGATTTGACAACAATAAATTGGAAAACTTACCGACAGAAATTCGAGCTTTAATTATCAGCGCAAACGTGAGGCATTTCGAGACGCCAGAGATGATTGATAATCTCTTTGCCACATATAAAAACACGCCGTCAAATGACCTGCAGAATGATATTGCAATTGGACTAACTTCTACCAAAAACCCTGAAACCGCAGAAAAAATTCTTACCAACATTAAAGATTCTAATGTTATCCGTCCGCAAGACGCCAGCCGTTGGTTTGTGTATTTGATTCGGACCAGAGAAAGCCGCCAGATTGCGTGGAATTGGTTAAAGGAGAACTGGGTATGGGTCGAAGATACGTTTGGTGAGGATAAAAGTTACGACGATTTTATTCGCTATGCAGCTACGGCCCTACTGACAACCGACGAACTTAACGATTTTCAGCAATTCTCTGAACCGATGGAAAATATTCCAGCCCTAGCCAGAACGATTAAGCTGGGAATTACCGAAATATCAGCACGCGTCGAGTTGATTGAGCGAGACAAGGCGGACGTGCTTTCTGCTTTGCAAACAACACTGTGATATATTATGCCACATTTTTGACAAAATCTATTGACATTTTATTCTATTAGTGATATAAATGAAAGTGGCTTTTGTTGACAAGTTGATTGTCCGAAAGCGCACTTTGACAAGGCAGTCATTGCAGGATGAGTTTCTATTTCTTTTTTTAAAAAATATCAAAAAGAGATAGGATCTCATCCTGCACTGAAGAAAAGTGCTTCACCGCAGCCGAGTGGGGATGAGAGGAAGGAAAGAGCAAAATGCTCACGAAAGAGATTCTCAGTCACATGTGCGCGAAAAACACGGAGGCAATCTCCGTGTACGCAAGCATCCTGGAGGGTAAGGTATCCACGCTGAATGCCTATAATAATGGAATCAGCGATATCATGGGTGATTACCCTAACCTCCAGAAGACGCACATCCAGGAGGATTCGGAAGCCCTTCGAGATCTACTGGACTCTATCTGCCATAATGGCCCGGAAGGGTCATTGGAGGCAGTACAAGGAAAGATTGACAAAATACTAGGCGCAGTCTCATCCATAGCGGAAGGGGAGTCGCCCGTATCCGATTGGCCAGGATGCTACTGGAGCCAGTACAGTGGTTTTTTGCATGACCTGAGAGAGCTCATCGCAACGGAGATCCCCTTGTATCAGAAGAGCAACCTGGCTATCGCCAGAAAGCTTGCTGAGCTTGCGGATTGATCCGCGCATGGAATGTGCGATGAAGCAGACTGCTCTTCACTACGACTGCCTTGTCGTACATTCCCTATAATTAATACACTTAACGTTAAGGAGTCCTCATTTGGGGCTATTTTTTATGCCCTAATCTAGTGCTACGCATTCCTCGACTACGGGCGGATTTCCATCAACAGAAATTGCCAGCATTTGCATATCACAGCTTTCATACTGCGTATTTTTGGCAGTGAACATCTCTGCAGAAAAACGCATTTGCTGCTGTTTTTTATTTGTAATTGCCGCCAAGCCATCGCCGAAATTGTCATTTTTACGATATTTGACCTCTGTAAAATATAAAACATTATCTTTTTTACTAACAATATCAATTTCGCAATATCGCGTTCGCCAATTCCGTTCTATGATCTCATGACCATCAGCCACCAACCAATCCGCCGCCGCCTGCTCACCTTTATCGCCAATTTGATGCGTCGTGTCTTTTTGCTGGTTTTTAGATTTTCTATCGTCAGACGTATTTTGCGAATTCGCCCCAGTATTAGCATATTTAGCTAACGGCGCAAAACTTAGCCGATGTAGCGGAGTCACACCCAGATTATCAATAGTCGCTCGGTGCTTCGCTACGCCATAGCCAACGTGTGAAGAAAAATCATATCCCGGATAAACATTATCCTGTTCTGCCATAAATTTATCACGAGCCACCTTAGCGATAATCGACGCCGCCGAAACACTCGGAATCAGACCATCGGCTTTCGCTATAATTGTTACATACTTTTCTAACGGTGTACCCGCCAAAAAATTGACCGTCCCATCGATAATAATCTCATCAAACGTCGAGCCATTTTTCCGACATTTCGCTTGAATTTCTTTAACTGCGCGCCGCGTTGCCAGCTTAAGCGCCTCGCTCATCCCTATTTCATCCAGCTCCTCAGCAGAAACCCAGCCCAACGCCCAAGCCGATGCTTGCTCACGAATTTCCTCATCGAGCAATTCACGTTGTTTTTTGGTCAATTTTTTACTATCATCAAGCCCTTCAATTTCAGCGCCACCCAAAACCACCGCACCAATCACCAACGGTCCCGCCCACGCGCCGCGCCCGACTTCATCAATTCCCAGAATCACCCGACAATCTTCCCTTTTTCATCGTAAAATCCACGACAATCCAGCCAATCCAAATTGTTGCCGCGCCTAATGTATTCGCCAAAATATCCCAGTTCGTGTCGTCCAATTTTATGCTCGCCAAATCTGCCTTGACCATAAATAATTCCGCCAATTCGTTAATACAACCCAACGCCGAAACTAAAGCGAAGACTGAAAACGCCATCACCAGCCAATGCGCTCGCCATTTAATTGACGAAACCAAATACGCCCAGAATAGCCCCGTAAATAGCCCACCGCCCACAAAGTGCGTCGTAAAACTAGTGTCCTGTCCGTCAATTAACGGCGATGGCAAATACCAAGATATGAAGAACAACAAACACGCTGCGTAAAGTAGCCAGCGATATTTTTTCTCATTATCAAAGCCGTTTCTTCTCAAAACGTAAGGCGTCGCCACAGCTAAAGTCGTCGGAACAAGGACGGATATATAATGAAATATTGCCATATTGAGATTATAACATGAGAAAACCGCCTCAAATTAAGAGACGGTTTTAACGATTAGCCAATTGACAATTACGCGTCTTTATGGCGAGCTGCAACTTCAGCGGCCTTAGCGTCAAGTTCAGCCTGAGCGGCATCTTTTTCAGCTTGTTTTGCAGCAGCAGCCTGAGCAGCTTCTTCCTTCAAGCGTTCAGCTTCCGCTTCTGCCTTAGCGTCATGAATATCATTAACAGCAGCGCGATCGAAATTCTTAGCCGTCAAGCGAGCTGACTTACCGCTACGCTGGCGAAGGAAGCTTAAGAACTTGCGGCGAACCTTAGCGCGTCGAACAATTTCAATCTTCTCAATTAGCGGACTGTGTATCAAGAATGACTTCTCAACACCAACACCCGAAGCGATCTTTCGAACCGTAATGCGTGATGTGTGTGATTTTTTATTGTCGGTGCGGATAACAACGCCCTCGAACATCTGAATACGCTCTTTGTTGCCTTCCTTAATTTTCTGGTAAACACGAACTGTGTCACCGCTGCGAGCATCGACAACTGCTTGCTTTTTTTGTGCTTGGTTGATTTTGTTGATTAACCCAAAACTCATAATTTTTTCCTATCTTCCGAACTCGCTCCGACTGGCCACGCAGTTGTACCTCTGCGGCTCCATGTCAAACAAGGCTCGAATATTTAACTCTCGTACAATTACATAAGATAATAACACAAATCTAAAGAAATATCAATTAAATAAAATTGGAGTATAATATAGTTATGGATTACAATAAATTAGCACTCGAACTACACGAAAAATACAAAGGTAAAATTACGACTAGCCTCAGAGATAAAGAAGAGCTTAATCGCGACAAGCTTAGCGCTTATTACAGCCCTGGCGTCGGCGCAGTCAGCCAAGCAATTGCCGAAAATCCAGCCGATTTACCAAAGTACACTTGGACAAACAATCTAGTCGCCGTAATCTCAGACGGCTCAGCAATTTTGGGCTTAGGTAATTTGGGACCAAAAGCCGCCATGCCAGTCATGGAAGGAAAAGCTTTGCTATTTAAGCATTTTGCCGATGTCGACGCAGTGCCAATTGTGTTAGACGTTCACGAGCCAGAAGAAATCATTGCCACGGTTAAAGCCATCGCGCCAAGCTTCGGCGCCATCAACCTCGAAGACATCGCCGCGCCAAAATGCTTTGAAATTGAAGAGCGATTGAAGGCAGAATTAGATATTCCAGTCTTCCACGATGACCAACACGGCACGGCTGTCGTTGTGTTGGCAGGCTTAATTAACGCCGCTAAATTGACAGGACGAAACCTGGCGGATTGCAAATTCGTGGTCATCGGCGCAGGCGCAGCTGGCACGGCAATCATCAAATTGTTAAATCTTTACGGAGCAAAAAACATCGTAGCGGTGGATAGCCGAGGAATTGTCGGAAAATCACGCACAGATTTGAACGCTGAAAAAACCGCGCTATTGGAATACGTCGACGCATCACAATCTGGCTCAATTGAAGACGCCACCACCGACGCAGACATATTCATTGGTGTATCGCGTGCAGGACTTCTCACTCCAGAATTAGTCAAAAAAATGGCGAGGGATCCAATCGTATTCGCACTAGCAAATCCTGTTCCAGAGATTATGCCAGATGTCGCCAAAGAAGCCGGCGTAGCAATCATCGGCACGGGTCGTAGCGACTTTCCAAACCAAGTCAACAACTCCCTGGCCTTCCCTGGAATTTTCCGCGGCGCATTAGATCACGGAGTTAAGAAAATCACCGATCAGCACAAATTGGCGGCTGCTGAAGCATTGGCTAACCTAGTCGAAAATCCAACCGTCGATAAAGTCGTCCCAACCGCATTTGATGAAGGCGTTGTTGAAGCTGTTGCGAATGTCATTAGATAAGCCTAAACACCAGCACCGTCAGCTGCCTCAATGCGCCTAGTCCGCCCAGTAAATACTGGCAATAATTCTTCCTGGTTATTTTTGTCGCAAGCACCCAAAAGCATTAATAAATGAGTTACACCGTTCTCTTCTAGTATCTTTCTCACAGACTCATCATCCACCTTATCCATAGCGATGTGCGACACATACATCCTTAGTGCGTCAGATGTTTGGGCTTTCCAGCTAAAGATACTAAAAGGATACTTATTTTTATCTCGATATCTTAAGGTCGTCCAAGAATCACGTAATCCAGAATCTGACGTTGCAACAATTTCTGCCGCTAATTTTAATTTATTATAAAGACTGGGCAAAATACTCTTCTGCTTTTTCTTTGTCTCATAGCCAGACATTCTGTGTTCAATTCTCTTGGCTGCTTCAGTACGAGCATCGACTACTACCGTAACGCCATTACCGCTTCTCTTAATATATAAAACCTTAGCCATTTCATCATCTAACCACGGAAATGTTTCGTGACTAAGCTCTATATAATCCCCGACCTTCAAGTTAACCTCAGTAGCCTTAATATTCTGATCACTCACCTCACAATTATCCTGGCGTGATTGCTTCTTTCTCTTCTTCGCCTTATTCAAAGATTCAGTAGCGATTTTAGGTGCCACTTCATAGCTATTCAATTTCTCCGAAAGCACCCTCAGGGCGTTGTCTAAAGCCCCACTCAGATGCTCTTTAGCCATAGATTCAGCAAGACTACGAACCACTGGACTGTTTTCCTTAATTGTCGCGTCTTTATACTGCTTGGCTAGTTCCTCTTCGCTTGGCAATTTTATGGATTTTATAAACTCAAGAACACTGTTGGCAAATTTTAAATCACCCTCAGGATTAATACCATTACATTCCTCATCTTCAACCTCCTTAAGTTTCCGACGCTTAAAGTCCTCCAAGAAACTACTCAACTTCATCTTGCCATCATTACCTGGAATGTATTCAGGTCTAGTAATTGTAAAATCATCAGGTAAACCAAAAGCCCCATCCTTAGTAAGGCTATCAGTCACAGCCTCCCTTGCCTCTGCGATAAAGTTCATATATTCACGATCTGCAAGTTCAGGACTAATTATTTTATTAGCGTGCTGCCATCGTCTTACGTCGGGAATCACATACTCTTTAGCTTTGCAAAATTCTGGAATATTCACTTCCGCCAGATTTTCGGGAAAAACTACACTAAGATTTTCCCTTATAAATTTCTCGTATGTTCCATTAAATATACTTCTTAATGATTCTTTGACTTCCTCTATATCAAAATCTATCTCTATGCAATCTGGAAGCTTGTTATACTCCTCCTCAATTTGCTGAAACAACCCAAGAACCTTCCCATAAGATTCTTGATATTCACCGCGCAACTCCTCACCTTCAACAAGAAACGGTACATGCTTAATAATAGACTTTACATAATCTATAATTTGACTTATGTAGTTTTTATTAAGATCCTCTGTATGAGATAGTTCACCTTTAACAACATAACCATCCCGTTGTCTTTCGCTCATAAACTAATATCTTATCAGTTTATGGCTATAAAGTCAATTATATTACTCTATTGACTTCTTCTAATGTCGTTTCACCACGAAGAGCCGCCAACACGCCAGCCTGAAGCAATGTCACCATGCCGTCTTCTTTTGCAGCCTTTTCAATCGCTTCCGTGTGAACATCCTCGACATCGCCGCGCAAGAATTTCTGAATGTTCTCGCTCACAACCAACTGCTCCATTACTGGAATTCGCCCCTTGTAACCGAACGGCACGTCGTCTGTCGGCACCGCACGCCAAAGCTTAAACGTATCCAAATCTGGACAATCAACATTCTCTGGCAAATCTTTCAAAACCTCTTTTACCCATTTACGAGTCGCCTCATCTGGCTCATATTCTTCCTTACTATCATCCCACAATCTCCTCACCAGCCGCTGAGCAATCACCAGCCGAACCGCCGAGCTAAAAATCGGGTTTTGTCCAATCATATCGATCATACGGCTAAACGCCGCCGCAGTTGAATTGGCGTGAAAGCTGGACAGCACCAAATGTCCCGTAATTGACGCCTGAATCGCAGTCTTCGCGGTTTCATTGTCGCGAATCTCACCGACCATCACCACGTCTGGGTCAAGACGCAAAACACTGCGCAAACCGTCAGCAAACCTCTGTCCATTTGTCGTATCAATTGGAATCTGAGCAATCCCAGGAATCGTATTTTCTACAGGATCTTCCAGCGTGATAATCTTTCGATCCTGAGTATTAAGAGCGTTCAAAATGCTATATAGCGTCGTGGATTTTCCTGAACCAGTAGGACCAACCATCAACAACATCCCGCGCGGATGAGAAATAACTTCATCGATTTGCTCGCGCTCTTTCTTTGAAATGCTCAATAGATCCAAGTTCAACATTGACTCATCAAAGTTAAACAATCGAAGTACCAGATCCAAACCGTACACCGTCATCACGGCTTCCACACGCAAATTCAGCACGTGCGATACGCCATCTCTATGAATTTCCTGCTGCATATGTCCAGACTGGGGCTCTCTGGAAGCGGTAGAAATATTCGCGCGCGACGCCAAAGTCGCCATAATCACTCGATATCTATCTCTGCTAAGTTCCGCCACCGTATGCAAAGCTCCGTCAACACGCATACGAATTCGAATCGACTCACGCTGATTTTCGATGTGAATATCCGACGCGCCCAATAGATCCGCTTGGTCAATCAAATAATTAAACACGTCATTCGTGCCCACGGAAGCCAAAGTCTGAGTAACCTGCGCCAGAGTATCGCTATCACCTTCCTTGGCAATTTCGATGTTATCGTAAATCACTTTTTTTGGCGGATCAAACCTAAGCATAATTGACCGAAACGCCGAACCAGAAATTAAGAAGAAGAAGATTCGCTTGCCATTTTCAACATACTGATCTCGCATCCGCTTCATCAACGATTCAGAAGTTTGCGATGTAACGCCAAATCGATAAGATTGGTCTTCCTCGTTAAAGACTAACGGGACCAGCCTGCCTTTGTACATCTCTTCTATCGTTAAAACATCCTTAAGCAAAGGTAAAGTATCTTCAAATTCCCGCCCATCAAGATATTGAAGTCCTAAAATTGACGCTCGACGACGAGTCGCTTCCTCATCTTGCTCACGGCGTCGCGCCTGAATTTTATCTTCGTCCATATGAAAATTATACCAAAAAGCTTACGGTTTTACGAGTGATATAATAGTGATATGAATCCAGAAATTACTCTGTTAGTCCACAATATTCGCTCAACACATAACGTTGGGGCAATTTTTCGCACAGCCGAAGGATTTGGTGTGAAGAAGATTATTCTTAGTGGTTACACGCCGTATCCAGAATTGAGTTTATGTAGCAAGGCGCCTGCTTGTGCGCTTATCGATGGAGAAATTCGATCTGAAGATCCTCGCCTGCCACACATTCGCGAGAAAATCACCAGCCAAATTCATAAAACAGCCTTAGGTGCGGAAAGTTTGGTGCCATTTGAGTTTTACGAGGATATCAATGATTGGATTAAAGAGAATCAGCGAACAGAAAACTTGCCAATTATCGCGCTGGAGCAATCAAAAGACAGTGTGGTGCTATCAGAATTTCAGCCGCCTGAAAAATTTGCGCTGCTGCTCGGAGAAGAAGTCCACGGAATCACGCCGGAACTTTTAGACAATTGCGATTTCACTGTAGAAATCCCAATGTTCGGCCAAAAAGAATCATTCAACGTGTCGGTCGCAACAGGAATTGCGCTGTTCGGACTGATTTTCCCGAGAATGAGATGATCTCAACAACGAATAAATAAATCCCTCAAGTCTGATTATTGACTTTATTAAACATATGTGTTATATTTGTATGAGCTTTCTCTGGAATCCCCCGGAGAAAGTAGTCCCCTACTTGGAAGGAATAACAAGATGTCATTTGACATTGCGCTCATTCTTACAATCATGTGTACTATGTACATCGCGTGGTATGGGTACGTATCACCTTCAGGCGTCAGCCTGAAGATACATACGCTAGCCATCGCTTCAGCGACATGGCTGACTGCGTTTTTCGCATACTATATGGCAGCGGAAGCATCACTACGCCCACAGTACCACACGGTACTGATACTCATGTGGTACTGTACAACAACCCTCACATATATCGTTCTTTATGAGAAGGGTCGCAGCGAAGTGAGGAATGAACTGCGGGACAATAAGTCCCGCTGACAGATAGTTAGCCCGCCAGAGCAACCAGCTCCGGCTGAGGCCTCTGTCAGCGGGCTAACTATCACTTTAAAACTACACACTCTTCACCCAGAGTGTTTTTTAATTGGCTTAATAAATTGTCATTAGCATCCACCTTAAACGGCAGGCGCATGGCTGATTTCTCTTTCTCGCCCAATACCAAAACCACATCAGTCGTGCCAGCATTCTCGCCGCAAACAGACTTCATTTTCACTAACCGCGAATGGTCATTCGGGTCTTTAATATACACAAATAACTTTGAAGCGGGAATTTCTGGCGCAACATTAACAGGCGCCGAATGAGTTTTTGGCTGCGATTTGGCGGCGTCATTCTTTACGGCAGACTTCGGAGAAGCCCCATTTTTCTGATTACGATAAGCTTCACGGCGCTCTTTTTTTACAGCAGAGCTAATTTTTGGTGCATCCATTTTACGACCAGTAGACTCATAGCCATTGATATCGTTATCCGTAATCACGATAATATCATCAGCAATTAGTTTACTTTCATTGCCCAAATTTCCGTCACGATCTCGAGCTGAATTTTTACCAGAAACTCGAATCACTGCGTCCTGAACCAGCTTAGCGCCAACTTTTTCATACAGATTTGGAAAGACAATTATTTCACCCTCACCGAATTTATCCTCAATTCCCACGAACGCCATTTTCGAACCGCTTTTTGTGACAATTGTACGAACGGTGCTAATAATTCCCCCGACCGTCATCATTCGACTATCGTACTCAGGAACTAATTGCGTCAATGGTTGAGTTTGCTCGCTCAAATACGTTTCATATCTATCAAGCGGATGCGCCGAGATATACAACCCCAACAATTCTCGCTCCCACATCAAGCGCTCTTTATCGTCGTGTTTCACAGGAGCCTTCTGGAGATGAAGAGTCGATTGGACGCTCGCCGCGTCATCGCCACCTAACATTCCAAACAAATTAGTTTGCCCACTGGCGGCTTCTTTTTGGAGCTTGGACGCAAATGACGTAATAGAATCCAGATTGAAAAGCAAATCAGATCGATCGCCCATATCGTCAAACGCACCAGACTTAATAAGCGACTCCCAGGCTTTTCTATTGAACTTGCTAGTTGAAACGCGCCTAGCAAAATCCTCAACCGACGTAAACGGTCCATCTTCGCGCGCCCGCAGGACTTCCTCAACCGCGCCAACACCAACGCCCTTCACCGCCGACATTCCGAAGCGAATCTTATTCTCATTCGGCACCACGGCAAACTCAACGAACGACTCGTTTACATCAGGGCTAAGCACACTAATCCCCATGTGTTTACATTCAGTAATTTCAATTGCCAGACGATCAGTGTCGTCATGGTCGCTAGTCATAAGCGCCGCCATAAACGCGTCGGGATAATGCGCCTTCAAATAAGCCGTCCAATAGGCAATCAAACCATAACAAGCGGCGTGCGACTTATTGAAACAATAGTTGGCGAATTCTTCCAGCTGAGTCCAGAAAGTTTCCGCAATTTCCTTAGTTGCGCCACCAACTTTAACCGCACCCTCGACAAACTCAGGCTTGACCTTTTTCATCAAGTCAATTTTTTTCTTACCGACAGCTTTACGCAACGTGTCAGCCTGACCACCAGTAAATCCACACCATTCCTTAGAAATCTGCATAAACTGCTCCTGATAGACCAAAATTCCGTAGGTATTTTTCAGCGAGTTTTTCATTCCAGAATGCAGATAAGTTATTTCTTCTTCGCCGTGTTTGCGCCTAATAAAACTGTCAATAAACTGCATTGGACCCGGACGATAAAGAGCCACCATAGCAATAATATCTTCAAACGTAGTCGGCTTCAGTCCACGCAAATATCGCTTCATTCCCGCCGATTCCAACTGGAATACGCCAGTTGTATCGCCACGCTGAAATAGCTCATAGGTCTTCTCGTCGTCAAGCGGTAGCTCCGAAAGATTAATTTCTTTCTTATAAGCTTTTCGGATAATCCTCATGGCGTTATTAATAATCGTGAGGTTCGAAAGCCCCAAGAAGTCCATCTTCAATAGGCCCAGTTCTTCAACCTCGCCCATCGGAAACTGAGTTGCCACCACACCCTTTTGCGCCATTTCAAGCGGAATATAGTTAGCCAACGTATCTGGCGCGATCACCACACCACAAGCATGAACGCCGTGACTACGAATCGTCCCTTCCAGCTGAATTGCATAATCCAAAACTTCCTTCGCAGTCGGATTATTTTCATATTCATTCCGAAGGTCCGCATCCTCTTTAATACTCACAGACAACGGAATATGACGCCCCTGGCTTGGCGGCGGAACTAACTTCGCCAAGCGGTCGCTCTCAGCGTACGGAACCTCCAAAACCCTGGCAACGTCACGCACTGCCATACGACCAAACATCTTGCCGAACGTTGCGATATTACTGACATGATCCTCGCCATATTTTTTCGCACAATATTCAATCACTTCATCGCGACGCGTATCCTGAATATCAACGTCGATGTCGGGCATAGAAATACGATCAGGATTCAGGAATCGCTCAAATAGCAAACCGTATTTTAGAGGGTCAAGGTCTGTAATATTCAATGCATACGCAACAATCGAGCCAGCCGCACTACCGCGCCCTGGACCAAAAACAATTCCTTGAGATTTTCCCCAGTTGATAAAATCCTGGACAATCAAGAAATAACCTTCATAGCCCATATTTCCCATCACACCAAGCTCCATCTCAGCGCGCTCACGAACCTCATCAGATAACCTCGGAATAATCTCGTCAGGGTCCAACTTTTCAGCCTCCTCCTTCGAAGCTCCATTGTAACGCTGCAGCAAACCTTGATATGTCAATCTAAGCAGATACGAATGTTCATTCTCGCCGTCTGGTAATGGATATTTTGGAATAAGAATTCGCCCAAGCTCAATCTCAACGTCACAGCGATCAGCTATTTTTTTCGTGTTGCGAATAACTTCAGGAAATTCCTCTCCCCAGTGGTCAATAATATCGCGCGGATCCGTCAAATGTAGCTCAAAATCTTTCAAGCTCATTCGCTTTTCATCGCTAAGATACGAACCAGTTCCGACACAAAGTAAAATTTCATGCGCGTCTTGATATTCGTGCGTCAAATAGTGACCATCACAAGTCACCACCATTTCAATATCAAGCTCCTTCGAAAGCTTGATTAAACCCTCGTTGATCTTCGCCTGCACGTCCCAGTGCGTGTTCGACTTCGGGTGACCATGGTCCTGTAGCTCCAAATAATAGCGATCGCCAAAAATTGACTTATACCATTTGGCAATCTCACGAGCGCGATCATAATCATCTTCTTTCAGCGCCACGCCAATTTCACCGCTCGCGCAACCACTCAGAACGATAAGGCCTTCATTCAACTCCTCCAAAAGTTCATGATCAATTCGCGGCTTATAATACATTCCTTCCAGATTGGCGCGCGTCGACAACTTCATCAGATTGTGAAAACCCGTGTTGTTCATCGCCAGCACAGTCAAGTGAAAACGCTGCTTATCTTTACCTGGATCGCGATCAAATCGCGAACGAGTCGCCACGTAAGTTTCAATTCCGATAATCGGCTTAATTCCCGCTTTTTTGGCAGTCTTGTAATAGTCCAAAATACCGCTCATCGTGCCGTGATCAGTTACGGCGGCAGCCTCCATCCCGAGCTCCTTGACCTTATCGACCAAGTCATGAATCTTAGTCAATCCGTCCAGCACCGAATGGAAAGTGTGATTATGAAGATGCACGAAATCTGACGGCTTCAAAGCCGCCGACGATGATTGTTCGCTTGTCCCCTCAGTCATTAATAACAATTATAGCACGCTATTGACGACGTTGCATTGTCTCAATTAAGTGGTTGATAAAATCAGCCAACGGCGGAAAAATGTCGGCAAATTGCCCCAAAATCCAAATCAATATCGCAATCAATAGCGTCGCGCCCAAAGCACTTCCAAGGCCAAAGAAAATTCCGCGAACAAAATTCACCCAGTAAACTTGGCGGCGAGATTTATGAAAATCAAAGAACAAATCCTCCAGAATTGCCCGACGAGCACCGTTTTCGTTATCACGAACGACTTTTTTTGCTAGCTTATTTGGCTGTTCTTTGGCTGACTTTTTCACTCTTTTTTACCTTCTTCTTTGAGAAAAATTTCGAGAAAAATCCGCTCTTTGAAGCGAAGCTTTTGGCTAATTCCACGCCAATTGAAACCGTACTTACAATTCCATTCAGACTAGCAATTCGCTGGCTTATAGCCTCTACGTTTTGCTGAGTTTGGCGAATTTGACGCGTTAATTTGATGATAGAAATTGTCATAGCGATCATCATGATGACAAAGATCACCATCAAAATCACTAATATAATAAGCAATCCGTTCATGTTATTTATTATACATTATTTTAGGCGATCCGTCAGATGAGCGCGTAATTTATCACCAAAGTTAGGGTCACGCAGCCCAAAGTCAATCACTGTTTTTAGATATTCCAATTTGTCGCCAGTGTCATAATAAGTGCCGTTCGTAATTTCTACGCCATAGAAATCAAATCCGTCGTCAATCATTTGTTGCATAATTGGCTGAATTGTAAATTCGCCGTTGCCGTCAAATTCTTCCTTGGCTTTGTCTAGATAGCCGAAAATTTCACCTGGAAGCAAATAGCTACTAACGCTAGCTAAATCAGAAGGCGCATTCTCCTTGCCCGGCTTTTCAACAATGTTCGTCATTTTTATAACGCCGTCTTTCACTCCTTGACCGTTGATGACTCCATAACGATCAAATTCCGCATCATCGGTGATTTTCTTACACGATAGAACCGCTCCATCTAAGCTTTCTGACGCCTCAATCATCTGCTTAAAACGACTTGGACTAGCCGCAATAAAGTCGTCTGCAAATGTGTAAATCACAGGCTCATCATGATGAATCAAATGCGAGGCGCAAGCCAAAGGCGTCGCGTTGCCGTACGGACCTTTCTGGCGAATATAAATAAAGTTCGCCATATCAGCCAAATTTTGCACCGCGTCAATGAACAGCTGCTTTTTAGGGCCGCCAGCGCGCAAATTAGCCAAAAGCTCTTCATTCGGCTCGTCAAAATGATCTTCAACCGCCCGTTTATTAGCACTACCAATAATGATGATATCCTTAATGCCAGCCTCAACTAATTCCTCGACGACGTATTGAATAATCGGCTTATCAATCAGTGGCAACATTTCCTTTGGCATTGCTTTGGTTTGCGGCAAAAATCGCGTACCAAAACCGGCAGCAGCGATGATAGCCTTAGTTGGTTTTCTCATATTTCAGCTCCTATCCCCTATTATTTCAGCAATTCTAAAGTCTTTCTCGAATCAGTTTTTGCGCAAGGCTTGGGTTGGCTTGACCCTTAGACTTCTTCATGACTTGCCCGACCAAATAGCCAATAGCCTTATCTTTTCCAGCCTTGATATCTGCAATTGACGCCGCCGAAGCTGGATCGTTCAAAACTTCGTCAACGATTGCAGCAATCGCCGATTCATCAGAAACCTGCAACAAATTCTTCTCTTCAGCAAGCTTACGCGGATTTTTCGCGCCAGCCAGAAGCTCATTAAATAACTCCTTCGCATTTGTGCTGGAAACTTCAGACTTCTCTGTCATTTCAGCCAATTCTATCAAATCGTCAACCGCCACACGTGTAGATTCATTGTCTGTTTGCGCGTCACTTTCATCAGAAGCCGTCAATGCGCTCGCAAACCAATGCGCGACTCGCTTAGCCGACGCCTCGCCCGACTTTTCCTGAACTTCCAATGTAATCTGGGCATAATCCTGATTAGACAAAAGCGAATTGATAACAGATTTGTCCAAGTTCAGCACGCTCCATTTTTCCCTATATTCGCCTGGAAGCATCGGCACCTTGGACTGAATTTCAGCGATCACCTCGTCAGTCAACACAACTGGCGGAATATCTGGATCTGGCATATAACGATAATCCTGCGCGTCTTCTTTTGACCTCTGAGAAGTAGTTATCTGCTTGTCATCATTCCAACCTCTGGTTTCCTGAACAACCTCTTCGCCACGCTCCAAGATATCGACTTGGCGCTTGAACTCATACTCAGCAGCCCTTTCGACACTGCGGAAGGAGTTGAGATTCTTAATTTCTGCGCGCTTTCCAAGCTCTGTCGCACCCTTCTTTGCCACTGAAATGTTAACGTCAAATCGCATATTTCCGTGGTATAAATTACCGTAAGTCACACCCGCGTAAACCATCAATTTATGCAGTTCCGAAACGTAAGCTTTGGCCTCCTCAGCCGAATGCATATCTGGCTCAGAAACAATCTCAATCAGCGGCGTGCCAGCGCGGTTAAGATCGACCAACGAATAGCCATCGTGATGTGTCAATTTACCAGCATCTTCCTCCATGTGAGCATGGTCAATTCGCACGCGTTTCAAAGAACCATCTTCCAGCGGCGCATCAACATATCCAGCCAAAATAATCGGATTATACATCTGTGAAGTCTGATAGCCCTTTGGTAAATCTGGATAAAAATAATGCTTTCGATCAAATCGGCTAACGTGCGCAATTGGCGAATTCAAGGCTTTTCCAGCACGAACCGCCAACTCAACGGCGTGCTTGTTCAAAACTGGCAACATCCCCGGCAAACCAAAGTCAATCTGATGCGTCTTAGTATTCGGCTCAGCGTCACGAGCATCATTGTCGGCCGGGCTAAATAGCTTGGTTTTCGTCGCCAGCTGAACGTGACATTCGATACCAATTGTCATTTCATAATCGTCATATACACTCATTATAATGCTCCCAAATCTTTTAATGCCTGTTCAAAACTCGCCATAGCTCGACGAAAACTCTGCGCCGTTACCGTTACGTTGGTCTCGTGGGCAATTTGATTACGCAATTTATGCGCCGCCCAAAGCCCATTTTCATCGCTCCAATATCCCTTGCGAGATTTCATACGTTCGCCCATCGTCTCGCCAGCCACGCCACAATCGCGCATAGCTTTGTCTAGCAACTTGTCCGCCTTCATTATCGCCATTTGCATACTTTCCGATTTTCTGGTTTCGACATTGCGCAAAATTTGCCGCCAAACCCTCTGATACATTTCCTTGTCAATTTGACCACGACCACGAGAAGTCAATTGAATAAAAATCATCAGCAAGGCGCCGATAATCAACGCCGCAACAACTATCGCGACTATCAATCCGTCCATCAAATCTTCTCCACTCCCGAAACCAGCTTCAGCAAGTTCTTGTCCGACTTATAATCGCTGATAAGCTGTACGCCAATTGGCAGCCCTTCATCGCTATTTCCAGCTGGCGCCGAAACCGCAGGAAGTCCAGCCAAACTTGCTGGCACAGTCATGATGTCCGCCAAATACATTTTTATCGGATCGCTAGCATTCTCCCCAATCTTAAACGCAGGAGTCGGCGCAACCGGCATCAATAGCGCGTCATATTCGGTAAATAACTTCTTAAATTCGTCAATCAACAACGTCCTGGCTTTTTGAGCCTGCATGTAGTAAGCGTCGAAGAATCCACTTGACAATACGAAACTTCCTATCATAATTCGTCGCTTATTCTCAGTCATGAAACCTTCATTTCGACTGCGACCATAAAGTTCCGCCAAAGTTTTCACTTCCGCTGCTCGATGACCATATCGCACGCCGTCATATCGCGCCAAATTCGAGGACAATTCCGCCGGCACAATTATGTAATACATTGCCAGAGAATGTTGCATCATACTCAAATCTACTTCTTCAATTTCGTAGCCAAGCTGCTTCAATTTCTCCGCATAATCAAGCGTTTTTTGGCGGACTTCCGCGTCCACGTCGTCGGTCATACATTGCTTGACTAGACCTATTTTTTTCTTTGCAAATTCTGGCTGATTATTCCAAAAATCAGGCAAAGTCGTCATATCTTTATCGTCACGACCAGCCATAATTTCCATCACCAAGTCCGCATCTTCAGCATTTGTAGCAAAACAGCCAATTGTGTCCGTGCTTGACGCCATCGCCACTACACCATAACGACTAACCGCTCCGTAAGTCGGCTTAATTCCAACCACTCCGTTAAAGCTGGCTGGCTGACGAATAGAGCCACCGGTATCCGTACCAAGCGCAAACGGAACCACGTCGAGCGCCGTAACTACCGCCGATCCGCCAGATGATCCACCAGCAACTCGCGTTTTATCCGCGGCGTTCTTCGTTGGTCCAAATGCCGAGTTTTCCGTCGAACCGCCGTGCGCAAAAGCATCCAAATTCGCCTTACCAATGCAAATCGCACCTTCCGCTTCCAATTTCTCAACAGCCGTCGCCTGTAGTGGCGCATTAAAGTTTTCTAGCATTTTTGAAGCAGCAGTCGTTGGCGCACCAAACGCCAAAAAATTGTCCTTTACAACAAATGGCACGCCCGCCAATCGTCCAGAGATCTCGCCAGCATCAACCTTAGCTGCACGCTCCAGCGCACGCTCTTCCGTTAGGCTAAGCAGCGCATTATACTCCTCAATTTCACGCGCTCGTCGCAACGCTTCTTTTACATTCTCGACCGCGCTCTTGCCGATAAAATCACTAATCTTACTCATTACAATACCTGCGGAACTTTCACTTGGTTATTCTGTTTTTCTGGCGCCAAATCGAGCAATTTCTCAACAGGAATTCCCGCCTGAACTTCATCCTCGCGCCAAACATTGCTCAGTCCCGTAACTTGATAAGTCGGCTCAACACCCGACACATCAAGCTCGCCCAACTGCTCAATATAGCCAATTATATTTTCCAAATCTTGGCGCAGTCCGTCGGTTTCGTCATCAGTCAATGCCAGACTACTCAAACTCGCCAAGTGCTGAATATCGCTGGTAGAAATAGTTATCATATCAATATTATACCACTAAAAAAAGCCGCCCACCAAAGTGAGCGACTTTATTTTTCCAAGTTTTATTACATTGAGTAATCTTGGTAGTTCTTGTAGCGACTGTAGTCTGATGGAATAGTCTTTACTGAGCTACCCGTATCGTGCGCTTTAACAGCGATTGTGATAGCGCCAGTCAATAGTACGACAGAAGAAGCCACAATCAGCATCAAAGACAAAGCCTTTGACATGTTGCGTCCTTTGACAATTTGGCAAATGAAGTAAGCGCCAGTAGCAACAATTGCAAGAGCTAATGCGTATGGCAAGAATTCACCCAAGTACAAACTCTTATAGAATTCGCCGCCGTCACCAACACCGATAAATAGCAATGAGTTGATCAAAATGCTTACTAATCGAGCGACCAAGTCAACGGCTGGAATAATCAAAACAGCCAAACCGCCGTAAGTTACCAATTTGTAAGCTGTTCGCTTTGTGTAGCCTTCACGCTCCGGAACAGCTTTTGATACGCGAGAGAATAGAACTAGTGACAATACAGCCAAAAGCACAGCAAATACTGACGCTGCAATAATTCCCGTTCCCTGAGTTACCATCGATGGTGCGAAAAATCCGCCAACACTTCTTAATAACATTGATGTTGAGTTTGTCCACAAACCAAACACCTTGGTTATGATGTCAATCAGCAACATGATTGAAATAATCGCTGAACCCATTGCTAAAGCGTATTCCAAAGTCAACATCTTTGCTTTGCCCTTGTTCGGATCTTCGTATGTGTATTGTGGATATGCCTGGTAGGCATTTGGTTGCATCGGCATTTCTGGTTGCGCGATGTTTGCTGGCTGTGATTGTTCTTTTGTTGCCATAATTCCTCCTAATCTAATAATATTTTTTATTCTACATTGTATGACGGATTTCTGCAATTAAATCACGCAGTTCTGCCGCTTTTTCAAACTCCAAATTGGCACTATGCAATTCCATTTGCGCCGTCAGATCTTTAATCAAAGCCGGATATTCATCTTTTGGAATTTTCTTCAAGTTTAGCTTTGGCTTTTTATCAGATTCTTTCTGCGGGATAATCGAACGCAACCCGTCGTCAATTTTCTTCTGAATAGTTTGTGGCGTGATATTATGCTCTTCGTTATATTTCTGCTGAATTGCCCGACGCCTATTCGTCTCGTCAATTGCTCGACGCATACTATCCGTAACATTGTCGCCGTACATAATAACTCGCCCATCAACGTGCCGCGCCGCCCGTCCAATCGTCTGAATCAGCGCCTGCTCACTACGTAAGAAACCTTCCTTGTCGGCGTCCATAATTGCCACCAAACTTACCTCCGGAAGATCCAGACCTTCACGCAATAGATTAATTCCAACCAGCACGTCATACGTTCCAAGTCGCAAATCTTTCAGAATATCGCCACGTTCCAGCGTATCAATTTCGCTATGCAAATACGCCGTCTTCACGCCGTTTTCCGTCAAATAAGCGCTCAAGTCCTCCGCCATTCGCTTGGTTAATGTCGTCACCAACACGCGATGACCTTTCGTAATCGTCTGGCGAATTTCCTCCATCAAATCATCGACTTGCCCGTCGGTCGGTCGAACTTCAATCGGCGGATCAAGCAACCCAGTCGGTCGAATAAGCTGCTCAGCTGGCTTTGGCGAATGAGAAAGTTCATAATCTCCCGGCGTGGCGGAAACATAAATTGCCTGATGAATATGCTGATTGAACTCATCAAATCGAAGTGGGCGATTGTCCAATGCGCTTGGAAGACGAAAACCATGCTCAACCAAAACTTCCTTACGGGCGCGATCGCCATTATACATTCCCCGAACTTGCGGCAATGTCATGTGCGATTCGTCAACCAAAAGCAACCAATCGTCCGGAAAATAATCAATCAAAGTCGCAGGCTGCTCGCCAGGTTCTCGGTCGGTCAAATAGCGCGAATAATTCTCAATTCCCTTCACAAAACCAGTTTCCTTCAACATCTCCAAATCATATTTGGTACGCTGACTCAGCCTTTGCGCCTCTAAAAACTTGCCATTATCTTCAAACCATTTCAGCCGTTGATTAAACTCATTCTCAATTCCGACAATCGCTTTTTCAATTCGCTCACGTGGCGTCGAATAGTGGCTGGACGGAAAAATTGTCAATTGGTCTGGCCGATCCAAAATCTCGCCAGTCAAAGGGTCGATCTTCGTCAGTCGCTCAATTTCATCGCCAAAGAATTCCACACGAACCGCAGTATCTTGACCCGCTGGAAAAATATCCACGACATCGCCGCGCACCCGAAAAGTTCCGCGCACAAAATCGATGTCGTTGCGCTTATACTGAATGTCGGTCAATAGGCGAATAAACTTGTCCTGAACTCGGCGCTCACCAACGGTCAATTTAATAGCCATGTCAGCGTAAGTTTCTGGCGAACCAATGCCATAAATACAACTCACACTCGCCACGATAATTACGTCGCGGCGTGTAAGCAGCGCAGAAGTTGCCGCGTGCCTAAGCCGGTCAATCTCGTCGTTGATTTTCGAATCTTTCTCGATATAAGTGTCGCTTGAAGCGATGTACGCCTCCGGCTGGTAGTAGTCAAAATAGCTGACAAAATAGTGGACTTCATTGTCCGGAAAAAATTCCTTAAACTCAGAAAAAAGTTGCGCCGCCAAAGTCTTATTGTGAGCCAAAACCAGCGTCGGCACATTGCGCTTAGCGATAATATTCGCCATCGTGAATGTCTTCCCTGAACCAGTCACGCCCAACAAAGTTTGCTCGCGCTGACCTTTTTCCAAACCATCGACCAACTGAGCAATTGCTCGCGGCTGATCGCCAGTGGGCTGATATGAAGAAGAGAGGCGAAATTTATTCACCTCTCTATTTTACTATATTTACGAAAACTAGTCTTGATTATAAGTTTGAGACGAGCCAGAAACTTCACATTTACCGTCAACCAAGCGGCTCGGAACCGACGCCGACTTCAAGTCTGAGCACGGCATGCCACCTTGCTGTGTGCCTGCAACAATTGCAATTTCACCAGTGCCGTTCTTTGGTCCGATAATAGTATAAGCGTTTGTCAAGCCATATACTGCCGCATATTTTCCGTATGCACGGTCAATGATTGGCTCATACACAGAACCTTCACGCTCTGGAATTGGCTGACCGACCTTAGACTTCAAGAACTTTTTCAAAGAGCTATCAATATCCAATTTATCAACATCACTTGCTGAAGTTAAACGAATGCCCGTGCCGTCGCCTTTGGTTCGGAAATCTTTATACTCTTTCTTTGCCTCATTTGACGGCTCCTCGCCTTCACCGCGAGTTTTTTCCAGTGAATCAGATGAGTCTTTCTTTGCCTGACTGGTTTTTACCGAAGAATTAGAGTCACTATTTTTATGCATAGCACCAGCAATTATCCATGTCGCCATAGCTACGATAATTATACCCATAATAACCACCACAACGATCAGCCACTTGTTTGTTGTTGATTTATTTTCCATTAGAAAACCTCCATTTAGATTGTGTTTTGATTGTATATGATGAATTATTTGCCGTCAACGTATTGTAACCATAGGCATTTTATGATATAGTAATAAAGTTAAAATCATAAAATAAAAAGGATAATGATGACACCGAAAAATGTTTGTATTCCGCGCGAATTGCAACTTCAGGCTGCGATGTTCAGATTAGGAAAAGTCGATGACGAAATTCATGCCGGCTATGAAATTCTCCAAAAATATCATAAAACTGTAACTTTTTTTGGATCAGCCAGGATAACTGAAGATAACGAATATTACCAAAAAGCCAAAGATTTAGCGTTTCAGCTAGCCAAAGAAGGCTACACAATTATCACTGGCGGCGGCGGCGGAATTATGGAAGCAGCAAACCGCGGCGCTATGGAAGCTGGCGGAGAATCAGTCGGATTCAACATTCGCTTGCCACACGAGCAATCATTAAACAACTACACGACAGATTCGTTCGCATTCACCCACTTCGCACCACGAAAAATCGTTATGACGCTTCTGGCTGACGCGTACATTTGTTTCCCCGGCGGATTCGGTACGATGGATGAAATTTGTGAGATTATCACATTGACACAAACCAAGAAAATGGCGCCAGTTCCAATCGTCCTGTTTGATAAAAAATTCTGGGGCAAATGGGATAATTTTGTTTGCGAAAATATGCTTCCAAATAAGTTAATCTCTGACGGTGATGAAAAAATCTATACAATTACCGAAGATATTCCAGAAGTGGTTAATTTGATCAAAAATCAGCGAACTTGTTGCGACCGATAGTTATTTCTTAGGTTTCGGCTCAATCCAACAAATTCCACCCTGGCAGACCACTCGCTCTACGGCTGGATTGTACGTGCGCGGGTGGTTTTTATATCGGCGCGTAATCTCAAATCCCAGACCTCGCTTGCCGTACGTTGTTTGCTGCTTTCCCAGAGGCAACTGGCAGTGATAATTATTTATAATATCAATTGGATTAAACGAAATCACTTGCCCATCAACATCCAAAAGCACCCACTCAGAAGCCTTAAACGGCGCCCATTTGTCCACTTTCGGCGCAATAGCCATTAGTGATTGATAAATTTCTTCTGCCGTAGCGTTTGACGGATCCAGACCTAGAGATCGAATAATCGAGTGCGCTCTAGCCAATATCTCCGCAATCAATCGCACATCGCTATCATCCCTAGTCATCTGCCTGAGCTCTGTCAACGCTCGACGCTTTTTCACGTCACCGCCCAACAATTTTCCCAAATTTTGCGCCATTATAATTCCCTTTCTTGAATTGGCATAGCATGAAGCACCGTGCCAGCATATAAAATTCCAGCCTTTGCTCCAATTTTCATAACCACCGAACTAGCATTCGCACTGCCCATAATCACAGAGTTTTTCAAATTACCGCTTCGCGCCCATTCGCTCAAAAATCCCGACGCAAACGCATCTCCAGCGCCAGTTCTGTCAATTGACGGTCTGTCATCGTACATTAGCGCTCGCACGATGGTTTTTCCGTCGCTTGCAATTGAGCCATTTACTCCATCCGTCACCAAAACGACCGGAACTAATCTCAAGCCTCTTCTAACCAAGACCTCTAAGTCCTCGCCAGACACCAATTGTTGCATTTCCTCTTTATTAAGCGTCAAAACATCGACATCAGACAAAAGTCCCAGCAATTTATCCTTTTGTGCCAATTCTTTCTTCCCGGGATTAAAACAGATTTTCATATCGCGACGCTTGGCTTGCTGGAATAATTTATGAAGCATTGACATATTTCCCGCCAAAGTTGAAACATATAGCCAATCCGCGTCCTCTTCAGACAAATCAAAATCCGCCTCATGATAATGCGTTGAAGCACCACGGTACGTTAAAATTGTTCGCTCGCCATTTGAAGCCAATAGCAACACCGAATATCCCGTACTGTATTTTGGCGAATATCGCACCAAATGCGTGTCAATATTTTCCTTGTCCAAATCTGCAATCACCGCTTGCCCCGCTGGATCATGACCAATCGCGCCCATAAAACTAGCATAATGACCTTGCCTGGAAAACGTTACCGCAGCGTTTGTAGCGCCACCGCCAGTTGAAAAATGAATCTGGTTTACGTCGGCTTTCGCCCCCAAATCCAACCGTGCAAAACAGTGTTCTGGACTTTCACAAACTGGCGTCAGCGCGTCCGATTGACTTAAAAATACGTCTTGAATCGCCGCACCAACGGTGATGATTTTTGCCATTAAACCACCGCCTTTCGCACGGAATTAAACGCCTTAATCTTTGACTCCACCACTTCCTGTACGGCAGCATAAACTGGCGGCATTAATTTAACAATGGCGTACTCATTTGGATTTTCTCGCAAAGTTTTCTCCAGGGTTGTTCGGAAAGCATAGCGCATATCAGAATTGATATTGATTTTAGAAACGCCAATTTTCGCAGCGTCCTCAAAATAATGCAGTGGCGTGCCAGACCCACCGTGCAGCGAAATCTGACAATGAATCGCCTCACGAATGTCAGCCAACAAATCCAAATCCAACACTTTCGGAACTGGATATTTGCCATGCAAATTGCCAATCGCCGCCGCAAAAGTGTCAATTCCAGTCGCCTCGACAAACGCACGCGCGCCCTCTGGCGTAGAGAAAGTCTTTTTTATCTCCTCGTAATTTATATCTTCCGTATGAACATTTGAACTTCCGCCAAAATAATGCGGCTCAGATTCCACTAGCGCACCAGTAAACTTGGCATATTCAACAACCTCACGAGTTTTGGCAATAATTTCCTCGTCTGAAGCGTCGTGATTCGCCTGAGAAATATCAATATGGACAAACTCATATCCAGCGTCAATCGCTCGCTTACAACCCTCAACCGTCGGACCGTGGTCCAAATTCAAGTACATTTCAATTCCGTACTCAGCCTTATAATTGTCCACCAAATCACGGACGTTCTCTAGACCCATAGCCTTCACTTCGGCGTCGGAAACCTCAACCAACACTGGTGATTGGAGTTTTTGCGCCGCGCGTGCCACCGCAATCAACGTCTCTTGATTGTCAATATTAAATGCCCCAACCGCAAAACGCTGCGCCCGTGTTCGCTGCATTAAATGACGCGCCCGCGTCGTGTTTTTCCGAATCTCTGAAATCGATAATCCCATACTGCCCCCTAAAATACTTATGGTAATTATATCAATTACCGCCCGCCATGCCAAGAGAGTTGACATTATGTTATTTTGGTGATAACATAAAATAGCTTTCGCTCAAGGCTTTGTCTTAGGGCGGAAGAGCCCTTTAGCCTTGAGCTTCAGTAGAGGAGAGAACATGAACCCCGTAGTACGAGCAGTTTATTTCATGGGGAACTCGTTTTTGATTATTGTTGCACTGCTATCCGCAGTGTGGTGGGTGATTGTCGCCCATCTCTACGTAGCCTACGGACTACCGGCGGCGCTGGCGTTCGCGATGGGGAGCACCATACTCCCCGCCGCGGCCATCGGCATGAAACATCACGACCACCACGACGGGTACGACCACCACGAGGGGTGCAACTCCAGGTGTGACCGTAGGTGACACACACAACCCGCCAGGACTACCGCTTTGAGGTCTTTAATTGGATCTTTGCAGTAGCTCCTGGCGGGCTTTTTACTGGAGAAAATTGACAACACTACGAACAATTGAATCGACATCCAAACCGTGTTTTCGCCACAATTCAGACATTTTGCCAGACTCGCCAAACGCATCATTAACGCCGATTCGTTTCATCTTCACTGGCAAATTCTCACTAAGAACTTCTGCCACGCTTGAGCCAAATCCACCAGTAATCTGCCCTTCTTCCGCCGTAATGACGGCTTGGCATTTTTGAGCCGCATCAAGCACAGCATCCTCGTCCAGCGGCTTGATTGTCGGAAAATGAATCACTTCCGCCTGAATGTCATATTCATTCGCGAGCTTTTCCGCCGCCAACAGTAATTGATAAGTCATCACGCTAGTTCCAAACAAGGCAACATCTTTACCGCGCCTCAACGTATAACTTTTTCCAATCTCAAAAGTAGATTGATTCAGGAATAACGCCGTTTTTTCTCTTGGCAATCTTACGTAGTTTGGGTGTTTATCTCCAGCCATTGCCGCCGCCATTAGCTTGGCCTCATTAGCATCACCGGGCGCCAAAACCACCATATTAGGCAAGCTTCGCATCAGCGCAATATCTTCCAGCATTTGATGCGTCGCACCGTCTGGACCAACATTTAATCCTGCATGAGAACCGACCAGCTTGACCGGCTGATTATTAAGGCAAATCGTCGTGCGAATCTGCTCCCAGTTGCGACCAGGACTAAACGCCGCATAGCTGGCTGCAAACGGAATATTTCCCATAGCCGCCAATCCAGACGCCACGGTAACCAAATTCTGTTCCGCCACGCCAACTTCAATTGCCCGCGGTTTCCCGATTTCCTCATAAAACTTACCAAAGCCAACGCTCTCCATCAAATCCGCACTCAGCGCCACCACCAAATTATTTTTCTTCGCAATATCCACCAAGCCTTCGCCAAAACCAACGCGAATTGCCGCAAGTTCTGAATTCTGCCAATTCTCCATTAAGAAACTCATTTGCCGCCTCCTTCACTCAATTGAACAAGCGCCCGCTCCGCCTCCTCGGCGTTTGGAGATTTTCCATGCCAATGGTAATCATATTCCATAAAATCAACGCCACGACCAGGAATTGTATGCGAGATTATCACGCTTGGCTGCCGAGAATTCTTTGCTTTATCAATCGCCTGAATTATTGCCGAATAATTATGTCCGTCAATTTCCTGCGCCCCCCAGCCAAAACTTCGCCATTTGTCCGCCAAATCCCATAGCGGCATAACCTTTTCCGTATCGCCACCAATCTGAATATTATTTCTATCAACAATCGCAATTATATTTGACAAATCGTATTTCGCGGCAAACATCGCCGCTTCCCAAATATTCCCTTCGTCAAGCTCGCCATCGCCCAAACTGCAGTAAACAAATCGCTCAGAATTGCCACCCAAATATTGCAATGAATACGTCATACCAGCCGCCTGGCTCAGACCACAACCCAAAGGACCGCTAGTCGTTTCAATTCCCGCCAGACTGCCGCGCTCTGGATGACCTTGAAGCTTGGAGCCAAATTTTCGCAAATTAGCCAGCTCTTTTTTATCGAAAAATCCCCGCTCCGCCAGCGTGGCATATAAAAGTGGCGCATAATGACCATTACTCATCACGAAAATATCCCGATCTTCCCAATTAGGATTCTCAGGATCTAGTCGCATGGCGTGAAAATACAAAACCGCCATAACGTCAGCGAACCCCAAACAACCAGCCGAATGACCCGAGCCAGCCGCCGATAATTCGCGAATAACAGACTTTCGTAATTGTTGCGATATTTTCTTCAGTCTCGCTATTTGATCGATATCCATTAAAGCACGCTCGTTTTATTAATCTCCTGTTGCAATCTGGAGAAAATAGTGCGCGGATCTGAAGATTTCTGAATAACGCCGCCAATGTTCAAAACGTTAACGCCGCCCTGAACTAGGCTGTATGCATTATCTACCGCCACTCCGCCGTCCCAGCCGATTTCAACGTTGGGGTTAATAGCTTTAATAAGTCGTATTTTTTCTAGTTGCATAAGACTAGCAGTTCCGCCAAATCGCCCCAGCTCACCGCTAAAAATCATCACATGATCTGCTATTTTTATCAATTCCTCAACCGTTCGCGGAACCGTCGGCTTTAATAGTGCCAGCCCCGCCATAATTCCAGCTTGACGAATCTGCATAAGCGCAGTCTTCACATCCCCCGTCGCCTCTGCGTGAATAATAATCATATGCGGTCTTAAGGCAATCAACTTCGGAACATACTCAGCAACATCATTAACCATTGCATGAATATCAATCATCCAACCCTCTGGCGCCCATAATTCTGGAATTCCGACAGTCAAAGTTGGAGCAAATTCGCCATCAGAAATATCAATATGCACACGCTCAACAAGCCCAGTTATTTTATTAACCTGCTCTTTATATTGTTCGGCATTTTCTGCCAAAATTGCTGGTGCGATTACAGAATTACTCATGACAATTCATCCAATTGCGCATTACGCCTATTAAATCGCGGAGCATTCGCATAAGGAGTGTTTAGCCACGTTTCCACAATACCCTTCCACGCCGACTCATTATCTTCCAAAACTCGCGCTGGCAAACATAGAACATTTGAATCGTTATCTTGGCGCGTCATTTTTGCCTCGAAAGCATCCCAAATCACGCTGGCACGAATTCCCTTAAAGCGGTTCGCCGCCATGCACATTCCTTGACCGCCGCCGCAAATTAATATCGCACGCGGATCTTTACTATCATCACCAATGACCTTCAACGCCGCCGCCTGCGCGAATTGCGGAAAATCGTCATCAGGATTTAATTCTACACCGCCGACGTCTTGAACATCATAGCCATTCTTAACCAAATAGGCAAAAACTTTTTCTTTCAACATAAAGCCGCGGTGATCAGATCCGAGGTAAATTTTCATAATTTTAGTATAAGCGTTTTCGGTGATTTTTGCAAGGAAAAGTTAGGTATTTTATCAGAGGTAGGGTGTAGCTATTTGACAAAGAGTATTGACATTTCGTGGCTGGTATGATATATATATTAACTTTTGCTCAAAGTTTTGTCTTAGGGCGGAAGTCGCCCTTTAGCTTTGAGCTCGCCTTTTGAGAGGAGGTGAAAAAAATGAGATACAGATTCTCTTTTGATGTGTCGATGGCTGCAGTAGTAGCCATCAGTGTGGCGTTTTATGCGATCATGATCTCAATGATCGCCTGGGGGATCGTATTTTTGACCGGAGCCCTGCACAGCTCCGGTCTTGCCTCCATCCCCGCTCTGTCGTTCTGGCAGAGCGTTGGGGTGCTCGCCCTTATCTACTTGCTAGCCATCCCGCTGCGAGCGGGGAGCAGCAAGGAGGGCGAGGGTGAGCGTGGGCGTTAACCGCCCGCCGAAAATAGCTCGCTGAAAACTGGTCAATCTGAGTTGAAACGCAATTTCCGCGTTTCCTGGATTGAATTATCCAGTTTCAGCTTGAGCACGTTTTCGGCGGGCTATTTTCATAGGAAATTATGTGTAGTTATTCGCTACGTCTAAGATAATATCCGACGTCAGCTACCAACTCGACCAAGCGATTAGAATAGCCCCATTCATTGTCATACCAAACCATAACCTTGATCAAATTACCGCCAACCACCTTCGTCAACGGAAGATCGACAATTCCAGAATATGAATTGCCAATGAAGTCGCGGCTCACCAAAGGCTCCTCAGAAACACCCAAAATGCCTTGATAAAAATTACTCTGGGCGGCCTTTTTGAACGCATCATTTACCTGCTCGACAGTCACATCTTTCCTAAGAAGCGCCGTCACGTCACTAAGCGACACTACTGGAGTCGGTACGCGCACGCTAAGTCCGTCAAATTTTCCGGTTAATTGCGGCAAGGTTTTAGTTACAGCAATTGCGGCGCCAGTCGTAGTCGGGACAATGTTTTCGGCGGCGTTGCGACCTTCTCTAAGATCCTTGGACGGCGCATCCTGAAGCTTTTGGCTAGCTGTATAACTATGCACCGTCGTTAACATTGACTTTTCAACGCCAAACTCCGCGTCCAAAATCGCCATAACCGCACCCAGAGAATTGGTCGTACAGCTAGCGTTAGACACGATTGGTGTCGCGTTTTTTACCTTATCATCGTTTGTCCCCAAAACAATCGTATCAACTCCCTCGGACTTCGTCGGACCACTGATAACCACACGCTTTGCGCCAGCCGTTAAGTGCTTGCCCGCGCCATCTTTATCAGTGAAAAATCCAGTCGATTCAATCACCACATCAATATTCAAATCTCGCCACGGCAGATTTTCTGGATCTTTCTCAGCCAGCACCTTAACCGACTTACCTTCAATAATCAGCTCGTTTTCCGTAAAATCAACTTGACGTCCGTACTCACCGTAATTGCTATCATGCTTCAACAAATACGCCAAAGTTTTCGTGTCAGTTAAATCATTGATCGCGACAATCTCCAAGTCGCTTCGCTCGTTAGCAATCTTAAACGCATTGCGTCCGATTCGCCCGAAGCCGTTAATTGCTATTCTTGTTACAGCCATATCGCCCTCCCTGTTAGATATTTTCGCTTTAGCTTTTCTTAATTATACTACAAAGTTGTATAATATAAACATGACGCGCGAAGAGTTATTGTCAATTGCTGAACAAAAATACGACGAAGTGCCAGTATTGGTTTTAGCGAGCGCAATCGATTACGCCACGGAAAAGCACGCTGGACAAAAGCGCAAAAGTGGCGAACCCTACATTAATCACCCATTGGCGGTGGCGGGAATTCTGATTGAATGGGGTATGGATATTGATACGGTCGTGGCGGGAGTTCTACACGACACCGTTGAAGACACCGACGCAACTTTGGACGATTTGGAAAGTTTGTTTGGACGCGATGTGGCGTTTCTGGTGGATGGCGTAACCAAAGTTTCACAAGCTCGTGCCGGGATGCGAAATTTGGATAGTTATTTACCACACACGAAGGACAATTTGACCAAGCTGATGATTGCCGTGGGCGAAGATGTGCGCGTGATAATTATCAAGCTAGCCGACCGCCTACATAATATGCGAACGCTACAATTTATGACGCCAGAAAAGCAGAAAAAAATTGCTAGAGAGACAATTGAAGTTTTTGCGCCGCTAGCTGACCGCTTAAATATGGGGCGAGTTCGCGTTCAGTTGGAGGAGTTGAGTTTTAGATATTTGATGCCGAAAGCTTTTCAAGAAACCAAAAATTTGATGGACAGTCGATTGAAAAAATCGCAACGAAAATTGGATCACGTTCGCCGCGAAGTTGAAGCGCGGCTGAAGGCGGAAAAACTAGTTTTCCAGATGGACGGACGCGTTAAGAGCGTTTATAGCCTGTTTAAGAAATTGGACAAAGTTGGCGATATTGATAAGATTTATGATTTGATTGCCCTGAGGATAATTGTCGACGATTTATCGACTGGATATTTGGTTCTGGGAATTTTACACGATATGTATCAGCCTATGTACGAGAGGATTAAAGATTACGTCGCCAATCCAAAACCAAATGGCTATCAAAGTCTTCACACAACCGTACAAACTCCGAGCGGACAAATTGTTGAATTCCAGATTCGCACCAAAGAAATGCACGAATATGCTGAGCGTGGTTTGGCCGCCAGCTTCCATTATAATGAGCAAAAATTGACCGACGCCTATAAAAAAGGAAAAATCGGAACTATGCCAGCCGATTTATCGTGGATTCGCGAACTTCAGGAGGCTGCTGCCTTAATTAGCGAAGGAAAACGGTTCGACTCCAACAAATTCCGAATGAAGTTGTTTTCTGACAGGATTTTCGTATATTCACCAAAGGGCGACATTTATGATTTGCCTCGCGGAGCGTTTCCCCTGGATTATGCCTACCGAATTCACTCTGATATCGCGGCGCGCGCAAGCGGATTTAAGATCAATGGCGTAATGAAGCCGTTCAATTACAAATTACAGCACGGCGACACAATTGAGGTCTTAACAAGCAAATCCGCTCGTCCAAAACCAGATTGGCGAGACGTCATAATTACGCCACACGCCAAAGATAAATTACGCTTGCAATTGTCCCGCTCAAACGGCATCTTACAACAATTAACTGGCGGCGTTTCCTCGTTCTTCCGACACAAGTAACGCTCGCCAGTCTCTCGGTTTTAACCAATAATCAAACGCGATTTATTTTTCGTTCCAACGAGTAATTGATTCGCGGATAATTTGCTTTGCTCTTTCTACGTCGCCGAATCCCTTGACTACTGTTGAACCAGGCTTCTTCAAATCCTTGTAGTGATTGAAGTGGTGCTCAATTTGCTTCAATAATTGCGGAGGTAGGTCTTCTAGTGAGTTGATTGCATTGCCAGTGTTTCGGTCGTCGGCTGGCACAACGATAACCTTGTCGTCAACTTCATTGTCATCAACAAATTCCAACACACCGATAACTTTTGCTTCCATAAAAATACCGGTTGTCAGCGGTTCGTCAGTGATAATTAGCGCGTCCAATTCGTCGCCATCTTCATCCAAAGTCTGTGGAATGAAACCGTAGTTTGTTGGCTTTGCAAAAATAGCTGGCTCAACACGGTCCAACTGCATTACTGCAAGCTCACGATTCCACTCAATTTTATGACTTGATCCCTGTGGAATCTCAACAACTACATTCACGATGCCATTTTCTACATCACCAGGTGTTAAAATTTGATTAAAATCTGCCATTTTTTACTCCTCTCTGGCTTTTTCTTGTAAATATTCACGAATCTGCACCGCAGCTACTGCGCCTTCACCAACCGCCGAAGCGATTTGCATAGTTGCCCCCGAGCGCACATCGCCAGAAGCAAAAACGCCAGGAATATTAGTGTGCAGATGTTCGTCAGTAATGATGTGTCCGCCTAAATCCAACTCAACATCCGAGTTTATCAGGAACTGCGTGTTCGGAATTAGCCCGATAAATACGAATAACCCATCAGCGGTAAATTCTTTCTGCTCGCCGTTTTGGGTCGATTTAACGCCGTAAAACTTATCGTCCTTGACAATAATTTCATCAGTCGTTGCGCCGATGTGAACGGTAATTTTTCCATCATCGACATATTTCTGCAAGTCTTTTTGTAAAATGTCACTGGCGCGCAATTTACTGCGAACTAGCAGATCAATATGACTAGCGTATCGCGTCAAAAATATCGCCTCTTGCACCGCTGAGTTTCCGCCACCGACAACGATCAGATTTTTATCACGATAAAACGCACCGTCGCAAGTCGCACAGTAATGCACGCCTCGACCATATAATTCATCTTCGCCCGGAACACCTAATTTGCGGTAATTCGAGCCAGTCGCCAGTAAAACTGACTTCGCGCGGACAGATTGACCGTCAATTGTCAGCTCCAACTCGCCATCAACTTGCTTCAATTCCGTCACGTCGCCATACTCAATCTTCGCACCAAATCGCTCCGCTTGCTGTTGCAATTCAGATGCCAATTTCATTCCAGTAACGCCCTCGGCAAATCCAGGATAATTATCAATTTGATCAGTAATTGCCGCCATTCCGCCGACCACGCCACGCTCATATAGCGTCGTGTCGACATCTTCGCGCGACAAGTAGATTGCCGCCGTTAACGCGCTTGGACCAGCGCCAACAATAATAACATCTTTAGACATTGAAACCTCGCGATCTATAATATTGTTTCATCACTTCTGGCATTTCCGGCTCTGGAATATCGACTGGCTTTTCAATAGCCATCACCACAAACTTAAGCGGAGAATTTGCAGGAATTTTATCACCCTGAGCCTTGTCGCCATAAGCTTTGTTGGCTGGAATTGTTAATTCACGCACGCCGCCAATTTTCATACCAATCAAACCCTCTTTCCAACCTTGAATGACTGCAGTATTTGCCGGACCATCCATATTGAGCGGAGCTTTCAATTTGCCGTCAGCAATTGATTGATCGAAAATCTCACCCTTAGCGTTCCAGCCAATGTAATAAACAGCCAATTTGGTGTCATCCTTAACCTCAGCGCCTTCGCCCTCAACCAAATCTTCCTTAACAAGCTCTTTCACGTCACCGGCTTCAAACGCACCAACTCGTGAGCTAAACTCAGAAAACTTGCCGTAATATTTTTGGCTCAATTCATTAGCCTGAGCCTCTACTTTCTTTTTTCGCTCGTTAGTAGCCTTGGTGTATTCATCCTGAGCTTTCTTAAGCGCGGCTTGGTCCTTGGCCTCATTTCCAGGAGCTACCATCATAGCGACAAATCCGCCAACGGTCCCCAAAAACATCATGCCGGCAATAACCCAAATACCTATTCTCTGGCCTTTTGTAGTTGCCATATTCCTCCTTTATTTACCTTTCAATTATAGCAATTTTTATCAAGCGCAACAAATCGCATTAAACCTGAGCGGCGTCGAATTCTTCCGCAGCCATCGCGGCAATCTCCTCAATAATCGGCGCAATATCTTTATCTTCCAGCGTCCGCTCAGTGCTCGTAAATTTTACATTCAAAGTTACAGTTTTTGTCGAATCGTCATTTTTTGGCTGATATATCGCAATCGGCGTTATACTAATTTGTAACTCACCGTGTTTTTTCGCAACTTCTTCAGCGCAAGCATAAACCTTCGCATAATCAACATTCGAATCCATTTTCAATGAAATATCTCTGGCGGTCGACGGGAATCGACTTAACGGCTGGTAATTATAGCCCTGATTTTTACTCAGATTTTCCTGCAATTTTTCAATATCAATAGAAAACGCTGCCGTGTAATCTGGCAATTTGAAGTTGCGTCGGACAGACTGAACCAGCTCGCCAACAATCCCCAAATTGTCGCCATTCTTCGCCATAATCCAAGCACTGCGTTTCGCATCAAATGGCGCCGGGACGTCGCTGTCAGATTCCGCAATCTTCACAAAATCAACCTCAACACTCAAATCTTTCATCAGCCTTTCAGCAATTTTCCTCACCTTGTAAAACGGCGCGCCAGCTTGAGGTTTTTTATTCGCATAAACTCCGTCAATGAAAGTCTTTTCAATCGGCAAATTCTCATCGTTAAATCCTAATTTCTTATCGTGAATTTTGCCAATTTCAAACAACATAAATTCGTCATGTCCAGATTTTATATTGGCGTGAACTTTATCCAACAAACTCGGCAAAATGCCAATTCGGTAATATTGCAAGTCTGGACTAAGCGCGTTGCTCAAGCGATACGCACAGCTCGGGTCTTGCTCAGAATTTTTCAAAACTCGCTCATGGACAAAGCTATATGTCAAAACTTCGTTTGCTCCAGCTCGCGACAAACTTTGGCGAATTCTCTGCTTCAATTCACGACGCTCATTCTTCGGCGCAGGCTTAATGCTTCGCTCTGGCAAATGACGCGGCAATCTATCAAAACCGTATAATCGCCCAACTTCCTCAACAATATCCTCAGGAAGCTCAATATCTGTTCGCCAAAATGGACTGTAAACCATCACGCCAGCTTCGCCATATTTATTACCATCGTCAACGATAAATTCAACATTCTTTAGTAGTGCCTCAATCTCATTCTCGGCAAAGTCAACGCCCAGACGTTCTTCGACAAACCTTTTAGGAATCAACAATCCACCGTGCCAGTGCTTACCATCGACCAACACTTGTCGCAATGAAGAATGATTCTTAAATAGCATAGGACTAGCTTGCTCACCACCAACCATACCAATTAACCATTTTAAGACGGGGTCAATTTGTGCTGGCGACTGCCCCTTATTGAAACGGGTCAGCGCATCTGTAAAAATTCCGTGGCGCATAGCCGTGCGACGTAGCGCGTACATGTCAAAATTGGCACATTCAAGGACAATATTCTTCGTTTCAGCCGAAACTTCCGTATTAACGCCGCCCATAATTCCCGCTAGCCCAATCACACCTTCGCCGTCAGCGATCACAATATCGTCAGCCGTCAATTCATATTCCTTGCCATTAAGCAAACCAACCTTCTCGCCATCGTGCGCCATTCGCACGCCAAGTTTATGCCCGCGCAACTTGTCATAATCATAAGCGTGAGTCGGCTGTGCCGTCATAAACATCACATAATTCGTTGCGTCAACAATATTGTTAATTGGCTTACCACCCATTGCGACTAATCGACACTGCAACCACAACGGGCTTGGGCGCACAGAAACACCACGAATTGCCACTGCCATAAAACGCCGTGCTAGTTCTGGCGCGTCATTTTCTACTATCAGCTCCAAATCATTAACGTCAGCAAACTGTTGATCTTGTTCATACCAATCAGGGCTAGTAAATCGTTGGTGAAAAATACCAGCAATTTCGCGCGCCACACCAAGTTGCCCAAAACAATCCGGTCTGTGCGTAAACATCTTATTTTCAATTTCCAGCACGTAATCGTCCAGCCCAAACACTTCCGCAAAACTTGCGCCAGCCTGGAGTGTAACACCCGCCGGAATATCACGCTCATTAATCTCAATAATTCCCTCGTGGTCCGTACCAATCGCCAACTCATCAGCCGCCGCCAGCATGCCCTGGCTTAAGATTCCACGCAGCGGTCGCACATCCAGCACGAACGGCTCGGCATCATCAAAACTTGCTGGGACGGTGCTTTTTGGCGGCAACCAAATTGCCCACATATCAGCATGAACATTCGGCGCACCGCAAACCACTTGTACATAACCATTGTCATCCCTTGGAACGTCCGCTACGCCACCGTCGTCAATTTTAGTCACGCTCAAACGATCCGCATTCGGATGCTTTCCGCACTCAACAACCCGCACAATGCGCGCGCCACTATATTTGGCTTTCAGGTCAATCACTTCCTCAACGCCACCAAGTTGCTGATTTACCCGCGACATCAACTCATCAACTGGCGGCAACTCAAAATTGATCAATTGTTTTATAAGATTTAAGCTAACTTTCATATTGATATAATTATATCATTTTACTGGCAAGTAATCGACCTTAGAAAACTACAAATAACAAAGGAGAAAATTACTCTAGAGCAAAATACGGCCGTCCTTGAATAAGCGGGAGATATTCCTCAAAGGCGCTCCTCTCTTCAGACTTGGAGAGGAGTCATTTCCTGAATTATAATATAGCTATGAACTATGATAGATATCTAGAATTGCAAGCTCGCCTAGAATGGTTTTATGATTTTCACCCAGAGTTTTTTAATGATATTTCGCCCGAGCAGAAGAAGCTACTGCAGGATACGTTCCTGTACGATGCGCCCGACGAACACTATCCGGAGTCGTTGCGGGATTTTTATGATAAAAATATTGACAATCAGCCAACACTTCAGAACGATATGTTCTTAGCAGTAGATGCTTTATATAAAGCGGCGGGAGCTGGAAGCTTGTTTGACTATGATGAATAAAGCTTTTCTTCGTATGAACACGCCACCAAGCTTATAAGATTTAGGCTAACTTCCATGCTGATATAATAAACTCATGATTCACAACTTACATTCAGCATATTCTTTACCAGCAAACCACGATACATGTCACCTATTTGAGCATCTGATTATTAGGCGATTCTTAAAGGAAACGGAAAAAGTTGGCGGCAACCGAGCTTTTGCTGGAGAGTTAGATGGCACGACTAGCGAATCAAGCGTATTTTTTGCGTCCGCACTATTCACAAGCGAGTCTAATACATTATTTGAAGAGATTATCAACGATATTACGCCTTTTGAGAAGCCTCTTATTCAACAGTCCATCTCACACATAGAAGCCGAGATGCAATCCAACATTGATATAACAGACATGATATTATTACAAGAACAGCTCGCTCTTTGTCAAAAATATTTTATCGATAGTCAAAAAACCACTCCCAGCAATTCACACCCAAAATCTAATATTTCTCCTCTTAAAATCAGTCATAGTCCGAAGGATTTTACAGACGTTAAGATTGATATAGAAATTGCTGACGCCAGCGATGAATTGACTGCCGCATTTTTCTGTACATATCCAATACTTTTAGACCTAGTCCGCGACATTTGTTTCGATAAAATCTCATCCTACCCATCCAGCCCCAGAAAGTTTATAGCGTACTATGACGGCAATTACACCAGCCAAACCTACACCGTAAAAAACACAGATCTTGCTCGACTGAGCTCAAGTGAAACTATACAGACATATTTACAAAGCTTTAACATATCCTCGCACGCAACCGACCTAAGAAACCTTGCCGAAGCTTTCACGTCTGACCCATTTTATATTTCAGCGCCCATATATTTTTATCAACAAACCGCTACGCCACTATCCAGAAATGACCTAGCGAAAACTATAAACGTCGCAAGCATGAACGCAATCCTAAAACAAATAAAGGCGACGATAATCATGGACTATTAGCTCTAGCTGATTTTCTAGTAGAGAAAGGACTCTGAGGAGGAAATATTAACGCTGTCAATATGCAAGCTTACTGACAAACCCTAAACTCAATACCAATCATGCCATAAATCTTTTGGTCTTCAATAGAATAAAATTCAGAAATTTGATTTTCCAACCATTCGACATTATCACCACCGAACTTTCGCGGATTATTATGAGAAAATAAGTCACGAAATGTCGCGTATCTCAGCAAACCAACAACCTCAGCGGTAACAGTTTGCTCAGAATTATCTCTATTTGTAAAAATAATACGATCCCCGATCTGGATTTTCTGTCGCTTGGCGTCATATAATCGCGACTCGATAGTCTTATTGCCAGAAATAATAGCATTAAACGGCTCAGTCGCCAATTTTAATTGGTGTGTGGTCATAAAATTATCTGCCTTTCTTGCTATAATTAAACCATCATATAAATAAATATTCAAATATCTACACTTCCATAAGAAAGGCTATCAAATGACCAAAAAACTACTAGAAATCGAACGCAAGCGCCAGCTAACGGGCAATATTGAAGAGCTAATCGGGCGACTGCAAAACATCGGTTTTGAGCTAAAGAGTAATCTTCACGAAATTGATACGTATTATTCTCGTCCTGATGTCGACTTTATGCAGACGGTTGAATGCTTGCGGATTCGCCAGCGTGATAGTTTTGCTGAGGTAACGTATAAGCCAGCAACGACCGCCGCAACGCATACAGAAAATAATGTAATCATTAAGCCCGAGACAAACCTGCCAATTCAGCCCGAAGATGCAGCAACCGCCAAGCAGCTACTGACAAACCTCGGTATGGTGCAACTGGTCGAGGTCAACAAATACCGTCGCTCGTTTCAGTCCTCTGACTTTCCGCAAGCAACGGTAGCCATCGATGAAATCAAAGACGCTGGGACTTTCGTGGAAGTTGAGGCTTTGTCAGATGATGAGACTAGTGCGCTGATGATGATTAGTGAAATTGAGATCAAACTCGGTCTGGATTCAATGGAAATTGTGACGCGACCTTATAGAGACATTTGTATGGGCTATTAAGAATACCGTTACAAAACTTCACAACTCCACTCGCAACCAATATAATATACTCATGGACACTTCACGAAAAAATCGCATCATAAAAATTACTATTTGGGTAGTCTGCTCAATTGTCGTTACAGCCGCCTTATTGGCCGCCGCAGCTTTCTTTTGGCCAGCAACATCCAAGCAGTTGCAATCTTCAAGCTCTGAGAAATTGAGCTATAACGACGCCATCGCCGCTGCAAATCGCACCGTTAGTGGAGACGCTTCAAATACCGACGTTAGACCAGAATGCCGATCGATCATTAAAACCCACGGCAAAAAAACCGCCAAAGCCGTCATGATGATTCACGGCGTAAGCGCATGTCCACAGCAATTCGCAGACTTGGGCGACACCTTTTTTAATGCCGGCTACAACATCTACATTCCCCGCGTCCCCAGCCACGGTCTGACAGATAACAAACGACACGGAGAAATTACCATTCCAGCAATGGCACAATTTATGAATTCCAGCACCAGCATAATTAGTGGTTTGGGCGACGAAACGGGAGTTGTCGGACTTTCTGGCGGCGCAAATATGGCGACTTGGATTACGCAATACAACAGCCAAACCATATCACGAGCGCTACTTCTATCACCTTTTTATCAGCCTTCAGCGTCAGAAACTCCTTCCTGGAAAATCCCGCTTTTACGAAATCTTTATGGACGTAATATCTTTCCAGATTCGTTCACGGGTAGCAATTTGTCATATCGTGCTCTTGGAAAATATATAATAATAGCCAAGAACTATAAATCCGACCTAAAAGCTCCAGGACTAAAATACGTCGGGGTTGTAACGAGCGAAAACGACACCGCAATTGATAAAAATCTCGCAGTCAACATACCTAAGCAAATGACTGCAGCTTCTGGCGCCAAATTCCAATATTATTCAATTCCGGCCTCATTTGACATCGGTCACGACATTGTAGCCTTAAACCAAGACGAGGTTAAAAAGCACGCCGACAAATTATATCCGTTCTATTTGGATATGTACGAAGGAAAAAACGTAAAATTAGAGGTGAACTAGCTATCCTATTTACCTTGCACAGCTAAAATTCGCACCTGAATTTCGTCCAATTGAGCATCATCCATTTTTGGACCGTCAGCCGTGGTTAGCCAACCAGGATATTCCTCATAAAACGCTTGCTCGTGCGACACTGGCGAACCAATTCCCTTTGCCAAATCACCATGAAGCGGCATCAATTTGGCGTGCACATGCGCCACGCCCGTGCCTTCAAAAATCAGCGCCACTCGCGGCGTGTCAAATGCTTTTTCCAAAATACCAGCAACTTTTTTCACTGCCAACATCATTTCGGAATATAAATTATCGTCCAAAGAAAATACGTAATCGCCCGGATTCTGCTTCGGAATCACCACGGTAAAACCTGGCGTATTCGGAAATGGTGTTAAAAATGCTAGGAATTTCTCATCTTCCCAAATCTTCCAAGATTTCATTTTTCCAGATACGATGTCGTCAAAAATTGTGTGATTCATAATTACTCCTTTATGCAAATAAATCGTTTAATGCCTCACTCACCGTTGGATGAGTGAATATTTGGTCACGCAGCACAGTATATGGCAGGCCATTATCCATTACAGTTTTGATAATATTAATGACTTCTGGTGAGTTACGACACAATAAACTAGCACCCAAAATTTGTTCAGTGTTTGCATCAATCACCGCACGCAGCAAGCCTGTTGTAGCATTATCAACATGCAGGCGTGGAATCGCCATAGCAGGCAGCTCTTTTACGATAATTTTGCACCCCGTCGCACGCGCCTCAGCCTCTGTCATACCCACCCGACCTAGCGGCGTTTGCATAAAGACCGTGTACGGCAAGGTTTTTTGTTTAGCGCGAGTGTACAGACCGTCACCCAGCAACTGGCTTCTCACAATCCGAAAATCGTCCAGCGACGCATAGGTAAATTGTGGCCCGCCCGTTACATCGCCCATTGCCCAAATATGCGACCGACTAGTACGAAGTGTTTCATCAACCACAATTGCCCCGCGCTCATCCGTCGCTACACCAGCAGCTGGTAAATTCAAGCTCATCGTTGCCGGGCGACGGCCCGTAGCCATCAAAACCGCATCATAACCAGCGTAATCATCATGATTTACTGTGCGAATCGTCGCAGTAGACTCACCCTCAATCGCTGTCACATCCACACTAAACACAATCTCAATACCCTGTGCCTGCAATGCTTCAGTAGCAGCCCGAGCAATTGCTGGATCTTCACGTGCAAGCAGAGCATCGCCCCTCTCAAATACTGTTACTTTTGTACCAAGTTTGGCATAAGTTGAGGCAAATTCTAACCCAATATAACCGCCACCAATGATAGCTAGCTGTTTTGGCTGCGTCATTCTATCCAGCAATTCAGTACTGGTATACACAAACGGCTTATCAACACCTGGAATATCTGGGATGATTGATTCCGCACCGGTGTTAATAAAAATCTGCGGTGCACTAACTACTAGCTCGTCGCTACCCGCCACAACCTTCACAGTACGATCATCTACGAACGATGCCTCACCCTCAATGACGCTCACTGTTTCACGATCCGCAAGCATATGATAGTTCTTCTCATTCAACCGCGTCACTACCGTTGTCTTATGTGCCATCGCCTCGTCAAAACTTTGATGATGTTCGGCTGCATTGACTAGCACCTTAGTAGGAATACAAGCAATATTAATACAGGTGCCGCCATACATCTTTGGCGACCGCTCCACTAGCGCTACCTTTTTTTCCGCATTTGCCAGCGCTACCGCCAATGTTTTGCCAGCTTTGCCAAAACCAATGATGAGTGCGTCAAATTGTTGTGTATCCATTTTACCTCCTCCTATCTTTTTTAGCGATCTCTCTCGCTGCAACAAATTCTCTATCGGCACACGGAACTGCCTCTTTTATTACAAGTTTTTGAGCTACTACTATTATCGTGTGTAATAGCTCCTTAAAACTGTTCCAAAAAGTCCAACTTACCGCTTTCAAAATACCAGCAACCTTTTTCACTGCCAGCATCATTTCGGAATATAAATTATCGTCCAAAGAAAATACGTAATCGCCCGGATTCTGCTTCGGAATCACCACGGTAAAACCTGGCGTATTCGGAAATGGTGTTAAAAATGCTAGGAATTTCTCATCTTCCCAAATCTTCCAAGATTTCATTTTTCCAGATACGATGTCGTCAAAAATTGTGTGATTCATAATTACTCCTTTTGAAGTAATTATAGCATTTTATGAAGTTTTCAGGTCGGACAATTTAAGTTCCATTCTACGGCAAACCAGAACTAGCCACATAGTCGCAAAAATCCCCAATAAAACTTCTACTATCACAAACCAAAACTTGCCCATCGCATAACCTTGCGCCGCTATAATTGCCGCAAAAATCGGAAAACTGAAAGATGATATTCGCTCGCGATGAGTTAAATAGCTCAAACTCGATGGTAAAAGAAACATCAAAAGCACCATCAATATCACGATGCCGCGCGAGAAAACAAAATGCGCCGCGTGCATCGTATCGTTCGGACAAAGCGCCACTCCTATCATACAAATCGCAAACAGTGAAAGTATCCAGCCGGATATTCGGGCAGAGCGAATTTGACCAAGTTTAAGATAACCGCGATTCATAAAAAACCCAATCGTCGCCATAATCAAACCAGATAAAAACACTCCCGAATTGAACGAAAATGCAGACAAACGATTCGAGGTGGTTTCGCCCAACCTACTCAAACTCCAGTTCGTCCACCGAGTATCATCAGAAAGCAACATCGCCACAACCAAGCCCACAGCCAAAACGACACCATTAAGAATACAGAGTGCCTGAAGGCGATTCTTGTATAAAAAATCCTTAACCTGTCGAAGTTTCATATTGCTAAAATTGTTCCAAAAAGTCCAACTTGCCACTTTCAAAATGACGGACGTCTTCGATTCCATACTTCATCATAACCAAGCGGTCGATTCCGCAACCAAAAGCAAATCCCGTATATTCATTCGGGTCAATTTGTGCCGCCCGAAGGACATTCGGATGAATCATTCCACAGCCCAATAGCTCAATCCAACCTTCACCAGAGCAGACTTTACAATCAGGATTTTTTCCTTCACAAAACGGACAGCTTAACGCAAACTCGAAGCTAGGCTCAGTGAATGGAAAGTAAAATGGATTAACGCGGACGTCAAGCTTCTTACCGTAATATTCCTGCAAAAATTCTTGCAACGTAGCAATCAAATTTCCAACATTAACCCGACGCGAAACATACACTCCTTCGACTTGATAAAATGTATGCTCGTGGCGCGCATCCAAATCTTCGTTACGGAAAACGCGATCAGGAACGATAGCGGCAATAGCCTCGCCTTTTTCTAAATTGTCGCAATATTTCATCAACACGCGATTTTGCATAGTCGACGTATGTGCTGGAGCAATCAAACGATCACCATTAGAATCAGTTTCCTCGGTCATAAACGTATCGTAATCGTCGCGCGCTGGATGACCTTTTGGAAAATTCAGACTCTCGAACATATGGAATTGATCGTCAATCTCTCTGGATTCTTCCGTAACAAATCCCATGCGATTAAAGATCTCAGAAATGCGCTCGATTTCAGTGCTCAGCGGATGAATCGTACCTTGTTCGCTCGGCAAAAGTTCAGGTTTAGGCGAATTCACATCCATCGGCGCCGTAACGTCAATCGGCTTCAAGTCAACTTTTTCCAGCTCTTCCAGCCGCACAGCAATAGCCTGTTCAACAGCTTGCTTCAGCTCGTTAATCTGCCTACCGAACGGACCACGCTCAACTGGCGGCAATGACTTGATTTGATCATACAATTCCTTAAGTCGTCGATCGCGCAAAAACTCACGCGGAGACTTGGATTGCGAAACCGCCAAAACTATTTCTCTTCTCAATTCGTCTAAGTCAACCATTTTATCGTCCTTGCATTAAAAACATTACAATCACCGCACCAGCCATAATAGCAATTAAAATCCACGCCCACGCCAAAGTCGTCGTCTGTTTCGTGCCTTCCAAATATCTTATGTCGTCGACGCCGTCCATAGTTGCCTTTTCTTGCAAACTCGAAGCCTTCGCCTTCTCTCTTAATTCCGCCGCAATTCGCTCTTGCAATTCACTACGCTGATCTTGTTGATTTACAAATAATCCCATAACTACAGTATAGCAAATTATGTTATAATAGTCGTGATATTACTTTAAGGAGGGAATATGGCTACGAAGAAAACTTCAAAGAAAGCCCCAGTTAAAGCCGCAGAAAAGAAAACCGCTGCCGCTAAGACTGAAACCAAAACGACCGTCAAGCGCGTCGTTACTGAATCTACCGCTAAAAGCAAGCGTGTCAAACTAGATTCTAAATTACCAAACAACTTAATTAACATTGTCATTGCGGAAGTTATCGGCACGTTCATTTTGACGCTTGCCGCATTATTCGCATCAGACATTTTGTCATCGATGTACGTCGGTTTTGCATTGATGTTCATTGTTGCAGTTATCGGCAACATTTCTGGCGCACACGTAAACCCAGCTGTCACATTTGGTCTATGGACAATGCGTAAGCTAAAGACCGTACTTGTTCCATTTTACTGGGGAGCTCAATTCCTCGGTGCAATGGCTGCTATTGTGCTTGTTGGTTCATTAACAAACGGCGGATTTGCCCTAAGCTTTGACCAATTCACTGCGTTCTCTTGGAACATCTTCGCGATGGAATTAGTCGGTACCGCTGTATTTGTATTTGGCGTCGCCGCAGTTTTGCAGCGCAAAGAAATCAAAGCAGCTGGTCAAGCTTTTGGAATTGGCTTGGCATTGATGATTGGTCTTGTCGTATCTGGCTCAATCTCTTCGTACATTAAAAGTACCGCTATTGCAAAAATCCAAAAAGATCAAAGCACTACTCAAACTGAGAAAAACGGCCGCACTTACCCACGCGAAATCTACATCTCAGGCGCAACTTTGAACCCAGCAGTTTCTTTGGCTGTTACAGAGAAAACCGACTCTCAACTACGCAGCAACGGAGTATTGCCAGCTGAAGGCGAAAAAAGCTATTCACGCTTTAGCCTGGAAGTAATTGCCGCTACTCTAATCGGCGCAGCATTAGGCGGCAACCTATTTCTACTCGTCAATTACCGAAACAAAGACGAAGAATAGATTATAACTTCACAATAAAATATCCCGCTTAATCGGCGGGGTATTTTTTATGTCAATCTTCTTGAGTTGGTCGATCAATCAGCTCCGGCTGAGCTTGATTATCGCCACCAGAAATTCGCACGACGTCCTTATCGATCTTCCCTAGTTCCTTGTACGTATTATTATAATGACCAACGGTCGTACTAAGACTCTTGCCCATTTTCGTCATCAACTCGTCAAACTTTTTAATGTGAACGCCCAATTGACCAACTCGAACTTGAATATCTTTGGCCTGCTCTTCAATCTGCAAACTACGAAGCCCCTGAAGAACAGTCTGCAGGTACGCGAGAAAACTCGTCGGACTCACAATAATAACCCGCTTATCTCGGAACGCATATTCAATCAAATCGCGACTCGAACCGCCCTGACCAACATTGTTAATCAGAAGATCGTAATACAAAGATTCGCTAGGAATAAACATAAAAGCAAAGTCCATGGTGTTTTCGCGCGGACGAATGTATTTACTAGTTTCGTCGATTCGTCCCTTAAGGTCAGCCTTCACTTTATTTAGCCACATTTCACGCTCAGATTTTGTCTCGGCGTTAATCATCCGATTGTAATTCTCCAAAGAAAACTTACTGTCCACTGGCAATATTTGACCCTTGTCCAGAAAAATAACCGCGTCAACAATTTCGCCATCCTTGAAGCGATATTGCATTTGATATTGCTTGGCTGGTAAAACGTTGTCCAGCACGCTTTCCAGATAAAACTCCCCAAAAACGCCACGCTGCTTTGGATTTTGCAACACGTTTTGCAAGGTTTTCAGATCGGTCGCCACATCGACCACACGCTTATTGGTCTCATCCAATTTCGCCAATCGCTGCGTCACATCAGCCACCAACTTTGCACTTTCTGATAATTGTTTCTGCACGGAAGTCTGAACTTGCGCGTTGCTTCGCTCCAACTTATCGCTGACGGATTCATTAAGTTTCGCAATAGTCCGCCCCAGCTCCACGACATCGGTTTTAATTAGCTCGACGGATGATTGATTTTTTAGCTCGCTGATTTTTGATTGCAAGACAAATAAAGTCGCACCCAAACCAATAGTAATAACGATTAAGAGAATAATGATAATGATTTCCATACACTTAGTGTACAGTGATTACAATGCTAAGACAACTCGTGCTAAGATTGCGAATAAAGTCATAAATAAAATCGCCGCGCCATTGCCACGAATTCTATTCAACCAGATTAACGACAAATATACCAAAACTGTCGCCAAAACTACCCATAGCAATGACAAAATCCAAGATCCGCCAGCCCATAATGTAGCGCCCCACAACGACACAGTTGCCGCGATTACTACTAGCAAAGGTCGCTTGATACCAAATACCGCCAATACCGGCACCAACATAATTCCCGCCAAAACCAGCGCGACGTAAGATGCGATGCTTGTACTGTTTGCACAAATAGAAATATGCTCAGCGTTCACGCAAAATACGGGTGTAATCATAAATTTATCAAACGCAAGCGCCAGCAGCCAGATGGCCACGCCGCTAGCGACTAAAATCGCCAAAATCCTCAAGAAAACTCGCCTCGAAAATGGATATGTGTAATCTGATATTTCTTCACGGAAAATAGCTGACAATAATTTCATACGTAAATTGTAACGTAAACTTGTCAATATTGCAAATGTATATGCTTAAATATTATGCTTTTTCAGGAGACTCATCGGTTTATACCAAACAATCCCTACGCAGGCAATCAATAATCCGCCAACAACGTCAAGTGGCGTATGTACCAGAGCGATAACCCGACCGACACATATTAGAATCGTCATAACCAGACAAACAACAGCCAGCCGCCAGCTCTTTGCTCCGAAGAATACCGCCAAAGTAATTGCCATTGTAAATAGCGCGTGATCGGACGGAAAACCCGGATTGTTAAGGAATGACGCACCGGCAGATACGCCCAGAATCTCGAACGGGCGCATTTGATCTGGTTGATAAATTGACCCGATAATTTTTGCCGCCACATAAGCAGTCAAGCCAGCCATCAACACCTGACTATAAACTTGATATTTCTCTTTATTTGGAACCAATTTTATCAGCGCGTACGCACCAATTAGCACGACTGGCACCACTAGTCCGTCAGCAATTAATTTCACAATCCATTGCAAATCCATACTACCAGTATATCGCGTCAACGCTGGCCAGTAAACGCTTGCGGAAATCATTTTTCTATAGTACAATTATGTTTGCCGTTGGGATGTCGCCAAGTGGTAAGGCAGCGGGTTCTGGTCCCGCCATTCGGGGGTTCGAATCCCTCCATCCCAGCCAAGTTTGAAATTTAACAGCCAGTTATTTGGCTGTTTTTTTCGTCGATAAATTTGCACAGATCAGCAGAATCCACATCACACATACCAGAAAAATCGCAGCCACATTATTCACATTCTTTATCGTTGCACCAAATATCACTGCCGCATGCCCGTTCGCAAACGCCAAAAAACTAATTACCGTCATAATCCCCAAACTCAAAAAACCAGCCGTCCTACTTGTCAGGGTAATTATTTTTGACATATTCATATCAATCAAAAATGGTAATGACACTAGCTCAACAACCACCAATATTATTGCAATCGGAAGACTTAAAGATGACGTAATCCCCGCAGGAGTAAGAGTCGCAGAAAACTTCTCAAACGTAAATAATTGACATAATAATGGCACAATTATTAATAGTCCTGTAATCAATTTAACAATTTTATTCACTTTTCTAGACATAATTTCAGTATAGCTTGCGCGTCAAAAAAGCTCAAGCTTGTTGTATTTTTTACGAAAGCACTTGCACTTTTTATAAAAACGTCATAAAGTTAAATCAGCGAACGTTACAAAAATAAACACCAAACAGTACCTTTCGCTCTACGACAAATCCACCACAACTTAAAATACCCCGTCTCTATGGGGTATTTTTATTGGTCAATATCCGCGATTGTTCAGCGCGCCACTCGGCAATTTTTCCGTGGTGTCCGCTCAATAAAACATCCGGCACACGTAAACCCTTAAACTCCTCAGGTCGTGTATACTGTGGAAATTCCAACGTTTCTCCATCTGAAAAACTTTCAATTTCCGCAGACTTTTCGCCGCCCAAAACTCCAGGAATCAACCTAACAATAGAATCAATCATCATCATTGCCGCCAACTCTCCGCCCGTCAACACAAAATCGCCAATACTCCACTGCTCGTCAACCAGTTCTAAAATTCGCTCATCAACGCCCTCGTATCGCCCGCAAATAAATATCACATCCCTGTCATCATCTGCTTCTTCCTGAGCTTTAGCCTGCTTCCAGCGTTGCCCGCGCGGACTCATCAGTACCACTTTCGCCGTTTCATCCTGAGATTTCGCAAATTCTACCGCTTTCCATAACGGCTCAACCATAAGAAGCATCCCGTCGCCGCCGCCATAAGGAGTATCGTCAACCTGACGACGAGGACCCAAACCAAACTCCCGCAGATTCACCGTCGTAAGCTCTACAATACCGTCTTTCTGAGCCTTCCACATCATGGAATTATTAAAAACTCCCGTCGTCATTTCTGGGAAAAGCGTAATTACTTGAAATTTTCTCATCTGTTACAGTGTACCAAGTGTTGACTTTTTTGTCCAGGTATGATATATATATATCAGCTTTTGTTCAACCGAGCAGAAGTAGCCCTTACATAGGAAGGAATTGTCATGCGTCGGAGCGTAGACAGGTGGAAGAGGTTTCTGACAGAGATTGGATTGCCTAGCCCCTCTACAATAGAGACTTACGAGGATTATACCGTCATCACCGTATGGACCGATACCCGGACAGAAATTGATTCTGACCGGTTATCGAATAACCTCGCTAAGGATATTTTCCCGGGGACTGAAGTGAACCGGATTATTCTTAACCCTCAGGGAGGAGGTACACACCCGATAGACGCAACATTCATCTCAGAACGTGATAGATGCGCCATCCGATTCTTTAGCCCTACACCAGATGACGTGCTCATGTTGAAGGAGAGGTTCCCTCAGATTGATTGGGGAGTTAAAACTAAAGTCTCTATATTCAGTCTCCTTAGAGAGATTGTCGGTAGTGACTTGGCGAGGAAGTTCCTCCTGTCAGATACCACCGCAGTATGCCTCAGGCGTATCTGCGAACTCGAGAAGTATGGTGAGTGTCGGAAGTTTCTCCCGCAGCACGTGGAGAACAGCTACCATGAGCCGTGGTGCAATCCGAGCTCCGAATGGGAGCTCACCCCGCGCAAGGGCTAACGCCCGCCAATGAGAATAGCTCGCCTTGAGACACCAAAGTCTCGGCTTGAGCCTCTTGGCGGGCTATTTTCATGTCTTTTTACAGAAATTATTCCCCACCAAAAAACCGTCCCAGTAAGGACGGTTTTTTAGCACAAATAAGGCTCTCAATGGTTTCCCATTGTCTCGCATAGAGCTGTTCTCGCATAATGTCTGTGCTTGAACTGGTTCTAATTATATATCAAGGTCGTCGAGTTCTGCAAGCTCTTTTCTGGTGTTTTCTGCGTAAGATGATCCATTTTCCACAGTTTCATCTGTTGAGTTATCCACAGAAGCATGATCGTTATAGCTATTACTCTCACGCTCACCAGAAAAACCATCATTGTTAACAATTTTCAAGTTATATCGAGCGTCATTCTTTGCGCCCAAAGCTCGCAGAAGTGTACGCAAACTCTGTGCCGTACTGCCGCGCTTACCAATAACTCGACCCAAATCTGCTGGATTAACTGTCAATGTTAGTAAAACGCCCTTTTCATCAATCGTTCGGTCTACTACGACGTCTTCTGGATGTCCAACCAACGCCTTTACAGTATATTCTACAAACTGCTGATCTATTGTTGACATTCTGCCCCTCCTCCTGGAATTAAACTGTATTTTCATTATACACGAGCAGTTTACGCCGTGCAAACTTTAACTATTTCTCGCCAGATTCTTTATATTTAGCAATTGCAGCACGAGCAGCTTGCTGTTGGGCAACTTGCTTAGATGGACCAATGCCTCGCCCCATCATATTATCGCCAACAAAAACCCCAAGAGTAAAGACTTTGTCGTGATCTGGACCTTCTTCACTCAGGACTTTATATACCGGCGTTTGATTATCAACTCGCTGAGAAATCTCCTGCAAATATGACTTCGGATCACGCCAACTGCCCGACTCCAAAATTCCATCCAACTTAACAATTATATGCTTGTGAATAAAATCTCGAGCATCATCAAAGCCACGCTCCAAATAAATAGCGCCGATTACCGCCTCAAACGCATTAGCTAAAATCTGTAAATGCGCTCGCTCTGAGCCATTCTTCTCGCCCTTTGACATACGAATCAGCGGACCATAACCCAATTTATCACCAGCATCACCAATACTTTCCGTTCGCACCAAAGCTGCCCGCCAAGCAGTCAAAATTCCCTCTGGCTCGGAAAAATGCGTAAACAAATATTCCGTTACCGCCAATTCCAAAACCGCATCACCTAAAAATTCCAAACGCTCATTGTGGTGATGAACGGATTTTCGATGCTCATTCACATAGCTACGGTGAGTCAAAGCTGTAATCAGCAAATCCAAATTCGTAAATTCAAAACCTAATTTTTCGCGCGCAAAATCTTGATATGGCGCAGTGTTCATTCCGTTCATTTATAAATTCTCCTGTCTAATTCGTTTCATCGCCAAAAGAATCAGCTTGCCAATATCTTCATATTCAACTTCATCCAGCGCCTCATGAAAACTGAACCATTTAAGACCATTCATCCATTCCTCCTTTTGGAGTTTCTCGTTAGGATCCAGCGCCTTAACTAGATAGACTTGCGTTGTCATCAATACCAATTTATCGATTCGACGATAACGAAAATTCACCTTGCCCAGCCAGCCGTGCAGCTCAATTTTCTTCAGTCCAGTTTCCTCGCCGATTTCCCTACGAGCTGTTGCTTGAGCTGTTTCACCTGGCTCAATATGCCCTTTCGGAATTGTCCAGCGATCGCGAGCGTCCTGATAAAGCAAAAACTCTGCCTCACCCTTTTTATTGCGGCGAAAAATCACACCACCAGCAGTTGGCTCGCGTACAATTTCCTGAATCAATGGCTTCTTGCTGCCACCAAAATATTTTTTTATCTTATCAAAGTTGCTTGTTCTCACTGTCGGACTCCTCCACGAGAGTACGGAGTGCCGTGCCAAGCACGCCATTCACAAACTTACCCGAGTTATCCGAACCGAACGCTTTCGCTAATTCTACCGCTTCGTTAATTACCACTTTCGGCGGAACGGTATCTGCACAATATAGCAATTCATATAAACCAATTCTAAGTACCGCCCGATCAATTCGCGGCAACTGACTGATAGGCCATTCTGGCGCCAATGGCTGCAATTTCTCATCCAATTGACTCTGCGTCGAAAGTACGCCGCTGATCAAATTATCGATAAATTCAATATCGTCAACCGATGATTTATATTCAGCCAAATTACGCTTCAAAATAGTCTTATAATCAACATCGCTATCACCAACCTCTTTGCGAAATTCATGTTCATAAAGTGTTTGCAGTGCGACAATTCGTCCCAAATGACGGTTTGATGCCATTATTAAGCGTCCTGTTCGTAATTATTATTTTGTTGTTTTACCAGTTTCACGCTTGGTCGTCTTCACCTTAACTGGTGAAGTTGCGTTAACGCGACGTGCCAATTTTAATACCAAGTGGCTGCGACGAAGACCAGTTTTACGTGGGCTACTCTGCTTCTTAGGTTGTGCCATAATTTATTCTCCTCTTTTAGGTTGTCATAAAACTTACGTACCATTATACCTTTTTTATTAGACAATCTCAAGAGCTTATCTGAAAATTAGATAATAATATTGACTTTTTATGTCGTTTATGGTAACATATAGAGCATGAGTAAAGAACTATCACCAAATATAGTAGAATCTAAAAATAAAACAACGACAACAGAATTTCCTAAAAAGTTAGGAAGGATAGCTCTGACCCTCTCTCTAGCAGTTGGCGGCGCTCTCGTGTATGCAGCAAGACAAGCCAATATGCCCGAGCAAAAGCCTAGTATGCAAGAAGAGATCGCTCGGTTTGTAGATGACTACAGAGAAGGAACGGCAGACTTGCCTGATGATGCAGTAGTGGAGACGTTCACTATAGAAGAAGGCGGAAATATAGTTAGAGAAACCACCAAACTAGCCGAGGAGAACAACTTCAGCCAAGACGAAATGAATCACCTAGGAGAAAGTGTTCTAACAAGTACACGAGCAGTATACGACTTCAATAAAAAGCAAGGAGCGAAGCCTTCATCGTCAGCGGAAGTGCGGGCGGGCGATCAAGTCAAGGCTGTCGTTGGAGACGAAAATGGAGACGGCATACGAGACGTAGTAGTAGTAGAGGTGGGACGCTAAGTCAACTTAGCTAACGATATTCACCAGCTTACCTGGAACATAAACCATCTTTTTAGGTGGTTTATTGTTTGTGAATTTCTGGACATTTTCGTCAGCCAGAGCCGCCGCTTCAACACCTTGCTTATCAGTACCACTCGGCAGTTCAAGTTTCGCACGAAGCTTGCCATTCACTTGAACTATAATAGTCATCACGCTGCTCTTTAGATATTTTTCATCCCACTTTGACCAGTGACCAACATGAACCGTATCATCATGACCCATTTCATGCCACAATTCCTCTGTGATATGCGGAGCAAAAGGCGCCAAAATCTGAATCAAGCTTTCTAATGCAAATCGCCATTCATCTGACATGTCAATTCCGTGCGATTCTTTTATCTTATACAGACCATTGACCATTTCCATCATCGAAGCCACGGCCGTGTTAAACTTCTCATCTTCAATATCGCGAGTAACTTTTTTAATTGTCGAGTGAGTTAGTCGCAATAATTCTTGAGTTGTTTTTTCATCCATCTCAGGAGAATTGCTTGAATCGTTATTCTTATCAACGAATTCCTGAACCAAATTCCATGCCCGATTTAAGAATCGATAAGTTCCCGGAACACCACGAGGATCCCATGGCGCGTCCATATCATAAGGCGCGATGAACATTTCGTAAACTCGCAGCGCATCAGCGCCGTATCCACTATCCATAATTTCCATTGGATCAATAACATTGCCCTTAGACTTGGACATTTTCTGACCATCTGGGGCCATAATGTACGCATTGTACATCATTCGCTTGAAAGGTTCGGGAGTTGGAACGAGACCGAGCTTATAGAAAAATCGCATCCAAAAACGACTGTATAGCAAGTGAGCCACGGCGTGGTCGGCGCCATTGTAATAATCAACCGGCATCCAATGGTTAATTCTCTCAGGATTCCATGCTTCATTATCATTGTGTGGGTCGAGATATCGCAAGAAATACCAACTAGAACAAGCATAGCCATCCAAAGTATCAGTCTCGCGTCGACCTTCTACCCAATTGTCGCCGTCAGGCTTACTTTCTGTAATTGGCACAGTTTTTCCAGTTTCAACATCCACCCAGACTCGCACCCAATCATCAACCTGAGCTAAAACTGAAGTATTTCCACCCGTTGGCTTAAAATTCTCTACCTCTGGTAAAATCACCGGCAAGCATTCATCAGCAACAGCAATTGGTGCATAACCATCAACATGAACAATTGGAATCGGAGCACCCCAATAACGCTGACGAGAAATCAACCAATCGCGCATTTTATACGCGGTTTTGCTTCGCCCAGAATTCTGCTGCTCCAGCCACGCAACAATTTGCTCGCGAGCATCCTCACTCCTGGTCCCGTTAAATTGTCCGGAATTTATCAGCTCACCTTCACCAGAATAACAGCCAGCATCAGCTGAATGCTCAGGCTTATCAATAACCTGGATAATCGGCAAATCGAACTTCTCGGCAAACACAAAATCGCGCTCGTCGTGCGCTGGCACAGCCATGACTGCGCCGGTTCCATAGCCACCCAAAACATAATCCGCCACCCAAATCGGCAATTTTTGACCATTAACTGGATTTATGACATAACTGCCCGTAAATACGCCTGTTTTCTCTTTATTCTCTTGACGTTCAACATCAGATTTTTGTTGCGAAGCTTGGATATACGCTTCAACCTTCTCGCGCGTGTCAGAATTGACCAACTGAGAAATCAGAGGATGCTCCGGCGCCAAAGCTACATACGTCGCGCCAAATAACGTGTCAGGACGAGTTGTGAAAACTGTAATCTTGGAATCTTGATTGCTAACCGCAAACTCAACTTCCGCGCCGACCGATCGACCAATCCAATTCTTCTGCATGGTTTTAACCATTTCCGTCCAGTCAAGCGCATCGGTTGCCTCTAAAATTTCATCTGCATACGCCGTAATTCGGAAGAACCACTGCTTAAGATTGCGCTTAGTCACAGGATTACCGCAGCGCCAACATTTGCCACCTTCAACCTGTTCGTTAGCAAGCACTGTGTTATCAGTTTCGCACCACCATTGCGGCTGCTCTTTTTGATATGCCAAATCGTGCTTATACAATTGCGTAAAAATCCACTGAGTCCATTTGTAGTATTCTGGATCGGCTGTAGAAATTTCTTTTGTCCAATCATAGCTAAACCCAAGTCGCTTCAATTGCTCCTTAAAATGAACCTTCGCTTCATCGTGCGCTACACGCGGCGTTTTCTCGACTTTAATAGCGTAATTTTCAACCGGCAGACCAAAGCTGTCCCAGCCGATTGGATGATAGACATTATAGCCCTGCTGACGCTTGAATCGTGCCTTGATATCGGCAAATTGAAAAGTACGACCGTGACCAATGTGAATTCCCGCCCCTGTAATCCCCGGAAGCATGCTCAAACTGTAATATTTCGGCCGAGTCGTGTCGTTAAAATCGACCGCGTAAGTGCCGTCAGTCTCCCATTTGTTTTGCCATTTTTGTTCAATTTCTGTCGGATTATAGCGTCTCATATCTGTAATTATAGCAAATAATCCCGCTCATTACGAACGGGATTATTATTAGGCAATTAAGTTATTTACCTAGTCGAGGTTGATGATAATCCGCTCGAATACCCTTCCATAAAACCTTCTATAAACTCTTTCAAGCTCTCAGCACTCGAAGGAACCTTGATTTCTTCAGATTTATTCACATTGATGTCAAATGAAATTTCTACAGAAGCCTTCTTATCATTACCCTTAAGCTCTACAGCCTTCAGTTCATGAGATGACCTATCAACCCACACCTTCAATGAAGATTCGTCAATAGATGTCGATTCATCATTACTATCGTAGCCATTCGATTTTCCACACTTACTGAGCGCCTTACCGACTGATGAATTCTTAAACTCTTCCTCAAATTTTGACGAATTAGATTTATTATTACCTTGCAATTCAAAGCCGCGTCCGCCGTTACGATCACTAATCTTTGAATCTTTTATAGTGAATAAACTATTCTTTTGATAAATCTGAGCCAATTCCTTACGTGCACTTTCGTCACTTTGGATTTTCTTCAGAGCGTTAATTCCACACTTGTATTCGCTACCGATTTCATCTGGAGAAATCTTCATCCACGTGTCGCTCATTTTATCTATCTCAGAACCCATCTTCTCCAATGTCTGATCGCGGTAAGTTTCTATTTGAGATCTTGATAGATTTCCGCCAGACGAAGACTCCATAACTATCTCAAGCAAAGTGCCATACAAATCCTTAAAGTTATTTATCTTCACGTATATCGTTCCATCATTATCAAGAACAGCATCACCTTTAAGAGGGATATTTTTCTCAACTCCCTTAATATTAAGCTTAGCGTCAATATTCGCCTTTGACTTTCCCGAATCAGTAGCAGTCTTTACGTTTAGCTCTATTTTTCCTTGGTCGCGCATGTCAATGACTACCTTACCGTCGGCAGTCATCTTCTTTGCCATAATAGCATTAGACACAGCGTCTGTAACCATCTTTTCTGGATTCTGCCACCACAAGAAATAAACTAGCACAGCAGAAATAATAGCAATAAGAGCTATAACTCCCAGCACTATGCCAATTATCAATCCCGTTTTCTTCTTTTTTGGTTGCATCGGTACGCCGTTATATTGCGGCTGCGGTGCAGGTTGATTACCTTGATCCATAATTCCCCCTTGTTTTATATGCCTTGAATTTAATATATCACATTAATCTTTAAATTGTGAGAAAAATTGGTTTTTCCTAGCAATCCACTCCGGAGTTTGCCTGACCAAGTATTTATCGTCCTCAGTGCTATGAAGATTGATTTTTATAGATTCCTCTAGCCATACGCCGCCGCTTGAACCCTTAAACAGAGCAACGCCTTCAGATTTCAATTTGTCGCGCACGAAAGACCCAGCCTCGATAGCATTCTTGCATTCTTTCACCTGACAACCTCTTTGACGCGCAGCTGGCGCCAAATATTGATTAGCTTTCTCGCCAACCGTCACAACCCAATCCAACAAATCAGGACTACAATGAGAACCAAGCTCGGCGTGAGCTTGCTCGAAAATTCCCTTTAAGCCATTCATATTGCCGAGTACAGCAATTCGCTGCGGAGTCTCAATTCGATATAAAGACTGCAAAGCAGCTAAGGCAGTCAACGGCGTCGAACTATAACTATCATCAATCAACCAAGTATTGTCCGCACCCTTTAGCAAATTCATCCTGCCAGGCAGTGGACGCAAATTTTCTATGCCCTTTTTTATATTCTCCTCAGTTTCACCAAACGCATACCCAATAGCTGCCGCCACGATCGCTGGACGAATATTATGCTCGCCAATTAGCTTAACATTGACCTCTAATCCGTTAGGATTTTCTGGCGACATAATAAAGCCGTGGTGTCCGTCTTTCAGGGAAAAATTACGATCGTCAAAATTATACTCCGCCACTGGATCACTTCCGTAAGTAGTGATATTAGGATTCGTCAAAAAGCTAGCAAAACGCCCATCAATGTCATCACGATTTATCATCGCCATTCGCGAGAAATTCGCCAGCGAAATCATCTCATTCGCCACTTCCTCCAAGGAATATTCAACCTGCATTCGACCATTTGTCACAGAAGTTACAACCGTAATATCTGGCACAACATAAGCCTTAAACCAATCGTTATAGCCAAGTTCCTTTGGGTTAAATTCCTGAACAATTACCTGAACTTCCGGTTTTTCGGCCTTAATTCTCTTCTTTACGGCGCGCATCACTTTCCACCATTTGAACAAGCCTTTTTCAGGCATTTTCACGCCCATCATCTGAAGAAAAACGTCAGCTTTCGTCTTCGGCTCTTCATTGCGAAGCTGAATATCAAATTGTTGCGCCAAAACTGTACCGATAGCTATTTTCGCACTAGCCTTTCCGGCACTACCAGTTATCGCCACAAGCTTCACATCTGGATGAACAGCAAAAAATTCTCGCACTAATTTTGCTAGTTTTTCTTCCCTTTTTTTTGAAACAGTAACCATAACTATATCATACCATAAGCATTATAGAAGAGCTGCTACGCGCCCACCCGGGGCATATTTGAATGTGTGTTTGTCTTTCAATTGGCAAGCATAGGAGAATGCCCCTATGCGTACCAGCTCATGTTTAATTATGCATTATCGCCCAAAAAAACACAAGCATCATTTCTCATTTACATATTCTGGCAAAACTTTCCCAGCTAAAACTACCGCCATCAAAACTGCAAATCCACACATAATTGACGGAATTCCGATAATAGTCGATGGATCGATAATATTAACAAACGTCGTAGGCGCCATAAATAGAACATATCCCACAATCAACGAACTTAGAGAACGCCGAATATGTTTGCTGGAGGTTTTGCTACTAACATACGCATAAGCAATTGCTGCAAATAATAGGCCGTAATAATACAAACCATACCACATTCCGACGCCCGGCCGGTTTTCAAAAATCACATAATTACCCAGGCAAGCCCCAGACTTAATTCCGTTAGCCTCCAATAGAAAATAGCTAATAAACATTGCGGCAAAAGTATAACCAAGCACAGGAATCCATCGCCTCTTATCACCAGAAATTTCATATATCAAATGAATGCCCAGAGGCGGAAGCATGGTAATTGCAATATAGCCAAGTTTAGCCCAGCCGAGATTGTCCAGAAGGATCGCACCTTCACAAACGTTATATTCAGCCCATTGAAACAGCGCCAAACAGATCAACAGTATGATCACAATCTTCGTCACAGCATTCAATTTATATTTCCAAAAAGTATATATCGCCAGAATGATTTCAATTGTCAACGTCGCCAGCATTACTGCTGGAGAAAAACAGTAGAGTCTCGGTTTTTTAATCTTATCCATGCGTAAATTATACATTAATTCATCCCGCGTTTTCTATCATCCTCAACAGTTCTTGCTCGTCAATGATTTTCGTGCCGTATTGCTCAGCCTTTTTCAATTTGCTAGCACCAACCTTACCACCAGCCACCAAATATGTCGTGTCTTTAGAAACTGCAGTTTGAAAAACTCCACCGAGATTACGAATTTTATCCGCAACAGCGTCGCGTCCCATAGATTTCAGAGTACCCGTGATGACAAAACTTTTTCCACTCAAGTTACCAGACTTTTTATTAAACTGAGGAATAACTCCCAATTCTGTGAATTTATTGAGCAATTTTACATTGTCCTCATCAGCAAACCACGCCACCACAGATTCGGCGACAATTTCACCCACGCCATCAACTTGCCGCAAATCATCAATCGTCGCTTTCGCCAAAGTTTTCATACTCTCAAAATGATTCGTCAAATCAATCGCCGTTTGCGCGCCAATATGACGAATTCCCAGACCGTACAAAAATCGCTCTAATTCAGGGCTTTTTTTATCAGCAATTGCCGAGATTAACTTTTGCGCAGAAATATCAGCAAACCGATCCAGCTTCAACAAATCGTCCTTAGTGAGTGTGAAAATATCCGCCAAATCGCCGACCAAACCGTTGTCAATCAAAACCTCCACATTCTTTTCGCCAAGCGTATCAATATCAAGCGCGCCCTTAGACGCGAAGTGTGCCAGAGCTCGCTTCAAAATTAGTGGACCACTAGAGCCCTTAACTCGGTAAACAGCTTCACCTTTCGGTCGCACAAATTCCAACTCCGGATATTGCCGTTTTAGCTCTGCTTCATAATCAATTGGCTCAGAATCTGCGGGTCGCAACTCCTTCAAAACATTCTCAACTTGCGGAATAATATCGCCCGCCTTAAAAATCACCACAGTGTCGCCTCGTCGGATATCCAGGCGCTCAATTTCATCGGCGTTATGCAAACTGGCGTGCTGCACCGTAGTTCCCGCCATCACTACTGGATCAAACACAGCCACCGGAGTCGCCGCGCCAGTTCGCCCAATAGAGATGACTATATCTCTAACAATCGTCGTAGCTTCTTCGGCCGCATACTTATAAGCCACCGCCCCACGCGGATTTTTACCCACCATCCCGAGATTGTCATATATCTCTCGATCGTTAATCTTAATAACCAGCCCGTCCGTATTGAACGGCAAATCATGACGCTTATCGCTCCATTCATCAACAAATTTCATCACGTCGGACAAATTATCAAAAACACTGGCTTGCTGATTGCGAGAAATCCCCAGCGCCGTCAAAGCCTCGTAAGCAAAACTATTCGTCGGAACTTCCGAACTATCATCGCGAATCACATCATATCCGCGAAAATGCAACGGGCGCGCCGCCACCAGTGCAGGATCTAATTGACGAATTGTCCCCGCAGCCAAATTGCGCGGATTGGCAAATGTAGGCAGCCCTAGAGATTTCTGCTTTTCATTAAGCTCCTCAAAATCCCGTTTCAGCATGACAATTTCGCCACGAATCTCTGTCCGACCGTGTAAAAAATTCTCAAAACCCGCCGCTTCACGCAGACGAAGCGGTACGTTTTTAATAGTCCGAACATTATTCGTTACATCTTCACCCACAAAACTGTCGCCACGTGTCACAGCTTGCGACAATACGCCGTCGACATAAATCAACGCGCACGCCAAGCCGTCCATTTTTATATCCGTAAAAAATTCATGTCGCTGACCCGGTATCAATTTATCAGTTCGCTCAATCCACGCCTCAACTTCACTTTTATCGAAAACGTCATTCAAACTGACCATTCGGCGCGCGTGCTCGACTTTTTGAAAACCGTCAAGCAACTTATTTCCAACTCGCTGCGTAGGACTGTCAATAGTAATCAGTTCCGGATGATCCGATTCAATCTTCTTCAGCTCATCCATCAGGCTGTCATAAACCGCATCGCTCACACTTGGCTTGTCCAAGGTGTAGTATTCGTAGCTATAACGATTTAACAGGTCTTTAATTTCGTCAATTCTTGGTTTTTTTGGTGTCACTTTCAACCACCTTCCTGTAGAACAAATAAACATACACAGAAATCATAATTATCGTTACGTAAAGTAAAATCAAGCCAGTTGTCGGGACAATTGGTAACCAGTCGATACCACTAATCCATCCCTTCAGCGTGCCATCAAGCAGAATTACCGGAATCAGAACTACCGCCCACAAAAGCACGGACAGAATAACAGCCCACGCAAATCTCAACAAAATCCTTAGTCTTCGCCCCGTCACAATATCGCCCGACAAACGCAGCGCGTGAAACGGATACATTCCCGGCAATGTTACGATGATCATCGCAAAAACCGTAGAAGTCGCCCAATAGACGGACATCGCCACTATTAGAATCGCCGCACCGCCAGCCGCCATCAAAATCGGCGTCTGATTTAACACTCCCGAAGCATTAAGCGCGCTATAAATAATCACCGCCACTGCTGCCGGCACCATTTGAATCAAGAAAACCCCGATGACAATTATTAGCGCAATTATGGGCGACCCAGAGCTATACAAACCATCGCGCATTTTCGGTTTTTTACCAATTAAAATAGCTCGTGTTAACCAAACGGACGTCAGCCAAGTTAATAGTCCCAGAAAGATTCCCGCCGCTTGCTGCACATTTCCACCAGCCGTTCCGCTACCAGAAATATAGCTAACCGCAACGCCAGAGAACAGGCTAATTGTTGTATAAATTCCGCCGAATCCATTCGACTCAGCCTGATTCATCACGTCTTTAAGTTGTTGGTACGTATCTTGCGACATGACGCTCGCTAAGGCAAACGTCAATATTGACATAACGACGATTAACGCCAAAAAAGTCTTCTTATTTCGCCACACTAGACGGCAAGCTTCGCTAGTCAGCGACCAATATCCTGGAATTTTAAGATCTCGTTGGTAATCTCGTCGCTTAGTTAACCGAAAACTACGATGAGGTCGGCGCTGCAGAAAATTACGCCGCTGCTGATTCAATTTACTAAAGTCACGTTTGATACCAGGCCATACACCTTTTTTATGATCAGCATTTGACTTCTTAGGATTCTTGACTACTCGTTTTTTGGAGGTTTTCGTTGCCATAATTACATCTTTGTTGCGTTATTTCTCAGCCTTGCAATTCTATCTTCTAGCGGCGGATGAGTACTAAATAGCTTCGAGAAAAATCCAGGTTTCAAAGGATTATTCATGAACAAATTGGCAGTGGAAGAACTTTGTTTTTGCATTGGTCTGCCGTATTGGCGCAATTTTTCCAGCGCGCTTGCTAATCCTTCAGTATCTCGTGTCAATAATACACCCGAAGCATCCGCCAGATATTCACGCTGCCTACTGACTGCCAACTGGGTTATCGTTGCCAAAAGCGGCGCCAATATACCCACAATCAACCCGAAAGCGTAGATGACAGGATTGACATCTCTATCACGGTCATCACTATAAAACATCATTCGAAGCGCCAAGTCCGCAAATAGCCCAATTGCGCTAACCAAACCAAAAGCAATCATACTCACACGGATGTCGTAATTTAGCACGTGACTCATTTCATGCGCCATAACCGCCTCCAGCTCACGCTTGTCCATAATATTCAGGAGACCTGTAGTTGCGCCAACGATGGCATGATTTGGGTCACGGCCAGTCGCAAAAGCATTCGGGGCTGGATCGTCGATAATATAGACTTTCGGCATCGGCATACCAGAAGCGATAGACAAATTTTCCACCACTCGCCAAAGTTCAGGAGCGTCATTTTTACTAATTTCCTGAGCGCCAGTCATCATCATAGCCAACTTACCAGCTATAAAATATTGCAACCAAGCATACAATATCGCGCATATGAAAATGATGAGCGCCAACGAATAGCTATCAGTTGCCACGCCGATAAACAAACCGATGACTCCAATAATTATCACAAACACAGACATAATTAATATTGTGTTGCGTTTGTTTTGAGAAACTGCATTGTACATATGTTAATTATACCAAAAATCGCCCGCTAAAAATAGACGAGCGATTTTCATTTCAGAGTTCAATTAGAACTTTACTTCAACTGGATTTTCAACGCTTGCGCGATCCTCAACGTCGAAGAATTCTTTAGCTTGGAAGCCGAACATTCCCGCGATGATGTTTGTTGGGAAAGTCTGGATCTTCGTGTTTAAGTCGCGAACGCCACCGTTGTAGAATCGGCGAGCTGCTTGGATTTTATCCTCAGTGTCAACCAATTCCTGCTGCAATTGCAAGAAGTTCTGGTTTGCTTTCAATTCTGGGTAAGCCTCAGATACGGCGAACAAGCTCTTCAAAGCGCCTTCCAAAGCATTTTCAGCCTTGGCGGTTTCAGCCACGCTGCCGGCATTCATAATTGCCGAACGAGCTTCTGCAACCTTCTCAAACACTTCTTTTTCGTGTGTAGCATAGCCTTTTACTGAGTTTACCAAATTTGGAATCAAATCAGTTCGGCGCTTTAGCTGAACAGTAATGTCGCTCCATGCCTCTTCTACGCGGTTGCGCAACACAACTAAACCATTGTACGCACCGATTACAACTCCTACGAGTACTAATAAAACTACCACTGTAACAATAAGTACAATTACCAATGGACTCATTTCTTACCTTGTCCCTTTCCTATTCAATATTATTTTATTTACAACTTTGGTGCGCAAGGCGGGAATCGAACCCGCACGACTTTTGGTCAAGGGATTTTAAGTCCCTCGCGTCTACCAATTCCGCCACTCGCGCTTATTTATATACAATCCAGACGCCCGCGCGCCAGACTACTTATATTATACTATATTCTCTAAGCAAATTGTACAATTTCGCAAAATAAAAAATAGCCCAATGCTCAGGACTATTTATCAAAAAATTGGAGGCACGTACGAGAGTCGAACTCGTCTAAAAGGTTTTGCAGACCTCTGCGTAACCGCTCCGCCAACGCGCCACCGCCTTTATTATATCAGATTTTATAAAACATATCACAAACAACTCATCCAATAATTGCAATATGTTTGGTGCGAGCGAGAAGACTTGAACTTCCACGAGCGCAATGCTCACTAGCCCCTCAAGCTAGCGCGTCTACCAATTCCGCCACGCCCGCATAACCACTTACCATTATACCCGATTACGGGGTTTTGTAAACGGACTTTTTCTCTGTCGCCCAATATTGAACATCGACATAGCGATCGACGGGATTGACGACTTCGGTGCTTGCGTCGAGAGCCTTAACATTCCGAATATGGATATAGTCAAACTTCGGCTGATATAAGGCAATCGCCGGGGCGTCCGCTTGCCAAATGGCAGTGAACTTCGCATAGCGATCAGCGCGTTGCTTCGCCGATATTTTAGATCGGCCGCTCTCCAGAGCATCGTCCGCTATCGCATTATTGTAATTGGAGAAATTCAAACCATTATTAGTTGCCTGCGAAGAATGCCAATAGGCGTAAACATCGGGGTCGCCGCCCAAGGAGAGTTCGTAAACCAGCACGTCAAAATTGCGCGGTTGCAAAACTGTCTGAAGGATATTTTGAGTAGCATCGTTCGGATCGACAACTTTAATATCCGATTCTATATTCAGCTCATCATACCAAACTTGAGCCAAATACCTGGCGACCTTTTCGTAATTGCTATTCTTCAAAACGACCACGTTGAGCTTTAACTTATCATTTCCCTTCTGGCGAACATTATTTACGCTCTTCCAGCCCTCAGCATCAAGTAGAGATTTCGCTTTCTTGACGTCATAACTAGACGAATTCGAATTCTTTCCCAGGAACTTATTAAGCGTTGGGCCGGACAATTCTTCCGTAGACAATGACAAAGATTGGCGTAACTTGGACGTATCAACACTGAGCGATAGAGCCTGACGAACTGCTTTTGATCGCAAGAACTGACTATTGTTGTTAAACAGCGCGTAAACTCCGTTATTCAAAGAATGTGCTTCTGCGGCATACATAGACTTCACCTCGGCGGATTGATCGTTATAAATCAATTCTGGAGTTCCTGTAATTTCTCGCGTACGCAAACTTTTCGCAATATCATCTTGCGTCGGATACGCGTACAACTGGAATCGCTCCAACTTAGGCGTGCTGCCATAATAATTGCTATTCGACTGCAAATATAGCACTTTTTTACTACCATCGCTCGTTACATTCTGCAGCAATCTAAAGGCGAATGGGCCGCTGGATATAGGCGACTTATTAAAATCATGCTCACGTAAATTCGACGGTTTAACATCTTTTAATATATGTTTAGGAACAATCGGGAATGTCAAAGCGTGGACAAACGGCGAATATGACGACGGCAAGATAAACTTCACCGAATCGTCAGACACTTTCTCGAATTTTATGGATTTCCAGCCGGATATTTCAGCTCCAACTTCTGGATTCGCTAATAACTTCAACGTAAAAATTACATCGTCCACCGTTAAATCTTGCCCGTCTGACCACTTCAAGCCCTTCTTCAGCTTAACAGTATACTCAGTTTCTTTATCGTTAACGCTGATGCTATCCGCCATGTCAGCCTTTATATTGCCCGTTGAGTCATATCGATACAAACTTGAAAATAGCAATTTCGCGGCGGATTTTTCAGCATTGGTTTTTGCGAAAATCGGATTTAAGTTTTCCAAAGGACCCAGCACACCCTCAGAATATGATCCGCCAGAAGTGTACGCCATTGTCGTGAAAGAATTGCGAGAAATATGCCACTGCACCGCACTAGCGCCAATCATCACCAATACTAGAATAATCCAAACAGAAACCCGACGTCGCACATTAGACAAACGGTCTAACCTGGATGTCACGAATTTATGTGCATGACGCAAGCTTCCCTTTTCAATCTTACGCAGACGCTTATTGACATCTTTACTGGAAACTTTTAGCCGCGCAAAACGATTCCATGACGAATTATCCGAGCTCAAATCTATTCTCCTATTTTTGCAATCCCGGCAAAATCATACTTGCCAAAATCGATAGCACAAAAATCACCGCAAAAACAATAGTTACATCAAACAAGTTTTTATCAAATCCGCGACGAGTAGTGAATAATTCCCCAGACGAGCCGAATCCTGCGCCCAAGCTTGCGCCTCGTTGTTGCAACAAAATTGCGATAATCATCAGTACGGCAGATCCAAGCGTCACGTACGGTAAAATTGTATCAATTGACATATTACTCCTTTTCTTCCCGCTGCAAAACCAGCGCGCTACTTATAATATAGTTTACCAAACTCAATATAATCCCGGCAATAATTGAATGCGCAAAAGTCATAGAAATTCCTGGCGCCAAAGCTAATGAAATGTAAACCATAAAACCATTTACAATTAAGGTAAACAGTCCTAAGGTCAATAGAATTGCTGGCAGGGCTAGAATTGTAACAATTGGTTTCAATACACTATTCACTACCGAAAATATCAACCCAGCCATCATAAATGTCCACGCAGAGGTTGCACCCGGAGTTTCATTTCCAAGTAGCCGCACCGCAACCCAAATGCCTACCGAGTTAAGAGTTAGCCGAATCAAAAACGTTGCAAATTGTCTTTTCATTAGTCTTATTATATATAATTTATGCTTTATTGTCGATTGAACGCTTGATTTTAAGATAAGTGCTTAATCAAATTCGCCTTTTTCGAGCCAACTTCCGCCTGTAATTCCGCATAATCCGCCTCGATAATTTTTTTCACACTACCGAACTTCCTCAACAATTTCGCACGCGTCTTTGGGCCAATTCCCGGAATTTCTTCCAGCTGATTTTTCGTCTGATTTTGGCGCTTCAACGCCGTATGATAGCTCACGGCAAATCGGTGTGACTCGTCACGAATCCGCTGAAAAAGCTTAACAATGTCCGTCGTTGCAATAGAACTTTTTGTAAAATTGTCCCGACTGGAGTCATTATCGATAGCAGAGCCTCGTAGATTCTTTGAATGCGAGCCGGCGTTGCGCTGAGCGGGATGCAAATTCACCACATACACATCATTGTCTTCGTGAATAGCGACATCCTGATGAATAGATTTTTGCAACTCTTCAATGCGCGTTACGTCAATTTGTGAGCCAGTTTTATGAATAATAATTTCTTCCTCACGCTTGGCGATGCTAATAATCGGCAATTTTATTCCGCGCTCATCCCTTGCCTTAATCGCCGCCGAAAGTTGACCCTTTCCGCCGTCAATCAACAACAAATCTGGACAGCCCCAGCTTTTGATATTTCGCTCGCCAAGCCGCCTAAAAATCACCTCGTACATATTTCCAGTGTCGTCGTTTTTTTCGCTAACCTTAAATTTACGATATTCCGCACGATCGCTCGCGCCATTCGTAAAGACCACCATACTCGCCACAACTTGACGTCCGCTCATATGCGAAATATCATAGCCCTCAATTCGCACTGGAATATTTTTTAAGCCAAGCAGTTTCGCTAAATCAGCCAGCGCCTTATCTTTTGAAATATCCAAAAATTCCTTATCGCCAAACATAACGCGTCGCTGAAGCTCTTGCATGGCGCGCAACTTATTCCTCAGACTTGCCGCCCGCTCAAAATCATGAATCCCCGCAGCCGTTTTCATATCACGCTCCAACTCCACAGCAATAGCTTTGCGATTTCCCTTAATGTAACTTATCAATTTGCGCAAACTAGCTTTATACGCGTCCGAACCATCACTTATCTTCGGACTTAAACCCAAATCCTCATCCAACTTTGATTGACCGGGACGTCTTTGATGAGTGAGATACGGAAAAATTCGCCTCAAATAACGCAATGCCTTTTTTAACGCAAAACCATTGTAAAATGGACCAAAATAATCCGCACCATCATCGGCAGGATTCCGCGTAAAACTGACCGTCGGCCAATCGCTTTTCATATCAATCCGAACATACATCTGAGATTTGTCATCACGCAGCAGAACGTTGTATCGCGGCATATACCGCTTGATCATCTCGCTTTCCAAAAATAGCGCGTCAACCTCACTCTCAGTTTCAATCCAATCAGTATCAAAAATCTCCGCCACCAGCGCCATAGTTTTGTTATCTCGCCCGCGCGAATCTTGAAAATACTGACGTACGCGATTTTTAAGAACCGCCGCCTTACCAACATAAATTACCTCGCCGCTCGCCGACTTATGAAAATAGACACCGGGCGTTCGCGGCAAAGTTTTTAGCTTGGCTTGCAGTGCTTGATTCATTAAATATATTACAATCTAAACACGCCAATTATGCAAGTATTCTTCTAGCGATTAGTTTAATCTTCCAGCCATTTTTTGAGAACTATCGCCTGATTGTGTTCCGTATCTTTGGCGCCATATAACAGCGTAACTGCAGATTGTTTATTCCAATTATTCTTTGCTTCGGCAGCCGCAGGATTATTATCTAACTCCTTCATATAACGACGAGAAAATTCCAGAAATTTTTCCGGTTCGTGATTAAACCATTTACGTAATTCATCGGTCGGGGCAATTTCTTTATTCCACTCATCTAATGCAGCTCGTTCTTTGCTAATTCCTCGCGGCCACAATCGATCAACCAGTACACGATAACTATCGTCTGACGCGGTCGACTCATAAATCCGTTCAATTTTATACCTTGTCATAATTTCATATAACTACAAATTATTGATCAGATCAATAAAAAGCGAAATCTAACCATTCTTCAATACTTATTCGACGCTGCGTAAATATTCCTCCAAAAACTCACTCCACTCGGGTGCATTCTTTTCGTGAAAATAGGCGCGAAGAAAATCAACCATAATTTGATGACGATTTTCTGCTTCTATTAGTCCTGGTTCAGTCAACATCAAACCTTTCAATTTCAGCAGTTTCTCAAAGAAGTGATTGATAAATCCATCAGTGTCATGCGTATTGCCATCAGCGTTATATTCGTGCGCCGCCAAATTGACATTCGGCCAGACTTTAGGATCAAAAATCCGACCGCCGTGACGACAAGCATAAGCCAACGCCCGCTCAATGCCAACCGCACCAATAGCATCACACATATCAGCATCAGACGCCAATTTCCCCGCCAGCCGCTGCGGCTGCTTGCCGTTCAGCCGTTTGCTATAACCAATCGCCGCAATATTTTCCAGCACAACCTGACTTAAATCATCAGCTATCTCTGCCTGCGCCATAATATCTACTGCGTTCGTCAATTTTTCCGCCTGCGTTTTACCGACTAATTTATAATCATCAACATCATGCAGCCAAGCCGTCAACAGCACTTCTTGCAGGTTCACTGATTCGCTGCATTCATTAGCAAAACGCTCTGCCAACAACGCTACTCGCTCGACATGATCATCAGCATGTCCCGAAGTGTCGCCGCCCAGTAACTGCCGAACTTTAGTCTTTACTATTTCAAGCTGAGAAATTTGTCGATCGTTCATACTCATACTATAGCATAAAAGCAGAGTCGCATTACAACAACGACTCCCTAACTATAGATTGCAAAACCAGCACAACAAATTCCTCCTATTTAACTGAATATCTTAATATGGTTTTTTGTTTTTCTTCCGATGTTCTGTTTTTATTGCTTAAGTATATTTCTTTATGAAAATCACCTATTCTTGTAAGGTCACGTTTTCTTGCAAATTCATTCATCTGCTCAAATGATTTTGGCTCCTCATCATAACTTCCAACATGTAAAATCTGAATAGATTTACCCTCTTCTATTTCTCTAAAACTCATCTCATCATACAATGCATTAGGCTTTTTCTTTTTTATATTCTCAAGTGCCTTTGTGAATATTTCTTGTGTAATAAAATCAGGTTGTTTAATCATCAATGTGTATTCCAGTTTGTTTTTATCAAACTCTTCTCCATTTACTTTTTTCCAAAATCCCTCTAACGGATATACCGTAAAATCTGTAATCTCGTTATCAGTTTTATTTTTCATTACATTTTTAAACAATATTTTAATGGCATAGGCAAGAGAATATAATGCGGATATTCTGTCTGAGAAATCTACTTCATTCGGATTTCCTTTACCTTTTACCAAAATAAATTTTTGCTTTGGCACTTCTACAATGATAGGTGTCTGCTTTACACCATAAAGATTCTTTTCTTGTTTTCTCCATTCATATTTCATTATCTGGTCCTCCCTTTACATTTGGTTAATTTTATTATACAAGAGAATACTTGACACCATTTGTCATATTATATATTTTTCTGCCATTTTATTTATCATTTTTTTAATTTGCATTCTAACTTCTTCAGGTTCCAATACTTCTACTTCATCTCCAAATGAAAAAATATAATTGTATGGATTATAACATAAAAGCAGAGCCGCCTACTGATGCTTATTGATATACAAAGTGCAATATTCTTCAGGAAGATGATCTCCATTAAACCACCGGGCTTCCATTATTTCAAAGTTGCATTTTATGTCACAATCAGACGTGTGCGCCGCAAAAACTCGAACTGAAAATTTGGCATATGATTCATGAGAATTAGCTTTTCCGAGATATCGCAGATTATGTATCTTTAATCCAACCTCTTCCAAGACTTCTCTAACGGCAGCCTGTTCATAACTCTCATTATGCTTCACCCCGCCTCCTGGCAAAGCCCACTTTTGGCGACTAAAGCGACTTCTAACTAATAAAATCTTACCATCATCACGATAAACAATTACCCGCACGCGGTCCTTCTTCGGTGCAATCCTAAAAATTAGTGATACGATACGCGCAATTCCACGAAAAATCGCCCGTCCGAATGAGCTAAACATCTCGCCAACTATCGATCCTTTGTGAGACATAATTAGTAGAGACTTTCTCCTTTGGCGCCAGTTTATTCTGTAGTTACACCGTCAAAATCTTCTTCGTTAGCCTCCGCTTCTTCGCGAGTCGCCCGAACGATTCCATCTTTATGGTGTGCTGGACTATAAATAGTATAAAGCTTAAGTGGCTCTTCACCGATGTTTATCACATTATGCTCAGCTCCCGCCGGCACGATAATCGCACTACCGTCAGAAACAGCATATTCATTGCCATCAATCAAAACCTTACCTTCGCCAGACTCAAATCTGAAAAACTGATCATTCTCCTCGTGAATCTCCGAACCAATTTCCCCGCCAACAGGCAAGCTCATCAATACCAACTGGCAATGCTTCGCAGTATATAAAACCTGACGAAAATTATCATTTTCTAACGTAAGTTTTTCGATATTTCCACTAAAACCCTTCATAAATCCCCTTCTATTTTTCTATTTCGCAGCTTTTTCCAAAGCGTCAATCAACGTCTGCTTTGGCTTCATGCCGATCATTTCAGCAACTTCCTCGCCGCCAACAAAAATCTTCATGTTTGGAATTCCCTGCACGCGATATTCCATAGCCAATTGCGCATTTTCCTGACTCGCTTCAGTGTCAACCTTAACAATATCAAACTCTGTTTCTTCAGCAATTTGATGCAAGAGCGGAGCCATTGCTCGACATGGCGGACACCACGGCGCCCAAAAATCAACTAGTACAGGACCGTCGCTTTTTAGCACCTTATCTTCAAATTCTTGCTTCGTTGTAATTTCATATAAAGCCATTATTTCCTCCTTTTCTGGCATTTTTTACAAACTCCCGTCACAACCAACGGGCCGTCAATATAACAATCGCTAATTTCATGCGCAATTTGCTTTCTCATCTCATCGGCAATTTTAATATCCATCAGACCATCACAGTCACTACACACAAAATGATCGTGATCGTCCTTACGAATATCATATCGCAAGCAACCCTTTTTAGTCGATGGCGCCAAACCAATCATCCCGTCGCCACACAGGCGTTGAGTTATTCGATGTACCGTCGTGTCGCTGACTTCAGGATGAATATTCCGCAATTCCTGAGCAATTTCCGCATTCGTCGCGTGATGCTTACTCTTTAAAATCGCCATCACATCATTCGTGTGTTTTGTTGATCGCCTAACAATTTGCGTCATGTTACTATTGTAAAGTATTTACAATAAATAAACAAGGACTTTATTCCACAAATTGACTTATATCTATATATTCCGTATAATAGTCAAAGTCTATGAACTCCCGACGGCGAGTTCCTCTAATATACATTTTGAATAATTAAGAACGCTCAGTTTTCTGCGCAGTTTATAAATATTAATTTATTATCGAAAGGAATTGATTTGAAAAACAAACCGAACAGCAAAGAGATATTTCGTCTATTCTGGAAAACGTCAGTACCGTACAAACATCGCCGAAACTTGGCAATATTTTTTGCAATGCTGACTCTCGTGGTTACCATTTTTGTCGGGCCGCTCATAATTGCTCAGCTTCTTAGCATCATCCAACACAATCAACTGCACGACGCAAAAAATCTATGGACACTAATTGCTTTATATAGCGTCAGTGGATTATGGTCTAGCGTCATCGGCTGGCGATTAGTTTTATATCTCGCCTGGACATTCGAAACCGCCATGCAGCGAGATTTATACGCTCGATGCTTCAGCAAACTGACCAACCAAACATTATTCTTCCATTCAAACAAATTCGGCGGGTCACTCGTTAGCCAAACAAATAAATTAGTCGGCGCAGTAGAAAGTTTTTGGGACACGATAATTTGGTCAGTTTTGCCGCTAGTTGTTTCACTGGCCGGTTCGATAATTATCCTGTCAACCCTTCTCTGGCAATACGCGTTATTCTTACTCATCTTTTCAATTGTTTTCAGCATCGTCGTTTATTATGGATCCAAGCCAATGGCGAAATTGACAAAAAAAGAAGCCAAATCCAGTAATAAATTGAACGGCCAATTAGCCGACGTAATCTCAAACGTTCTAGCGGTCAAGTCATCTGGCGCCGAAGCTACGGAACAGAAATTTTTCACAAAAACCGTCAACTCTTGGCGAAATTCAAGCCTCGACGTAATGCGTGGATTCTTAAAAGTCAGCACTATATATTCGTCAATCAACATGGTTATTAAAATTGGAGCAATCGCCTTCGCAGTGTACGCAGCCCAGAATAATTTGGTGTCCGTAGCGTCCGTTTATCTTATTATCACCTACACTGGAAGTGTCGCACATGAATTGTGGAACATGAACGGAATCATGCGCAATTACAACCGAATTATCGGTAACGCAAATGATATGGTAGAAATCCTACAAACGCCAACGACATTGATTGATAAAAGCAGTTCAAAGCTGGAAGTTACAAACGGCGAAATCTCTATGGATAAAATAACTTTCACGCACGACGAGGGTCAAGGCGACACTCTATTCCACGACTTCTCCCTGGATATTAAACCAGGCGAAAAAATAGGTTTGGTCGGAGCGAGCGGTTCTGGAAAAACGACGCTCACTAAATTGCTATTACGCTTCGCTGATATTGACTCAGGAAAAATTACCATCGACGGACAAGATATTTCCGAAGTCACCCAAGAAAGCCTGCGCGCCAAAATCGCTTACGTGCCGCAAGAGCCATTACTATTCCACCGCTCTGTGCGCGAAAACATCGCTTACGGTCGACCCGATGCAACGGACGCAGAAATTGAAGAAGCCGCCAAAAAAGCTGGCGCTTACGATTTTATTGTTGGACTTAAAGACGGTTTTGACACAATGGTTGGCGAGCGCGGAATTAAATTATCTGGCGGACAGCGACAACGAGTTGCAATTGCTAGAGCAATCCTAAAAGATGCGCCAATTCTAGTCCTAGATGAGGCGACTTCAGCGCTAGATTCCGAGTCAGAAGCGTTGATCCAAAAGTCTTTGAAAACGCTGATGGAGAATCGAACCTCAATTGTCATTGCCCATCGCTTATCTACAATTGCTAAGCTGGACCGTATAATTGTTTTGAAAAATGGAAAAATTGTCGAGGACGGATCACACGACGAGCTCATCAATAAAAAACGCGGCGTTTACGCAAAATTATGGGCGCGACAATCTGGCGGATTTATTGAAGAATAGTCCAATCTGCATACGCTAATTATGTTATAATTAAGATATGGAATCTTTTATTCACTTGATAACTAGCTTCGGCGTATTGGCAATTTTATTAGTAATTTTCGCAGAATCTGGCCTACTAATCGGCTTCGTCTTACCCGGCGACAGCCTGCTTTTCACCGCTGGATATATGGTTCAGCAAAATATCCTACACATTGATATTCACATTTTTGCGCTTTTGGTTTTTGCGGCGGCAGTGCTGGGCGACAGTGTTGGTTATAGTTTTGGTCACAAAGTTGGACGCAAGTTGTTTGAAAAAGAAAATTCCCGATTCTTTAAGAAAAAATATTTGGAGCAAACAGAAAAGTTTTACGATAAGCACGGCTCAGCGACAATCGTCCTGGCTCGTTTTGTACCAATCGTAAGAACCTTCGCCCCAATCGTTGCCGGCGCTAGTAAAATGCACTATAAAACGTTCTTAACTTTCAATCTTATCGGTGGATTTCTTTGGTCGTCAGCATTCGTTTATCTAGGCTTCTATGCTGGCGAGTTTTTGACCAAAGCGGGCGTAAATATTGAAGTTGCAGCAATCCTCATCATCTTCCTGTCTGTCTCACCAATGGCTATTCACGCTTTGAAACAGCCAAATACTCGCGCTTTACTAAGAAAACAATTGTCGGTTCTCCTCTCGAAAACCAAGCGTAAAAAATAGCCTTAAAGCATCTTTTTCAGATATTTGCCAGTGAACGAATTTGGTACCTTGGCGATATCTTCAGGCGTGCCACAAGCCACAACCGTACCGCCGCCAATTCCGCCCTCTGGACCCATATCAATTATCCAGTCAGCCGACTTTATGACGTCCAAATTATGTTCAATAATAATCATACTATTGCCGCCCTCAACCAATTGTTGTAAAATCCCCAACAGTCGTTTTACGTCAGCAGAATGAAGTCCAGTGGTCGGCTCGTCCAGAATGTACATAGTTTTTCCAGTGGAACGCTTGGAGAGCTCCGTCGCTAATTTAATTCGCTGCGCCTCACCGCCTGAAAAAGTAGTTGCTGGCTGACCAAGTTTAATATAGCCAAGCCCAACCTCAACCAACGTCTGAAGTTTACGTGCAATATTCGGCACACTATCAAAAAACTCCGCCGCTTGATCAATTGTCATATCCAGAACATCAGCAATCGTCTTGTCTTTATACTTAATTTCCAGAGCCTCGCGATTATAACGCTTGCCATGACACTCGTCGCATTGAACGTAAACGTCCGGCAAAAAGTGCATTTCAATCTTTATCACACCATCACCCTGACAATTTTCGCAGCGACCGCCTTTAACATTAAAGCTAAATCGCCCAGATTTATAGCCTCGAACGTTGGCCTCGGGCGTGCTGGCGAAAAGTTCGCGAATCGGCGTAAAAATTCCAGTGTAAGTTGCTGGATTAGAGCGCGGCGTTCGACCAATTGGCGACTGATCTATGACAATCGTCTTATCAAGCAAATTCACGCCTTCTATGGCGTCGTGCAATCCTGGCGCTGTCGTTGCGCGATTCAATTCCGCCGCTAATTCTCGCGCCACAATGTCATTCACCAGCGTCGACTTTCCGCTACCAGAAACGCCAGACACTACAGTCATCAACCCCAAAGGAAATTCCACATCAATATTTTTAAGATTATTTTCGCGAGCACCACGAACAATCAGCTTTCTATCTTTCACGACTTTGCGGCGTTTTTTCGGAACGGCAATTTTTTCCGCACCAGATAGATAGCGACCTGTTATGCTGTTCTCATTTTTCGCAACAATTTCAGGTGTCCCCATCGCCACTACTTGGCCGCCATTCACGCCAGCACCCGGCCCCATGTCAACCAGAAAATCACTCTGGCGAATCGTGTCCTCGTCGTGCTCGACCACCAGCACAGAATTTCCCAAATCTCGAAGACGTTTCAACATGTCAATCAGCTTATCGTTATCGCGCTGATGAAGCCCAATTGACGGCTCGTCCAGCACATAAAGCACGCCCTGAAGTCCAGCACCAATTTGCGTCGCCAAGCGAATTCGCTGCGCCTCGCCACCGCTCAATGTATTAGCCGCTCGACTTAGCTCCAAATAGTTCAGCCCAACGTTGCTCATAAACGCCAAACGAGATTTAATTTCCTTCACAATCAAGCGAGCAATCGTCATTTCTTGCTCAGTCAATTGAAGCTTATTGTCAAACAAATCCAACGCGTCATCAACACTCAAATCGCACACGTCAACGATATTCAATTCATGAACTGTCACCGCCAAAACCACAGGTTTCAGGCGCGCACCTTTACAGGCATAGCAATCCCTCTCGCGCATAAATCGCTCAATATCTCGCCGCATAAAATCGCTATCAGTTTCTTTCCAGCGCCTCTCCAGATTAGGAATAACGCCCTCGTAAGTCGTATCGTAATGTCGACCACCGCCCAAATCAACGCGATATTTTTGGTCGCCAGTTCCATATAATATTTTATGTTTAACATCATCAGAAAGCTTACCTACGGGAACTTTCAAGCTAAATCCGTGAGCTTCAGCAACAGACGCCAATCGCTTCATATTCCAAGCGTCAGAATTCATTCGATTGTACGGTCGAATTGCGCCTTCAGAAATTGTCAAATTGTTATTAAAGACTAATTCTGGATCAACCTCCAGCCTCGACCCCAAACCCGTACACACAGGACAAGCCCCTTGCGGTGCGTTAAAACTAAACAGTCGCGGCTCCAGCTCTGGAATATCGACATCAGGATGATCAACACAAGCGTATCTCTGCGAAAATGTCTTCACTTCATCACTATCCGCGTCCAAAACCTCAATAACTCCCTGACCCAGATCCAGCGCTTGCTCGACACTCTGATTTAGTCGGGATCGCATTTCCGCCGTCAACGCCAGCCTATCAACCACCAGCTCGATGTTATGCTTGTAACTTTTTTGCAGCTCCGGAAATTCATCCAGCGCATACACCACGCCATCCACACGAACCCTGGCATAACCAAGTCGCTGATATTGCTCCGGAATATGCGCAAATTCACCTTTTTTATTCTTAACAATTGGCGCCAATAACAGAATTCGCTTATCAACAAATTGCCGCAGAATCTCGTCAATAATCACCTCGGTCGTGCGACGCGTCACTTCATTGCCACAAATCGGACAATGCGGCACGCCGATTCGCGCAAACAAAAGCCTCAGATAATCATAAATTTCCGTCACCGTAGCCACGGTCGAACGCGGATTGCGACTGGTCGACTTCTGGTCAATCGAAATCGCTGGACTAAGCCCTTCAATCGAATCAACATCAGGCTTATCCATCGTCCCCAAAAACTGACGCGCATAAGAATTCAAGCTCTCCATATAACGGCGCTGACCCTCGGCATAAATCGTATCAAATGCCAGGCTGGATTTCCCAGAGCCACTAAGCCCAGTAATCACCACCAGCTGATCTCGCGGAATCTCAATATCTACATTCTTCAGATTGTGCTCACGAGCACCCTTAACACGAATTACCTCTGTCATAACCGCTATATTATACAGGTTTTTAAATATTTTTTCCAGCCCAACCGTCGGCATAAATCAGAGTTAAAACACATTACGCTTATGATTGCAAGTCAATATCTTATTTGTTACAGTTAGATCTATGAGAAAGCTGGGCATTTACTTAATTATGATCATCGGAGCGATACTACTCGCGCCTTTTGTGATCGACCAGCTATTTTTCTTCTTTTTCCTAGGAAAAATCCCCTTCACGAACATCAGCCTGCCCGCAATTTTAATGGTTATTTTCTGGGCAATTATCGTACCGTTGGCAATCATCCTCAGAGAATCACTTTCTGTCCTGTTTTGGAAGTTCATTGACATTGCCAGCGAAATCGCGCAACGACGAATCAACAGAAAAATCCGTTATTTTACACCAAATCAAAAAAGCGAACTTATTTTATTGTCAATTTATCTACTTTCCAGTACGAAAAAGAGCAAGCCTGATCATGAAGTCGAAGCACAAAAGCTCGCTCCATCTATGAGTTGATTTTACGGTCGTTTTCTTAGTGCTAATCCGCCAGCTACAACGGCGATAACAGCTAATCCACTAACTAGCCAAATAGAGTTTCCTGTTTCGGCAAGAGTGCTTGAAGATTTTTCTGGTTTCTTATTGGAAGTGGATGACGATGCCGCAGTAGTTGAAGCGCCTGAGGATGAAGATTCTGCGGATGGGGTGGCAGCTCCGCTCGTACCTGAGCCAGTACCGCCAGGAGTTACGGGTGGGGGCGTTGGTAGAGTTGCTAGTCGATAGATATTGTTATTTGGTGACACGGCCAACAGTTTGCGACCGTCAGCTGACATAGCAACCTTATCGCCAGAACGAGTCTCAAAAACTTTATCGCCCCATTTCTGCCAAGTTTTACCACCGTCAGTTGATATAAGCATCGGTCCAGCCGGATCATCTGGGGCAACAGGCTGTAGTGTAGCTATTATTTTTTTACCATCATTACTGATATACTCCACCCTATTAGCACTATCACTACCTACATGAGGGTACTCTGGAATTAAAGACCAGTTGGCGCCTCCATCCAAAGACATATTCCAGCCATCAGTCATACTCTTAGCATCATCACTAAACGCCACATCTTGAACTGCTTCCTCTTTAATGACCGACCAGGTCACACCATAATCAGTCGACCACTCCAAAAAAGATCTGGTATAATCTCTGTACACCATTTTCCCGCCATTAAATATTCTGCTAGGACACTTATTACCCTTCTGAATCCACGTCTGCCCGTTATCAGTAGAAATGTAAAGGGGTGGAGCACCCCACCGACCACACCTAGCCAAAACAGAACCATCAGGGCTCATTCCTATAGTCTCTGAATTATTACTCAAGACCGTCCAATTACGTCCACCGTCAATTGATATATTATTTGTAGAACCATCACTTACAATTATCTTAGAGCCGTTTGTGTTCACTGATGTAATATGGATTAAGTCGTCTGGAGTATTGAAACTATCCCAACTCACCCCATCATCCGAAGACACAAAAAGCTTGGCTTTATTAGCTCCGTAATTTCTACGTATGGCAAATATTTTTGACCCATCCCTACTAATATTCACGCCTTGCAGACGATCATCTCCCGGTATAATTATATTCTTCCACGTATATTTAGGAGACTCCTCCGCCCTAACCAAAGGTGACGATATCGCCGACACTGATAGCGCAAATGCGAATATTAAGGATAACATCCCTCTATGTATTATGTATTTTTTACTCTTAGTTAACATTACCCCTCCAATTTGCTGTTTTTAGCATACACAATTATTACCACAACTTTAGCATAACCATATACCAAAAGTCAACGAAGTATAGAGGCTCGCGAGACTGACAATAACATCTACAGCCGTTTTCTCAGCACCAACGCACCAGCTGCGACAGCTATAACAGCTACCCCGCCAGCTACCCCGCCAGCTACCCAAACAGAAACTCCTGTTTCAGCAAGGTTTGATGATGATTTTTCTGGTTTTTTACTGGAAGTAGATGATGGCGTAGTGACTGAAGCACCCGAAGACACAGAGCCTGCGGATGGAGTGGTAGGAGTTGATGGAGTGGTAGTTTCACCTGTACCTGTACCGGTACCACCGGGAGTTACGGGCTGAGGCCTTGGTAGAGTTGCTAGGCGATAGACAGGCTTAAAATCTGGATCTGTAAATTGTGATGTTGCGAATACTCTAGAACCATCAGCAGACATAGAAACGGATGAGAAAGAAGAAACCCCCTCGTCACCCCATTTCTGCCAAGTTTTACCTCCATCTGGAGATACAAAAACCGGTACAGTTGGGGTGCCATCAAATGTAGCAAATAGTTTTTTACCGTCGTTACTAATGCCGCTCAACACGACATCGCGTATGTCGTTTATAGGATACTCGGGCAGCTGATTCCAGTTGACACCACCATCTATAGACATACGAAAACCGTCAAATACGCTTTTACCGTCAGAACTGAAGCTAGTACGATCAATAGAGCTTCCAACTGTAGACCAAGTCATGCCATAGTCGGTAGATTGTCGTAATGTACCGTCATTACTTCGGCGAGCCATCTTTCCACCATTAAAGACATAATCGGGATATTCATCTCCCTTCGGAACCCAAGTATTGCCGTCATCAGTAGATACTGCCATAGGATCATTATAGAGACTATGTTCAAAGTACATGACCAGCGTGGAGCCGTCTGGGCTCATCAATACATGCGCGGTATGAGGAACAGACGAATTACGCTTAGCCCAAGTTCGACCACCATCGGTAGAAACATAGATAGCATTTTCACCATACTTCCCCTTTACGACCAACTTAGAGCCATCGGAGCTAACTAGTAGTCCATTTGCACCCTCTGGTGCAGCGAAAGTGCTCCAGCTTGCACCATCATTCGCAGAGACCAGAAGATTAGCACTACCGCTAGCTAAATCTCTACGCAAGACAAAAAGTTTTGATCCGTCAGGACTAACGCGCGACTCCGAAATATCCCCCTGTCCAGGTATGGTTATATCCCTCCAAGTATACAGCGGCGCATTTTCTGCCCTGGCTAACGGTGCTAATATTGCGGACAAAGAAAGTGTGAACATGGAAATAAACACCATTACACCCACATATAGTTTATGACCCCTACTCTTAAATGACATCAGAGCCACCCTCCTTAAATTAAATTGTCTAATTAATATTCCACTTTTTATCTAATTGTTTCAATTCTAGCATAACCATATTTCAGGCGTCAACAGAAGGCAGGACAGATTCCAGCCATAATTGCAATTCTTGCAAAATAAACTGCTGTTCGTCAGTCGCGCTAGGCGCTAATCGTTGCAGAGATTTCATAAATTGCGGCAGTTGCGTCTGTAAATGACCAGTTCGCCATTCTTCCCATTGTCGCAACTCATCTTCACTAAGCAAATTAGGAAAACTTCGCGCTTTATAATGTAACAATAGTGGCGACAATCGCTCATCCTGAAAATCCGGGTAAAAGTCAGCTAGCTCACGCTCATCGGCATTGCGCACAGCTTCAACACGAACTCGATCACTATTATCCAAAAACCCGTCGTATAATTGCGCTTCTGGATCGGTCATTTTCTTAAACTCTGGCTTATTTTCAAATATACTACGCAACCTTTCAGCAAAATCCGGATGAGAAAGTAAAATATCTTGGTGCTTCTGTACGGTTTCCGCATCCAGAGAAATCTTCTTCCAGCCATCACCCTGAGTCAACACGCCAAGTGGCGAAACTGCTGGACAGCGATTATATTGCAATTCCTTAACTGGCAATTTGATGAAATCCTCAGCTTGCCTTTCTTTCCACGTTGCAAATATCTTCGCTGACAATTCCTCAACGCTCAGATCAACAAACGGCGTCGGATCATAGCGCAAATCATAAACAATCACGCCGCCGTTTCGGCTCGTAGTTAGCGGAAAAGCCACGGTCGTTTTGGCGAATTCTTTGTCATATCGACCGCTGGCATAAACAAAAGGTTTTTTATCATCAACATTCACCAGTTTCTGGACTAATTTCTTGTCGCGCATTTTCAGCAAATAGTCGTACATTTGCGGCTGATTCTGCTTAATCAATTTAGTCACAGCAATCAACGCCGTCACGTCTGCTAGCGCATCATGCGCATTTTCATGCTCTATTCCATTGGCTTTGGTGATGAGCTCCAAGCGGTTACTCGGCTCACCTTTATCGTCAACTGGCCACTCAATTCCTTCAGGTCGAAGCGCCCTGGTTAAGCGCACCACATCTAATAAATCCCACCTGGATCGACCATCTTTCCAGGTCCACTCATATGGATCGTAAAAATTCCGCCAAAACAAATGACGAATAAACTCGTCGTCAAAACGGATATTATTAAAACCAACAGCAATCGTATCAGGCGTAAATATTTCCTCGCTTAACATACGCGCAAATTGAGCCTCAGTGTAACCCTCTTCGACAGTTTTTTGCGGCGTTATGCCCGTCACCATCAACGCATCAGGACTCGGCAGCGTATCGTCATTTAGTGTCACGAGAATATTATATGGTTCGCCAATCGGTTGCAAATCCATATCGGTTCGTTGACCGGCAAATTGCATAATTCGATCTTGCCTGGGATTAAGACCGCTAGTTTCAAGATCGTAGAAGAAAAATGTTTGCGCCATATTTATATTATACCATCAAGCTCACGCTAATTTATACCAGCATAATCTATTGCTCGACCAATGTAAATGGCATAGATTCGCCAATCTGAATCAGACTTTCACCAATCGCTCCTTGACGCAACAATTCGTGAGTAATTCCCATTTTTCGCATAATATCTCGCAAGCGATTAACAGATTCGAATTGGTCAAAGTTAGTTCGACGAGCAAATTTTTCAATCTTAGCGCCCGCAACAATAAACTCAATATTCTCATCTTCGTCGTCAGTCTCATTAGACTCAGCACCAGAAACTCGCCTTACAGACCAAGCGTCAGAAATAACCTGATCGTCCAACGAAATTGTCGGCAAATCTTCCTCTTTTTCATCAACAATCTCAGCTTCACGCTCTCGATATTTAGTAACTTCATCACGCAACATTCGTAGAAGCTCAGTCACTCCGTCGTGCGTCTGGGAAGAAATCGCCACGACCGGCGCGCCATTAGCTACCTTTTGAAGAGCAGTCGACTGCATAGCAATAATCTCATCATCCAAGCCTTCGCATTTGGTCAGCGCTATTATCTCTGGACGCTCCGCCAATGATTCAGAATATTTTTCCAGTTCGCGACGAATTGCCTGATATTTCTCTGCCGGATCATCACTATATACATCAATCATATGAAGCAGCACGGCCGTTCGCTCAACATGACGCAAAAATTGATCACCCAGACCTTTGCCTTCTGACGCACCTTCAATCAACCCCGGAATATCAGCAATCAAAATCGACCCATCGTCAACATCAGCCACTCCCAAATTAGGCGTCAAAGTCGTAAATTCGTAATTAGCAATCTCTGGACGCGCATTAGAAACCACACTTAAGAACGTCGATTTACCAGCGTTCGGAAAGCCAACCAAACCAACATCAGCCAATAATTTTAATTCCAACTCTGCCTCGAATTCCTCGCCAGCCTCACCAAGTTCAGCAATTTTAGGTGTTTGGCGCGTACTAGACGTAAAGTGCGCATTTCCAAATCCACCATCTCCACCACGAGCCACCACTGCCCGCTGTTGATCTTCGGTCAAATCTGCGATCACCATACCATCGCGCTTTACTAGAGTACCCATTGGCACCTTAACAATTAGTGGAGCGCCACTTTTTCCTCGTTTATTACGTTTTCCACCATCGCCGCCTTTTTCAGCCTTAAGTTCCGGCTTATATCTAAAATTCAAAAGCGTATTAAGATCTTTTGTCGCCAAAAAAACAATATCACCACCACGACCGCCATCACCGCCATCAGGACCGCCTTTATCGACGTATTTCTCATGGCGAAAACTTACTACACCATTACCGCCCCTACCGGCGCGTACTAAAACTTTTGCAATATCTACAAACATATCTTTAGTATACCAAAAAGCACCCCCGAGAGATAGCGGAGGCGCTAATATTAGCTAGTTCTAGTGGATATATAGATAACCGCCTGCACCGTTGAGTGTACGGTGAGTAATAATTCCATAACCTGCGTAGTTCATGTCGCTAACGTAAACCACACCGTTTTCAACTCGCTCAACAATACCAACGTGACCATAATATCCGGCAGTAGTCTGGAATATCGCACCAGGTGCTGGCGTATTATTAACTACGAATCCAGCGGCACGAGCACTTGTGGCCCAAGTATTAGCATTACCCCAGAAGCTACCAATTGGACGACCAAGCTGCAAACGACGCTCGTATACATACCATGTACAGTTACCTGCTGCATAGCGGTTGCCGACAGAGGCAGTCAACCAACTTCGACTTGCGCTCGTAGTAGTAGACGATGCCGAAGAAGAATATCGGTTACCATAAGACCTACTTCGCGGAGCGACATAACCAGGTCGCTCATTTTCTGGAAGCTCACCTCCAGGCAACACAATTCTAGAACCAGTAGACAGTTTAGCACCGTCATCAATGTCATTATACAGAACGACGCGCTCAGCGCTCGTCTTATACTTTTCTGCTAGAGATTGGGCAGTATCGCCGTCTTTAATAGTATAAACAACACCGTCAACAAGAGGCACAACTAGAGTCTTATTCGGCTCTACAGCGTCCGAAGTTGTATTATTAGCCCAACGAAGAGTCTGAGACGAAATCTTAAACTTCTTAGCAATAGACTCCATCGTATCACCCTCTTTGGTTACATAAGACGAAATGCCACGCGCAGCCGAAGTGTCCGGCTTAACGATATCAGGTTTTGTTATAACTTCTGCATCATTCTGAGAAAGGTTCTTCTTAATTGTTAGTGAAGTTTCAGACTCGCGCAAGTCACCAGCTGAAGGCAATTCCGCCGTTTCCGCCAAGTTAGTTACAGCATTAGCTGCCGTTAATTCATCTACTGAAGCTGTTTTAGACTTAGCAGACTTAGATGCCGACGAAACACCAGTAGTTTCAGATGATGCCAAAGTTTTTGATCTTTCAGCGGATACATTACTACCGCTATTACCGTAGATCAAAAATGATATAGTCAATAAAAATATTCCACCGTAGATTGCAAATGATTGCAGTTTACGTTTTTTACTCCGAAGAGATGTAAAATGGTTACGAATAATCGTTCTCCTTGCGCCAATGTTACCACTAGCACCTCTACCAAATTGTCTTTCTTCTCGCAACAGAACAGGATATGTTGTCGACCTAATTGATTATTATTATTCTACATTAGTTTTGCTATATCCGTAGCGACAATTTTGGCAGGTCATTTATCGTAATTCACCCCTGTTGATAAATTAGACAAATGATCTAACATCTATTTTACACAACATTGACAATAAAGTCAATAAATTTTATAAAATGCGTTTTTTGTCAAGAAATCTGGCACTTCTTTTGACAGTGAGCCTTGACATTAGCCTCGTGTTCTTCGTTGGTTTTAGCAAAATACGTAATATCATCGTCGCCGCTCAGGAAATATAGATAATCAGAGTTTATCGGGTCAGCAGCGGCGTTCAGCGCGCTTAGACTAGGTGAAGAGATTGGTCCAGGAGTTAAACCTTTTTGAATGCGGGTATTATATGGGGACTTAAGGTTTGGCGAGCGTTCTACCCCTGTTTTGTCAGCAATATATTGATATGTCACATCAGAGCCCAACGGCATATTAGCTTTCAGGCGATTGTAGAATACACTAGCAATCTTACGCTGATCCTCGCAAGTTTCCACGCCAGACCCACAGCCAATCGATTCACGTTGAATAATCGACGCTAGTGTTATCCCTTGATACAAAGTTAGTCCTCGAGCCTTAAATTTACCCTCCAAATTATATTTCTTAACAACTTTCTCCAAATGATCAATTGAGCGCTGCAAAACCTGTTCTACGGTTTCATCCGGGGAAATATAGAATGTTTCACCGTAAATATACCCCTCAAGCCCAGCATTTTCCGGTCTGCCCGTAAAAACCGGACTGTCATACTTAGCGGCAAATGCCTTTTTTATCTGATCATCCGAGAATCCCGCCTTAAGCAGCACAGATTCAACCTCTCTGCCATCAGAATTCTTTATTTTTTTATTCAAAGTCGATCCAGGATAAAATGTTATAGCGATCTCATCAGTTTTACCGCTGGTCAAATGATCAATTATCTCATCTACAGATTGGGATGCTTTTACAGAATAAACGCCAGCCTTAAACTTGCTCGCTGAATTGTGGAGCCTTGTGTAAATAGAAAACGCTAAAGAGTTTTTGATAATTTTATTATCCTCTAAAGTTTTGGCGATATCGCTAGACCCCATGCCTTCTTTAATATTAATTCTGAAGGTTTGCTGACTATTTACATCGACAGGAGAAAGCATCTGCTTATACCACACTGTTGCTCCAAGGGCGCCGATTCCAGAGATAGCTACAACTATTGACAACACTAATAGCCAAATACGTTGTTTACGAATTTTCATAATTCTCCTCCAAAAAATCCTGCAAAATTATGCTAGCGGCCTCCGCATCAATCTCGCCCTTATCCTTAATTTTATTACCCAATCTCTGCTCAGCCTGCACACTCGTTAAAGATTCGTCCTGAAAAACAATCTCTGTATCAAGCTCAATGTCTTCAAATTGCTTAACAAATTCTTCCACAAATTCCGTCTGCTTTGTTGGCTCACCAGATTGATTTCGTGGATAGCCCACTACGATTGTATCAATATCATGCCTCAATACTAGCTCTGTTATTTCCTGGACAATATTTTCATTATTCTCCAACCAACCAAACGGCACGGCAATTTTCACTTGCGAATCCGCCATAGCCAAGCCAATTCGCCGCGACCCAACATCCAGCGCTAAAAAGTTTTTACTTGACATCTTTTATCTTAAATTCGACATTAATCTTATTGATATCTTTTGGAACAGATTTAACCCAGAATGGTGAGAATTTAACATCGACATCCTCAACACCTTCGATAGATTCAATAGCAGACTGAACCTCTCCGTAACTCTTACCTTTGGCTTGATCCTTTACGTTCGCTTCTTTAATATCTGGGCCAACCTTGCCATTCGTAGTTAAGCGCACAGTCTGTGTATTATGCGCCCTAGAAAATTGTGAGAACGCAACCTTGCTTACTCCATTGTCATAAATTCTCTGCGACTTCTTGCCAGAAATCTCCTCTTTAAGCTTTGCTTCCACAAAGTTCTTTAGCTCATTCTTATCAATAGCTAACGCGCTGGCGGTAATTGTTGATTTCAGAGTTACAGCTCCAGTCGCTTCGCCGTCTACCGCTACACTCGAGTTAGGGTCTGATCGATTTTCAACGTAGCTTTCTGTTATAACCGTTGCCGAATCACCGAATGATGACAACAATTGCTCTTTTAATCCATCAATTTTCTTTTCACTCAGCTTGCTTTTTGCCGATTCTATATCGCTAGCCGTCACAACCGTTGCAGTTTTATCGGTGCCGCCACTAGTAGCAGACCGTAGCGACGCAGAAATGTCATCAACCGAAATACTCATACTGCCAGTTGCCGCATTATACTGAGCCCCGCCCTCACTGGCGGTAATAACCCCAGAAGCAGACCCCGGACAAATATACCCAGGGCAATTACGCTGATAAGAGCCACCTGGAACAGTTACAGAAGAATTTAAAGTGTAAGATAATCCACTATTCTTTAAAATTGTACCAGCTGCAATAGTAACACTGTCTGGGGAAACATTCTTAAAAACCACCACTCCGGTCGCCTTTTCTCCGACATTCTTCTTGCCCGTAGCAGAAAATTCAACACTAACTTCCTTTGCTAATTCTTTCTTTACAGACTTAATGACATTAGATTTTGCGCTTGTCGTGGCTGTTTCATTCAAGCTGACGGTATCACTGACTGTCATACTAGTAGTCTTTGCTGAAATAACGACCGTAGCATGTGGAGCAAACCAAATTGCCCAAACCAAAAATACGATCAAAAGTAAGGCACCGCCTCCAATTAACAAGAACTTTTTACGGAATGTATTAAAATCAGGGACTTTTGGTTTTTTAACCATCTTTTTCAGAGAGTCCAACCCCTTAGATTCCTTCTTGTTTGCGTCAGCTATAACATTATCTACAGCAGAATCTTCATCAGATTTCTTTGATCTTTTCGCGGAATCCGCCATATCTCCAACCGCCAGTTTGCCGCCATCAATCACATCATTGTCGTCATCGACCTTCAGAACTGGAATCTCCGCAATTTCTGGCTTGCTCTGAAGCGTTTTTGCAATAGGAATTTTCGCCGTTGCCGCCAATCCAGCCAAAACCGAATCATTCGTGATCAATACAATTCTCTTATCCGCCGAAGTTGCCGCCCGAGCCAGTAGTCGAATATTGACAGCACTCTGTAAAACGCCAATTCTTCGAGGCGGCACTAACGCAATAATCCTCTCTTTCGATGCCTTAATCTTACTAATTATCGTCGTAATGTCGTCTTCTACATCGATATAAATAACGTCTTTATTCATTTTAAATCTTTAACAACCTATTTACTTTTTCAACTAAACTATTACCGTCTTGACTACCGATAATTGTATCATATCCAACTCGCAACAAGCCCATTGCGGTTACAAATGTGTGATCGCTAATATCTCCGGTTTCGTCAATTATTCCTGTAATGTCACTTGGATTGATATATTGAACTACTGGTTTCTTAGTAAAAGGCAGATCTTCTGGCCAGCGTCGAGTTTTCAGAGCTTCAGTAATTTTCTTTAGGCTCGATCCGCCGCCACACAGTAAAATCCTATTCGGCAAATAATCGACATTATCAAAATCGCTCAGCGCCAATTCAACGCCTGATAGCCAAACTTCCAAAGTCTTGTCGATCGCCGCATCAACTTTTTTCTTTACACTAGGCTTCAAATTCTCATTATCAATATTCAGCTTCAACTTTTCTGCATCTTTGAAGCTTAAATCCAGGTCAGCCGCAATAGTCCTAGTGAAACTGCGTCCACCAATGCCAAACATCTTCGTACCTTCGACTCCGCCGTCATTAACAACCGCAATATCCGTCGTGCCGCCACCGATGTCCGCTAGAATCGCCGTAAAATTACTATCCGTATCCGACCCCAAAACGCTCCTGCTCACCGCAAATGGCTCGGCAGCCACAGCCACCAAATCCAGCGCAAGCTCGTCCGCAACCTTCTCCAACGCACCAATATGAACCATCGGAGCAAACGCCGTGTAAATCTGCACCGCCACGTCTCGCCCCTGAAAACTAATCGGATTCGAAACTTTATAGCCATCAATATGGATACTCACCAACGCCGAATTGACTAATTTCACCTCAACATCTTCATTGCCAGTTTCTAGCGCAATTTGAGCCTGAGCTTTCCCCTGAGCGCGCTCCTGAACTTTCTCAATGATAAATTCCATCTCAGCAATGTCTAGTGGCTTATTCGGCTGCGGCCTGCGATAGCGAATAGTGTTCGTAACACCCTTAACTAATTCGCCCGCAATGCCAATAACAACTCGCTTGCCCTGAACGCCAGCTTGATCTTCAGCCTCAGACAGAGCCTCCTCGCAATTCGCTACAACACCAGCAATATCAGCAATCGCACCACTGTGCATGTCGCCCATTTCCTGCTGCTTTCGACCAACGCCGATAATCTTCAGCTCGTCGTCTTTAACTTCGGCGATCAACGCCTTAACCACTTCCGTACCAATATCTAAGCTAACCAATAGTTCGCGACTATCTTTATCAGACTTCTTTAACATGTCTTTCAATGCCATATAAGAAATATTATATAACGCTTGTGGTTTTAGAGCAACAGTTAATTATCTATCTTAAAACAGCCTTGATTCGACGAATTCCAGCCGAACTAGATTCTTCTTTGGTGATTTTGAATCGCTTGCCATCTTCAGCCAAAACTCCAGTGTGTTCGACGTGTGGGCCGCCGCAAACCTCAAAGCTAACAATGTTACCATCCTTGCCAATGGAATAAACCTTAACCTCATCACCGTAACGCTCACCGAATGCACCAATTGCACCCATACTCAATGCCTCATCGGTCGGATAAACAGCAAAACTAACTGGTAAATCTTCATCAATCCAAGCATTAACCTGATCTTCAACCGCCTGTTTTTCTTCTGGCGTCAACTTATCGTGATTAAAATCAAAGCGCAATCGATCGGCGGTAATATTGCTTCCGTGCTGCTGTAAATCTGGCGCATTCAAAACCTTACGTAACGCCGCGCCCAACAAATGCGTCGCCGTGTGATATTTCAGATGAATAGAGTCATGACCTTCCAAGCCGCCGCTAAATTGCCCCTTACGAGCCGTCTTAGAGCGCTGTCGTTGCTCGACCATGTAGTTATTAAACTCCAATCGCCATTCTGGGGATAATTCAATATTATTTTTATAAGCTTCTTCAACACTAAGTTCTATAGGAAAACCATACGTATCATATAGTGTAAACAAATCAACACCGTTTAGATATAAAAATGGCAATTCCACAGTATCTGCAAAACCAGCACCAATACCTTGGACTCTCTTCTCTCTGAGCAGCGTCTCTAATTTTAGGCTATCAAGCTTTGCTCGAGAAGCAAGCCTGATCTGCTCTTTGATTCCTTTTCTCAAAGTCTGGCGAAAAGCTTTCTCTTCCTTAACGAGGACAGCAATTATATTGTCGCGATTATTCTTCACCTCTGGAAAATCGGCTTCATACAAATCAGCAATCGTCGGCACAACTTCTTGCAGGAAATTCTGCTCAATTCCCAAATCAAAACTATAACGAATTGCTCGACGGAGCAAACGACGCATCACATAGCCCTGCTCTTTATTACTTGGCACGCACCCATCAACCGCCATAAACGTCGCAGCCCTCAAATGGTCAGCAATCACTCGCATACTTTCGGTGTGTGAAGCGTAATCCTTGCCGCTCAGATCTTGCAGCTTTTCAATAATCGGCCAAAGCAAGCTAATCTTAAAGACGTCAGGATCATTATTTGCTGCAGCTGCGATTCGCTCAAGTCCAGATCCATGGTCAATATTTGGCTTATCAAGTGGCTCAAATTTACCCTCGGCAACTTTTTTATACGCCATAAATACGTTATTGCCAATCTCCATAAATCGACCACAATCACAGTTCGGATGACAATTTTCACCAAATTTTGGATCATGCTCAATGAAATCAAACTCATAAAACATCTCACTATCCGGACCACACGGATCGCCAACCGGAGTAGTTTCTGGACCGCCATTGCGACTCCACCAGTTTTTACTGCCGTCATAAAAGAAAATTCTTTCACCTGGATTTACACCACGCGCTGCTCCCTGCTCTTCGCTGCCGATATCCGCCGTCTTTGCATCGATGCCCTTTTCTGCAAACTTTTTCTGCCACAATTTAGCCGCTTCAACATCTTTCTCAATATTATATTCCGGCGCGCCAATAAAACACGTTACATACAATCTCTGCGGATCAAGACCAATTTCCTCAGTCAAAAACGTCCACATCCAGCCAATTTGCTCCTCCTTAAAATAGTCGCCCAAACTCCAGTTTCCAAGCATCTCAAAAAACGTTGTATGACGATTATCGCCAATGTCGTCAATATCCTGCGCTCGCAAACACGTTTGAGAATCGGCAATTCTCTTACCTTCGGGGTGTGTCTCACCAAGCAAGTACGGAATCATCGGCTGCATTCCGGCGCCCGTAAATAAAGTCGTCGGGTCATTAGTTAAAATCAACGGCGCACGCTCAACGACGGCGTGACCTTGTTTTTTATAAAATTCAAGATATTTACTACGTATTTTTTGGGCATTCATGAGTGTTATTATACCATAAAATAACCCCACCTTACAGATGGGGTTTATAGATCAAATCGCCAATCTCAACAGATTATTCAGCTACTTCTTCAGCCGGCTCTTCTTTTGGCTGATTCTTGCGAAGTTTTTCTGGATTGCGGATGGCTTTGTGCTTGTCAGCTGAGACTTCCTTAACCCACTTTGGCAATTTAACACCAGCTTCTTTCAATAGCTTAACTACGCGTGGTGTTGGCTGTGCGCCATTGTCCAAATATTTCTGAGCCAATTCAACTTGGACATTTGATTCTTTAGTGTGTGGGTTGTAGCTACCAACATAAGCGACTACACGACCGCTTGATGGATGACGATGTGCTTCTTGTACCGCCAAGCGATATACTGGATAACCTTTGCGACCCAAACGTTGCAAACGAATTGCTAGCATAAAATTAATTCTTCCTTTAACTCTACGTTTTATTATTCCTTACTCTAGAACAGTTTACACTATTTTTCCCATAACGTCAATCTGTTTTCACGATTCCGCCACCCAAACATTCATCGCCGTCATATATTACCGCAGATTGACCCGCAGCTACGGCACGCTCCGAAGCAGAAAGATGCACGATATCTCCGTCAATTTTCGCATCAAACAAAGCGCCTCGATGACGCAGCCGAACTTGTACATTCTTATCTTTATGCGGCGCTTGGTTAATCCAGTGGATATCCGCCAGCCTAAGTTCTTTTCGCCACAAACTTTCATTATCAATTGATCGCGACACATAAACCTCATTTTTCTCCATATCCTTGCCCACAACATAATAAGGTAACCCACCGCCGACGTTCAGCCCATGACGCTGACCGAGTGTATAGAAAATTGCACCGTCATGTTTACCGACGACAGATCCCGTCTGTTGATCAATGATATTTCCTGGCGCAGTTTTAATATATTCCGACAAAAACTCGCGAATTCCAACTTGCCCAACAAAACAAATTCCCATCGACTCTTTTTTACTAGCCGTCCACAAACCACGCTCTTTCGCCATTTCGCGAACTTCAGCTTTCGTGAAATCGCCCAACGGAAATATGGTTTTTGACAAAGCCTCCGAAGTCACTCGATATAAGAAGTAGGTTTGGTCTTTATTGTCATCACGAGCGCGTAATAATTTGGCTGACGAAGACGATTCATGGGCAACACGCGCATAATGCCCTGTCGCAATATAATCTGCTCCAGCCGCCAGCGAAGCCTCCAAAAATATTTTAAACTTCACTTCTTGATTACACATAATATCCGGATTTGGCGTGCGACCCGCTTGATATTCGCGAATCATATAATCGACAACATTTTGCTTATATTCTTTCTGGAAATCAAAAACTCGAAAATCAATACCCAAGCCAACCGCCACACGCTTGGCGTCAGCAACATCTTCCGCCCACGGACAATGCATTCCAGGAAGATCTTCCGACCAGTTTTTCATATAAACGCCCGTTACATCGTAACCCTGATCAACCAAAAGTGCCGCAGCCACGGAGGAGTCCACACCGCCCGACATCCCAACAAAAACTTTCTTACTCATCTGGACAACCCCAGGGCGAATAGCCCAATTCTCATTAATTCACCCATCGCCAACCACCAGCCCCACGGCGTCAACCACCACCACGAGCTCCAGTTTTTATCAGAAGCGACAGGATGACTTCGAATCTTCACGTCGTTAAATTGTGCTGAAAATTCGAGTTGCGCCCGACGCATGTGATATCCACTTGTTACCAAAATCACATCTTCAATTTTTCTCGAATCGACAATTTTCTTCACCTCAGTAGCGTTTTGCCTGGTCGTCTCGGAAGATTCGTCCATAACAATGGCTTTCTCGGGAACGCCGCTATTAATTGCTCGCTGACACATGGCCTTAGCGTTGGACGGGCCAGTTTTATCAGCCGCCGCGCCCGACACAACAATCAACGGCGCCCAGCCTTCTTTATACAGTTTAATAGCCTCGTCAGTTCGCGCATTCGTATCGCCGCCGCTGACAACAACTATTGCATCAGCCTTACGGCAATCGCCTTCGCCCACGCCTTGACATTTCCCCAAATCATTCGGTGACAAATATGCGCTAAGCCCAAAAACCACCAAAGCAGCAAAAATCATTAAGCCAACTAGTTTATGAATCATCGACGAATCCTCTTCATTTCCGCTTGCACAGCCTCAATGATAAATTTGCCAGCCTGCTTTATATTCTCATCGTTATTCAACTTGCCTAAGGTGAGCCTTAGACTTCCGTCAATCTCTGATTCGCTCAGACCAACACTCGCTAGTACATGAGAACGCGTCCCGGAATTAGCCGCGCAAGCACTCCCCGTAGCCACTAGAACTCCACGAGATTCTAATAAAAACACCAATCTTTCAGCGTCAATTCCAGAAAATGATATATTCAAAAAACTCACCAAACTTTTTTTCATATCTGATGATATCAACATCTCAGGAAAAGCCTGCCTCAAATCTTTTACCAAATTTTCTCGTAGTTTTCGCAGTCGCTTCACTTCGGCAGAACGTCGCTTTTGTGCCAACTCCAAAGCCGTCGCAAAGCCAACCACTCCAGCCACGTTTTCAGTTCCGCTGCGCAACCCCAACTCTTGACCGCCGCCAAAAATATTCGCTTTCAGCGTAACGCCAGGTCGCACCCATAGTAAACCAACTTGCTTTGGACCGTAAACTTTCGCCGCAGATAATGTCAATAAATCAACACCCAGCCTTTTAATTTTCACATCAATTAAAGCCGCTGCCTGCGAAGCGTCTGTATGAAAAATCAACGGTAAAGATTCGCCATTTTCTTGACGCCTGAGTCGCTCGGCTTTTACGATTTCCGCAATTTCTTCAATTGGCTGTATGTAGCCCAGCTCGTGATTCACCAGCGCAACACTAACAAACCCAACGTCTGGCGTTAACATTTTTTTAACCGTGTTCGGGTCTATTCGTCCATTTTTCATTGGCGGAATAAGCTTCACTTCCGAACGCGCTTTCGCGGAATTAATCACCGAGTCATGCTCAATTGCCGAAATTAAACTTACGCCATTTGCCGCATTGAACGCCAAATTGACAGACTCAGTTGCTCCAGCTGTCATTATCAATTCATCAGCCATCACACCCAAGCAGCGCGCCAGCCGAGCCTTCGCGTCTTGATATTCACGCTTTGTAAATATGGCGGGAGCATACGGACTAGACGGATTGAAAAACTTTTCAGAAAAATATGGCAACATCGCCTCAATCACCAACGGGTCCATCGGCGTGGCAGCAGCATGATCAAGATAGATATAGTCTTTATTCACTTTTTTATTATATCAAAGCGGCCGACCGGTTTGCGGATCTTTCTTATACAACTGTCGAGAAACTCGCTCGTAATATTCCTTAGTTGCCAAGACAAAATTCTGAAGCTCGTCGCCCTCCAAGTAACTATAGCGATAATTCGGCTGAATCTTCAAAATTCCCTTTGGTTGCACTTCATAACGTGTCGTCAATTCTTGCCGGCCACCCTTACCATCAGCAACTTCTTCGTACCAAATCCAGGTATCTTTATCTAGATTAAAAAACTCTCGTCGCGCAACATGTGCTGGTTTTTCGCCAAAAATTGTTGCGCCAATTTCACTTTCCAATTGGATTAGCTCGCGCTCGGTAAATTTCTTTAATGGGCGATCTTTTTTACGAAATTTCAATAAAGACACCGCATCACTATCATCAGCAAAAACCAAACTTCGTACTTTTTTCAAAAACTTAGTCACTTATTGCACCTCGTTAGTTTTAAATTCTCGAAGATCTGCTAGCATATTACCAATTTTTTTCACAGACTCAACAGGACCAGTAGGCTTCTTTTTTTCACCAAGCACTTCCCTGCAGTGATTAAGCGCTTCATCACTGCCACCTTTAACTGCGACCTCGCCTAAATTGGGGTTTAGTTTAGAGTCAAAGTTATCCTTCTCGGTATTAGAATAAATTCTATAAACCTCTTTAAGAGCTCCAATCTCAGGCGTATTTTCAATACGTTCAGTACTATTCATTTTCTCCACTTTCAAATGCCAAAAAGTTCTTTTGTGTTGTGAAGAGTAGCTTGGCTTAAAACATCAAAATCAATATTTCGCTGCTTCGCCCAATATTCAGCCACCAATCTCACATATTCTGGCTTGTTTATATTACCACGAAACGGCGCTGGTGTCAAGAATGGTGCGTCAGTTTCTAGCAATAATCGCTCCAGCGGAATTGAAGCGAACAATTCTTTCTGCGATTGGTCTTTTGTGAACGTACTAATTCCATTAAGTCCAACGTACAAATTTCGCGAAAAACCTTTTTCTAAATTTTCACGCGTATCTGTAAAACTATGTAACACGCCGCGAAGCCCGTGAAAATTGTCAAAAATTGGCCAAAAATCATCCCAAACCGACAGCTGACCTGCGGCACCATCGCGAACATGAAAACTTACCGGCAAATTATAATCTATTGCCATTTGAAGTTGCGCTTCCAAGCCCTCAATTTGCGTTTCCCGCGGACTGTTATTGTAATAATAATCAAGCCCAATCTCACCAATTGCCACAATCGGAGAATTTTCCGTCTTATTCTCCAGCAAAGTTTTGACATCTCCCCAGCCATCTTTCGTATCGTGTGGATGAACGCCAATTGCCGCCCAAGTAAACTCATGATTCGCGGCAAATTCCACAGCTTGGCGGCTACTTTGCTGGTCAGTACCGACACAAATCATGCCAATATTCGCCTCGACCGTTTCTTTGTAAAATTGCTCGCGATTGTCCGTAAAAAATTCCGTATCGTGCAAATGACAATGCGAATCTATCAGACGTAAACCCTCAGTCGCACTTTTCTTATCAGCCTCAATCATAAACTATTTAACCTGAGATTCTGTTTTCGGAGCGCGTGGATCTGGCGTATGAATATATTTGCGCGGGAACAAAGGCGTCAATTCTGATGGCACGACACCACTAGCAAACATATTGTGAATTTTCTCGGCAGTTTGCGGCATGAATGGACGAAGCATGTCAGACACTTGCAATAATGTGCCGCAAGCGTGCGCCAAAATCTCACTCAAATGCGATTCCGCTTCTGGATCTTTATCGCGATTTTTAGCAACTTGCCATGGTTGAACTCGCTCAATATATTGATTCAACGAGCGAACAATTAGCCAAATTTCGTCCATTGCTTGGTCAAACATATAACTTTCCATCGCCTGACGATACGGTCCCATGTCGTGCTCTGATTGTGGAGCATCGCCAATAACGCCCGCTTGATAACTCTGCACCATTTTAGCGACCCGCTGAACCAAATTGCCCAAATCATTGCCAAGCTCGCCATTATACGCAGCTTCAAACTTTTCCCAAGTAAAGTCGCCGTCATCTTGCGTTGGTACGTGGCGCAAGAAGTAATATCGGAACGCCTCAGCGCCGTAATCTGGAATAATGTCAGTCGGACCAACACCATTTCCAAGACTCTTTGACATTTTCATTCCGCCAGAATTGATAAATCCATGAACAAGTAAAACCTTCGGAAGCGGTAAATCCAGCGCCATGAGCATTGCTGGCCAAATACCAGCGTGGAAGCGGAGAATGTCCTTGCCGATAACTTGCACGTCAGCCGGCCAGAATGATTGCCACTCTTCTGGACGATCAGGATAACCGATAACCGTAATGTAATTGCTCAGAGCATCCAGCCAAACGTACATGACTTGATTATCATCACCAGGAACCGGCACGCCCCAGCTAAGATTTTTACGCGGACGAGAAACCGACACATCTTTCAAGCCATCTTTCATCAATTCCAAAAACTCTTTTTTACGGAATTCAGGCACGATTCTCATTTTATTTGACTCAATCGCCTGACGAATATCGTCCGAAAAAGCACTGGTTTTAAAATAGTAATTTTCCTCACTCAAGCGCTGATACGGAGTTTGGTGATCTGGACAAACCCCATTATTATCGGCAGCTTCTTTATCCGTAACGAAAGCTTCGCACCCCTGACAATACCAGCCTTCATACGAACCTTTGTAAATGTAACCAGCCTCAATGAGCTTTTGCCAAATATACTGCACCGCAGCAACGTGATGCGCGTCAGTTGTTCGAATAAAATCCGTCACTGAAATATTCAGCTCATTAATCATCTTCTTAAAATTAACGTGCGTCTGATCGACGTATTCTTGAGGGGTTTGATTTTGGCTAGCAGCTTTGGCGGCAATTTTATTGCCATGCTCATCTACACCAGCTTGAAAACGAACCTCACGACCGTTTTGTCTGGAATATCGCGCCCACACATCTGCCAACATATAATCCATAGCATGCCCAATGTGCGGCAAGCCGTTTACGTAAGGAATAGCGGTAGTGATGTAAGCGTGTTTCTTAGTCATAAAGAAATTATAACAGATTCAGCAGAGTGCCGCCACTGGCGTAAATGTCAATCATAGTATGTTATAATAAAAATTGAAACAATACTTAACAGGAGGAGATTGTGAAGAAAATTTTAAAAAGCTTAGTGGTGGCAATGATCGTAAGCGCCACTATAGTCACAGCAAGCACACCTACAACAACCCATGCGGCAAGCGGAGATTGGCGCAAAGACTCAATCGGATGGTGGTATAGAAATTCGGATGGCAGTTACCCAAAGAGCAAATGGGAGAGGATTGGCGACAAATGGTACTACTTTGATGGGCGCGGATATATCATTCACAGTAAATGGGAATATATAAACGGGCACTGGTACTATTTCAATACTAGCGGTCACATGATAGAAAATACCTGGAAGATGATCGGAGACAAGTGGTACTACTTCGACACTAAAGGTCACATGCTGCACGACCAGTGGGTCGGCGACTACTACGTCGGTAAAAATGGCGATATGTTAAAGAATGCCGTCACACCAGATAACTATGTAGTTGGAAGTGATGGAAAATGGGATAAGAGATTTTCAAGAGAATTAGCAGAAAAAGCCAAAAACCGATTCAACAGCAAAACACTAAACCTATATAGGTCCGATATTTCCAAATATAGCGAAGCCTATAGTATCACCTTTGGGAAAAGAGATGAATACAATACAGCACTTCAGCTAATCGAGACAATTTACCCAGAATACAACGCTGTAGATAACGCGAAAAGAGCAATTAAAAAAATCGTAGACGACCAGAACAACTCTAATAATTCCATAACATTTCGACACTCGAAATATTCAATGACTCGCAGCCTCACTCTCCGTAACGTTAGCGAAAATAGCCACAGTGCTTACATGTTTTCAGAAGAAGAGGTTAATAAGGCTTTTGTGGCGCTGAGTAGCGAAATCAACTTTTCTAAATTCTTTAAAGATCAAGCTATAAAGAGCCTACAGAATATAGACCAGTATACCTTCTCATCAAAAGTCAACTACGAAAAACAACTCACATCTAAAGGATTCACCAAAGAAGAGATTGACAATGCCTTTAATACAGTAAAAATTGACTTCGCAAGCAACGCTCAACGAGAAGCAGAAAGACTACTGAAAGATTATATGTCTGGATCTTCAAAATTGCGCATCATAGAATGCCTGCAGAATGAGTACCACTTCACTAAAGAAGAGGCAGAAACAGGAGTTAGTCGGCTAAATTACGACTTTAAGAATAATACACGTCGCTGGATCGAGGAGCACTTTATATCCGATTCCCAGAACAACCAGGAAGGAAGGCTGTATTCAAAGAAAAATATAATAGACTATACAACGAAATTTGGCGGTTTTACAGAATCGGAAGTTGTAGAGGTACTAGCAGAATACAACATCAACTATACCGAACGAGCAAAACTACGCACCCTAAAAACTCTTAAAACCGGAGGATACTTTAGAAGAGATAGCTTGATACATAACCTTGTTAATTACTGGGGATTCACCGAAGAAGAAGCTACTAATGCCGTTAAGGATTTGAAACACGAAAATCTGATAGATTAATTCAGTCTTTTGGTGTAAAGAACGACTCAGTTTAAAACCGCTGAGTCGTTCTTATTTTTTGATATTGTCACCTGTCTCTAAATAATTATAAATTCCGCCACTCTTTCAGTAGCTTCTTCCAATCTTCAATCGCCAGATCTTCAGCGCGAGCATCTGGTGAAATTCCTGCATTTTTCAGCAATTCTTCCGCCACACTCTTATCAATTCCCAACCCGCCGCTCAGGCTAGAGCGTAGCTTCTTGCGCTTTGCAGAAAATCCAGCCTTAACAATGCGGAAAAAATCCCTCTGATCTTCTGAGGCGATCAACGGATTGTCGCGAGTTCTTAAAACCACAACCTGCGAGTCAACTTTTGGCGATGGCGTAAAAAACTGCCTAGAAACTTCAATATCCAGCTCCGCTTCGGCAAAAATCTGAACGCTCACAGACAGAACACTCATATTCCCAGCCTCTGCCGCAATTCTCTCGGCAACTTCTTTTTGCACCAACAGCACCGCGATGCTCGGCTTATTTTCCGCAGTCATCAATTTTTCAACAATTTTGCTAGTGATGTAATATGGGACGTTAGCTACGACTTTGTAATTTTTTGGCAATTGATTCAGGTCAAACTGCAATATATCTTGATTTACGACAGTTAATTTTTTCCCAGGAAATTGCCCCGGTAATTTTCGCGCCAAATCTGCGTCAAATTCTACAGCGGTCACCGAATTAGCCCGAGCCAATAAACGACTAGTCAAGGTACCCAACCCTGGTCCAATTTCCAGTACAACATCATCACCCGTCAATTCGGCCGCTTCAGCAATATCTGCCAAAATCTCCGGATCCTTCAGCCAATGCTGTCCAAGCGATTTTTTTGGTCCACGAGAAGAAGCCATTTAGCGACCATCTCCATTCGTCCAGTCGGTAGCCAAGTCGAATCCGTGCGGATGCTTGGCTGCGAATCCACCGGTATCGTAAACCTTTCCCGGACCCATGCTGGTCTCAACCACCGAACATCGTGGATAATTGCCATAATTGGTCGCCACCAAAATATAACCATCTTTATCAACCTTCGCGCCATCCGCCCGCACTGTATAAGTACCGCCACTGCCGCAGGATTTTATCACAATGTTCATCGGCAAATCATAATACGTTTCACGATGCGCCACGCCCTTAGAATCGGTAAATATCTGCGCGCCCTTACTTTTCGTCAATGGATTTTTAGGCTTCGTGCCAATTATTTCAATCTGCTTCTTTGACTGCTTTGTGATTTCGCTAGCAACTTCCTTACGACTAATCTCGCGCTCGTTCTCTACCTCAACCTGATAAGTCACCTTCCGCACACCCTTTTCTCCAAGTTGTTTTACACTCTTAAATCCAATCGGCTGAGAATCGTCCTTAATCTGCTCAATATCAAAATTAATATCAACTTCTTCAGTTATCGTTCGCTGTTTTGATCGCTCAATCTTCATTACCAGACCCACACCGTTCACCAAAAGATCGTCGGAATTCGTAAAATGCGTCTTATCTTCGCGATATAAAGTCAGTCCGGCAGCCTTCGCAATTAAAGCCGGCGTCTGCTCGGCGGTAGTTATTTTTAGACGTTTATTTCCATCGACGATTGTTATTGGGCGAGCGCGGAAAATATTGACCTGGTATTTTGCACCCGTCAATTCCATATCAATATTTGGCTCAACCGCGTCAATCTTTTCGTCAATCGTAATCTTAGCCGCACGCAAGGCCTGCCGAACGGTCAATGCATTTGTGATAATGGTCTTTTCTTCACCGCGATCATAAATACGAACCAAATGTTCACCAGAAGTCTTTCCGTCAGCAAACGAAATCATTGGAGTCGCAATCGCAACTAACACGGCTAATCCAATAATTTTTCCAAAAAATAAACCTTTTTCGCGCATAATAATTTGACAATTCACACAATGTATTAGAAAAATTATATCAGATTTTGTAACTATTATCTATAGATGTCCTGAAGTCCCATTTTAACCTTACAGGTCGGCCACGGCTGCCAGCCACGAGCCTTATAGGTTTGCCATGCCTTTTCGTCCTGCACAGCAGCTGGAGCGTCAGAAGCCAGTTCGTATCCACCATAATTTCCCCAAGTTCGTTTGTCAAACTGGTATGCACCGTAATATCCATTTCCAGTATTCGATGTATAACTACCCTCACAACTTCTCAATCTAGCGAGCGCTTCAGAAAAACTGCCAGAAAATGACGTAGAGCTTTTCGTCCCCACAATCTCAATCTGCTTCTTTGGCTCTTTTGTTACAACACTAGCAATTTCCTTACGGCTCACCTCTACGCCGTTCTTCATTTCAACTTCATAAGTGACATTTTTCTTACCATTCTCGCCCACCTGTTTTACTTCGCGATATCCCGAATCTCGATTCGCGTCTTGAACTTTTTCAACCTCAAATTTCACATCTTCTTCGGCGGTTATAGTTTGCTTGCCATTACGCCAAAGCTCAATTTTCATTCCAGGAATAATTTTTGCCGAACGATCTACGGATAGCGTATCATCTTTCTTTGGATCAATATTCTTCTCTTTCAATAGCTCGCCAACCGTCTTAGCGTGCGTGCGAATGACAGATTCTTTGCCATAAAGTACAAAATTAACCATCGACGCTCTGTCAATTTTCATCACCATGTTTGCGCCATCAACCGCCATATTATCAGAGTTGGATAAAGTAGTTTTGTCCTCTTCAAAAACTTCAATTCCAGCAGCCTTCGCAATCAAAGCTGGCGTTTGTTCAGCTGTGGTTATTTTCAGGCGTTTATTTCCATCGACGATTGTTATTGGACGAGCGCGGAAAATATTAATATTGTACTTCTCTGCCACCATCTCCGAATCAAGACTCGGCTCGACTACGTCTTGGCGTTCATCAATAGAAAACTTAGCCAATTTCAAAGCCTCGCGAATCGTCCTCGCTTTTGTAACAATCGTCTTTTCTGCGCCCCTGTCGTAAATCGTCACCAACTTTTCACCAGCCTTAGCTGCTGGCTTAGTGGCGTCAGCCAATGCCTGATTAACGAAAAACAAACCGCCAACCAGCATCAATATCGCGCCAGAAACGAACGTAATTTTCTTAGAATAATGTTTTGCTTGTAATCTTATACCCATAAGTTCACACCCACAACGTAGGTATTCTTATTATATCAAATTTTCTCCAAGCGCGCGAACTCGACATTCAATTTCTTAATATTTCCATTGTCAAACTGAACCGTAACACTCAGCCCTTCGCTATCAATAATTTTCCCCGAACCAAAACTCGGGCTGCGAACTCGATCACCAACCTCCAAACCAATATCTTCTGAATAAAAATCAGGCTCTACCATCGGCTGAGCCGGCCTATCAACCCCACCAGCCATCAAACCCATCTCGTCCAAAAACCTCGATGGCATATTATAGCCAATCTGACCAAATTGCGTCCGAGAACTAGCACAACTAACGAACAATTCCTCCCTCGCCCGAGTTACACCAACGTAGCACAACCTGCGTTCTTCTTCGACATCATCAGCATTGCCGCTATCAAACACTCTTGCGTGCGGCAAAATCCCCTCTTCCAGTCCCGCCAAAAAAACCACCGGAAACTCCAAACCTTTAGCCGCATGAAGTGTCATGAGCGTTACTTGCTGATCGGCAGTTGTATCCGTCGAAGACATCAAAGCCATCTCTTCCAAAAACGTCGCCACATCAACGTAAGCCTTCGCCTCTGACAAAAGCACGCCGATATTTTCCATTCGCTCTTCAGCTTGCGGCGTTCCGTCGTTTATAAAATCTTCATAGCCAGTACTTTTCATAATTTTTTCAATCAGTTCGGCCGGAGATCCGTCAATTTCCTGCTGCAAATTGTGCAATTTTTGACCAAACTCTAGCAGCGGACGTTTTGCACGCGCCGTCAAAGTATCCGCCTCCTCAACCGCCAGCAACCCGCTAATTATGTCTTTCCCTGACGCATCATTCCAGTCCAAAAACTTAGAGATACTCACCGCGCCAACGCCACGTTTTGGCGTATTCACAATTCGCAAAAAACTAACTCGATCACTCGGCTGATACAACAATCGAAGATATGCCAATAAATCCTTAACGACCGCTCGATCCAAAAATCGCAGACCGCCGACGATTTTATACGGAATATAACTCTGACGCAGGGCTCGCTCAATTGCGTAACTCTGCGCATTCGTTCGATATAGCACCGCCACGTCACCATATTGACGACCGTTCGCAATTTGCGCCTGAATCTCATTCGCAATCGCCAAAGCCTCCTCGGACTCATTATATAATTGCCATAATTTCGGCTCAACACCGTCGCCATTCGCCGTCCATAAATTTTTATCAGTTCTATGAATATTATGGCTAATCAGCGCATTTGCCATATTCAAAATCGCGCCAGTCGAACGATAATTTTGCTCCAACTTAACCACCGTCGTGCCTGGAAAATCACGCTCAAAATTGAGAATATTAGTATAATCAGCCCCGCGAAAACTATAAATCGACTGAGCGTCATCACCAACCACGCATAAATTGCGGCGCGAATTAACCAGCAACTTAATTAGCGCATATTGCACCGCATTCGTGTCCTGATACTCGTCAATCAAAATATGTTCGAATTGCTGCTGCCATTTATGACGGATATCTGGCTTACTTCGTAGCAGTTCCACAGTTTTTATCAATAAATCGTCAAAATCCAACGCCGAAGCATCTTTCAAAGCTTTTTCATAAGCAAAAAACAGCTCGGCTATTTTCTGTTCTCTTGGACCGCGAGTCGAAGCCGAAAAATCCTCAGCACTTCTCATCTCATTTTTAGCGTTTGAAATAGCCGAAAGTACAGCTCGAGGTTTAATATCTTTATCCGTCAAGCCGCGAGACTTCATAATTTGCTTCATCAAGCTTATTTGATCGTCGGTATCGTAAATTAAGAATCGCTTGTTCAGACCAATATTTTCACCATCCATCCGCAACATTCGCACGCAAATACTGTGAAAAGTTCCCATCCACGGCATAAATTGCCGATTTTCAGAATCTTCACCCAATATTTGCGCCAATCGCTGACGCATTTCCTTTGCGGCTTTATTGGTAAATGTAACCGCCAATATTCGACTAGGAAATATTTTCAACTCGCCAATCAAATAAGCGATTCTATGTGTCAGAGTTTTGGTCTTTCCAGATCCGGCTCCAGCCAAAATCAACAACGGCCCATCAACGTGCGTCACTGCTCGAGCCTGCTCGCTATTTAATCCGTCAGTAAAATTAGACATATATCTATTTTATCAGCAAAAAGTACGAAACAGCGCCGCCAGCCATACCAATTGCCAAAAATAGAACAATAAGCAACACTATTAATAATCCAGATTTTTTCTTTTCTTTGTCGGCTGAAGGTTTGACCTCTGTAGATACGGCGGCAAACATCGGTGCCGGCTCAGAATCCATAGTTTCTTTTTCGGATAATTCGGAAGACTCAATCAAAGAGCTGTCAATGTCAGTGGATATTTTATCGTCTGAATCTTCGGGAACGCCAGCCTCCTCAATTGCTATAATTTCTGGACTCAAATCCATTGGTGAGTCGGGCGCATCACCCAAAGAATTTTCACTCATGCTGTAATTAGATAAATTGGTATTATATTGATGTTCCAATTTTACATCCTCAGAATCAGTAGGCATAGACGCATCTTCATCGCTAGTCATCTCAGAATTAGTCACAGTTTGACTAACAGAGCCAAGCGGTCGCTTCTCTACTTCAACATTAGCAATAAACGGAGACTCCAGCGGCGTAGTCATCGGTGTAGCAGGAGCTTCGCTATTACTTACGGCTAATGATTGCGCTATCTTATCAGTCAATGACAATTCCTCAGCAGGCGCATCTTCAATCTCCGCAAAAGTAGATTCATTATGCACATCTTTAAGATCAGGGGTGTCACTAAGATTATCCGGTTGAGCAACCATATCAGACATTTCTTTCCTTATCGCAGAATGCCTATTATTTGTGCTAATCACGTCCACCAAATCAGGCGAAGGCTGAATTGTCGTGCCAGTTCGGGATGGAGCGGGAGCAGTAGGCTTTTGGATAGTGCTAACAGATGAAGGTCTAACAACATCCATGAAACGACCAGTCGAGCGTCTCGCGATTACTGGCGCAGCTTTAACTTCGCTAGCAGCCACACCAGGAGTCCTGTTGGCTATTGAGGCGTTAGTAACTTTCTCGTTCGTATTACTATCAACCTCTTTAGGAGTCGTATCGTCGTTAGAAGAGTCTTTTTTTGCTTCAGGCTGAGAGATCGATGATAAAGGAGCAGAAGCAACAGACGAAGGCGTAAATGGAGTTACTGGAGGTGCAAAGCTAGTGCCAATAGAATTCTCTGGCACAGGTTTTTCCTCTACGGGCGCAGATACAGAAACCTCGCTATTATTTTCATTAACTACCACTGGAGCTTCCTTTTCTCGCTGCTTATCCATAAGAGAGCTTACCGCTCTATCCAACTCATCAAAATCAATATCTGTCATATGCCCCCTATTTTTTAACCTTTATGTGCTTTCGAGATTATCTCCTTAAATTGATATGCATCCAAACTGGCTACCCCAACCAATAAACCATCAAGTTCATCAATTGCTAAATAATCTGCGGCGTTTATTGACGTAATACTTCCACCATAAACAACTCGAACTGATTCTGCCGCTTTTTTACCATACAAATGAGAAATATGTCGTCGAATCATCTGTGTAGCTTTTTTTACATCAGACGCTTTAGCACTGTCGCCAGTACCGATCGCCCAAACTGGCTCATACGCAATAACCACTTCATCCAGCTCGTCTGCCGTCACGTTAGCCAGACCGCTAGTCAATTGATCAGCCAGAACGTCCTTCGTTTCGCCAAGAGTCTTCTCTTGAATCGTCTCACCAACACACAAAATCGGATGAATACGATTTCGAATTGCCGCCTGAACTTTCAGTCGAATATCTTTTTCGCTTTCAATGAAAATATAGCGACGTTCCGAATGTCCAATTATCACATAGTCAGCAATTCCACGAAGATGCGCCGCTGGAATTTCTCCTGTGTACGCGCCTGAATCTCGCCAATAGCAATTCTGAGCCGCCAACTTAGCGATACGACGATTAATTTGCAAGCTCAGACTCTGCAGCGTCAAAATAGTAGGCGCCAGCACCACTTCAACATCTCTATGCGAGGGCAGTGTGTTCATCAGCTTATGCAAATATAAGCTAGCCTCTTGCATATTGAAGTTCATTTTCCAGTTACCAATGATTAACTTTTTTCTCATGAGATAATCCTTATGCTTAGTTTATCACCTCAAACCGTATGCGTCTAGTAAACTTTCAATTCCAGGTAATTTTTTACCAGCCATCAAGGCCATACTAGCTCCGCCACCAGTGGAAACATGAGTAAAATTGGCGCCGTCATGCCCGTCCCATTTCAATATAAAATCAGCCGTATCTCCGCCGCCGACTATTGAAACGACTCCTTTATTCTGGGCAATAGCTAGCGCCACTCGCGCCGAACCGATTGCAAAATTATCAATTTCAGCATAGCCCAGCGGACCGTTCCAGATAACCATCTTTGCATCAGCCAGTATTTTCGTGAATTTCTCAATTGTCTGACTTCCAATATCCAGCGCCATATCTGAGTTCTTTATTTTATCAATATTAACTTCTTGGCGAGGAAAATCCTTAGAAATCTCTGGCGCAACCGCCACGTCAATCGGCAACACCAAAAAATCATCAACATTCTCTGTGCCAACCTTAGCCGCCGCCAAATCATAAATTTCCGTGACAACCTTTTCCATTCCCGGCTCAAACACGCTCTTGCCGACATTAAATCCACGACAATGTAAAAACGTGTTCGACATAGCGCCGCCAATTAAAATCCGATCCGCCTTTTTAATCAGACGCTTAATCAGTAATATTTTATCGCTAACTTTCGCGCCACCGATAACCGCAACCAACGGACGTTTTGGCTTATTCATCGCTTCGGTGATAGTTACATATTCTTTTTCTAATAGTAATCCCGCTAGTCCTGGAACACACAATGTAATCGCATGAGTGCTGGCGTGCGCCCTGTGCGCGACCGCAAATCCGTCTTGCACAAAATAATCTGCTCGGACAGCGCGTTGAATTGACTTGGCAAATGTTAAATCATCAGCCTCCTCCTCGTCATAAAAGCGTAAATTCTCCAACATAAGAATACTACCTCGTGGCGCGCGGCGAACAGCTTGATGAACAGCTTCGCCCACGCAATCATCCAGCAATTCTACAGGACGATTCAACAATTTAGACAGGTGATCTGCGACAACTTTCAGGCTAAACTTAAGATCCTTACCTTTTGGTCGCCCCAGATGAGACATGATAATAATCTTGCAATTCTTCTCCAATAAATATCGGAGTGTGGGCAGTGAAGCGCGAATTCTTAGATCATCAGAAATCTGACCACGCTTTGTTAGTGGCACATTATAATCTGCTCGCAGAAGAATAGTTTTTCCACGTAGATCAACATCGCGAATTGTTTGCTTCGGAAATTTTCTGCCCACCCAAATTCTCCTTATAACAACGTCTTGACTTGGATATTGTCAGTTTTGCCTGGCTCTGGATTGTGGCCGCTAACAAGCACAACAGTAACTGGGTCTGTGCCGAAATAGCCTTCTTGTTTCAACTCATCAGCTAGCTTAGTTGCTGCATTTGAATCGTTTGGTCGAACATATGGACGAGAAGCGTACCTTAACGCCAATTTTTGCGCGGTCTTCACATCTTCGGTTACACAAACAATTGGTAGGTTCGGACGATATGCGGCAACGTTAATTGCAGTAGCACCAGTGTGTGTTTCCGCAATAATAGCTCGAGCCTTAATTCTCCTTGCCAATTGAGCTGCTGTGTAGCTTAAAATCGCGTCAGTTTTTTCACGCATTTCAGCCTTTTCTACCAACATTACTTCACTGTGTTCTTGAGTGTAGATAATAGTCTTGCGCATCGCGCGAACGGTTTCAACAGGATATTTACCATTGGCAGTTTCGTCAGACAACATAACTACGTCAGCGCCTTGGATTACGGCATTTGCAACGTCGCTTACTTCAGCGCGACTTGGCTCTGGATTATCAACCATACTACCCATCATTTGTGTCGCAACGATCACTAGCTTGCAATATTTACGGCACAAGGCAATAATTCGACGCTGTACAACTGGGACAATTTCCGCACCAGCTTCCACCGCCAAGTCGCCGCGAGCAACCATAATACCGTCACTAGCCTTAACGATTTCCTCCAAATTCTCTGGATCAACGGCAGACTTAGTCTCAATCTTGGCAATGATATTGGCTGTCGAGCCCAGGTCTGTCAATCGACGACGCAAATCAATAATATCATCAGCTTTTTGGATAAAGCTCAATGCAACGTAATCAAAATCTTGGCTTGCGCCCCACTCCAAATCGTTAATATCTTTCTGAGTAAGAATGTCGCCACCAAAATCTGTGTCTGGCAAATTCAAACCCTTGCGGCTCATCAAAAAACCGTCGTTCTGAACTTCTACGCGAATTGCAGTTGGACTAACAATTTCTCGTACAACCGTCCTGATTTTGCCATCAAACATGTAAAGTGGCTCGCCAACTTTCATCTTCTCTGCCAAATTGTACTGAACCGGCAAACTGAAGCTGCCGTCATGCTCAGTAATTTCTGAATCCAAGACCAACATATCGCCAACCTTAACATTCAGCATGTTATCTTTCAAAACGCCCAAGCGAATCTTCGGACCTTGCAAATCTTGCAGGATTGCGACAGGCTTGCCCAACTGTTTACTAGCTGTGCGCACCCAATCTATCTGCTCAATTCGCTCCTCGTTAGCGCCGTGGCTAAAATTCATACGGATGCCGTTAACACCGGCCTCCAACAATTGGTAAACCTTTTCTTGGCTGAACGTTGCTGGCCCAATTGTTGCTAATATTTTTGTTCGTTTAAATATATTATCACTCATTTTTAAAATTATATCACGAAATAACAGTGATGAAAAATGGCACCAAGGAGACTTGTAATACTTATTTAATGTCAAGTTTTGCGTTAATCAAAACTAGCCTACCCATTTTCTTAATGCTAGAATATAAAATATTATGCCAGAAATAGATAAATATATTATCTCAAAAATTCTATTCTTTATTTTCGGATCAACTACTGTAATTATTTTCTTTTTATTCTATACTGGAGTATTTGTAAATATCATTGGATCCATAGAAGTCGCAATTACGATATATTGCATCAACACCGCCCTGCTGATACCCGTAACAATCTGGTATGCAATCGAGCGCTCACATAAACCGAAATATAAGGAGAGCGATATACTTGAAGCCTATTCTGAAATGATGTCTCAGACTGACGATGAATCCGTCGCCAAAGAAACTACGAAGCGACAATGAAAAAGCTCGCCACAATAAGCGAACTATTCCAAACAATCTTTATGGTGACCTTACCGGGAATCGAACCCGGATTGCCAGGATGAAAACCTGGTGTCCTAACCGTTAGACGATAAGGCCACGACTTCAGATATCATAACAAATTATCGTCGAATTGTCTATAGCAAATCAGCCACTTCTCCGCCGTTATCTATTAATGTATAATATTTCCATGACAAAGCAGAAGAAAAAGCGCAATAAAAAATATTCTGGAATGGACGCGGCACCTCAGCGACCAAAAGTAACAAGGATTACAGCGACGAATCGCTCCAAATTATCTCAATGGTTTTTCGATCGAAAAAAGCTCATTCGCACCATTGGTATGGCGGTACTCGTTGTAGTTGCCTTAATCATTGTTATTTCTGGAATATTAAGCTTATTCCGTTAGCGAGCTGGCAATTTAAACCCAAAAGTACTGCCTTTTCCTTCTTCTGACTCAAAGATCATTTCGCCATCATGCGACAAAATAACTTTCCTCGCCAAAAACAAACCAACGCCAGTGCCGTCTGGTCGCTTTTTTCTGGCATTTGTGCCGCGGAAGAATTTACCAAACAGATTTGCTTGCTCTGATTTCGGTACACCAATTCCCGAATCTTTCACAGTAAATTCAATCGCACCATTATTATTTTTCAGAGAAATTATTACCTTTTTATGTGGATTTGAATAGTAAATAGCATTGTCGATCATATTCAGCATAACTTGACGAATCTTCTCAGCGTCAGCTGTAATAAATGGAACTTTTTTATCAATCTTTAGGTCCATTTCTACAGACCTCTGATCCGCCACAACCTTAAGCAAAGCAACTTCATCCCGAAGAATTTGAGCAATGTCTATCTTCTGCTTATCGATATTAAATTTGCCAGTCTGAAGCCTAGAAACATTAAGAAAATCGTTTATCAGTCTCACCATACGCTCACTCGAAGAAAATGCTTCTCTAAGAACCGCACGCTGCGTCGGCGTAATCTTCCCCAGATCACCCTCTAGCATCATATCCAGATAACCCTTAATACTAGTCAACGGCGTTCTTAATTGATGTGAAGCCATAGAAATAAACTCATTCTTCGCCTCGTCCAGTCGCTGAAGTTGTCGATTACTGAACCTCAGTTCTTTCGTCGCCTCGTCAATTTTGCGCTGCAAACTCTTATTCAACTCATTAATTTCTTCCAATGACAAAGAATTTCGAATCGACACCGCCAGTTCCCCGGCAATCGATTCCAGCATTTCAATATCGCGAGAACTATACCCCAAACTTTTATGCTCGCCCAGAAATAGAATTCCCGTTTCTTGATTTTGATGCAGTAGCGGCATAACAATTTTCGTGCGATGAATATCCAAAAGCTTCTTCAGTTCTGGATCTTTTACTTGATTTGCCAAAATAACTTCCGGAAAACTACAATTCTTATAATAGTAGTCCATGATCCTGTGAACATCTTCCTCGACAACAGATATTCGTCGCCGACCCGCCCGACCGTATATTCCTTTTTCTGGAATACAAAACGCCACTTTTTCCGCCTTAAGAGAAGTCGCTATATAATTACCAACACGTCGAGTTAGCAATTGCAGATCCGCTGTATAGGTTAATATTTTACTAATCTCACGCGTAAACGTATCAGCGTCATATTCTCCGTAGTAAAAAACCCTATCAGTAAATTTATCAAAGATTTTCTTCACTGGTTGATATACGACCGCCAAAACCATAGCCAAAATCATGTTCATGAGATTTACGTAGCTATCAACCGTCAGGCTGCGCTGGAAAACCAAAATTGAAATGACATATGCAGAAATAACGTAGACGACAGCCAGTGCAATTAATAGCAGCATATACGAAACACTTCGAGCCACCGCCATTTTTACGTCCATCAATCGGTATCTGACGATGCTATACATAATTGCAAACAAGAAAATAATCGTAGCAATTGGACCAATCCATATATATCGATAATCACCAAGCGCCGGAAGAAACAGATCCACTACAAAGCCAGGAATGCTACATATCAACAGACCAATCATGTAAATCGCGACTTGCTTGCGTCGAACGGGATCTGATTTGCGCCACGCTATATGACCAAAACACATAGAAATTAAGAAGAATACTGAGAAAAAAGTTGCAAAAATAACATAGTTGACTGCATGAATCGGAATTCGAGAAAAATCTACTGGCGTGACGATTTCTGATGTATTAATAATAAATTCAGGCACCAAAATAATGTATAGCGAAAAAATCGTTATCAATATACTAGACGCGCAGATAAAACTCTTCGTTGATCTTGTCGATGGAAGGAATGACTTTGTAGTGAAAATAGCCAATGCAGGGCAAAAAACAGCCGAAGCGATATAAAACCATCTGGATGCGGTGTCCAATGCTGCTTCATTGTCCGCCAGAGAAAACACTTCAAGTCCAGCTGACCACACAGCCAAACATAGACAAACCAAGAAAAACCAATACTTTGCATCATGACGATGCTTCGACTTCTTAAGTACAAGCACACCCAAAATTAGCGCCATCAACGCAACCAATCCTAGCACTAATGCTCGTATCATCATACTAATGCTTATTATAGCATTTTATTCTACGTTTCAATCGCAAAAACTGTGTAAACGCCGCTCGCAGTAACTGTGACTTCAATAGATTCTTTTGGTATGCCAGATTTTTGGAGCAGCTTAAAACCTTCTTTAATTGAACGCATCCTAACTTTTGGAACCCACCCCATTAGTCCATGCAAAAATTCTTTTTGTGGGCGATTTACGTTCATATTGCCAGTGATCATTAATCCGCCGGTTCGTAAAAATCTCAATGATTCTCGTGTCAATTGTTTATAAACACCGTCTGGCAAATATTCTCGCAAGCCAGAATCTTCCGCGATATCTAGCTTACGATTTCCCAAAACTCCCTCCAAACTCAAAGGCTTGCCAAGCTTGCTGAATAATCGCTCGCAATGAACTTCAATCTTATCTTCCAAGTTCCATTTCTTCGCCAAACTTTGCGCTGCTGCTAGAGACAACGGATCTTGGTCTAGTAGGATAACCGTTGGCGCCTCACCCGTTTCATCCTTAAGTTTTTTCAGCATCTTCAAAGTCGCTAGTCCTGTTCCGCAGCCAAAACTCATCACCAACATATCGTCAATTGAACGATTCTCTTTTTCTGCCACTTTCTTCAAGTGATCAATCGATAGGCCATTCACTGTCTCCACTCGCTCACGAATGCCAAGCGAATCCGCACAATGCCGAATGACGTTAGAAAACTTCTCCGTCACCGGCGCCTGGATAAACTCTCTGACTTCACTAATTCTCTTCCTTACTTCTTCAATAGCCGTCGCTTTATCTACGCCGTTGTTGATTTTATCTTGAATCATAACTTCTGTCAGCGGCAAGCCATTAATCTTCTCATCAAATACCGACTCATCCAGCGGACCACTCATAGTTGGATATTTACCTTCTGATAATATTTCGCCATTTTTGCGAGAAACTCTTAATCTATAAGCTTCAGAAATTGTCAAAAATGTCAGTGCGGAGCCTCGCTGATTATGCCACGGCTGCGAATCAGTCTGATCTTTACCGTACAGTAACTTGTCGCGGAAAAACTCCAGATACGAATCTACTTTTTTACCCCATTTGTCCATCTTCACAAAAGGAGTTTTATCTAAGACATTCGCAATTGCCGCAGTGGCCAGATTTTTATGAATAAAGTTTTTACGAACCTCTTTTAATTCTGCATCGCCCCGTTTCAGATAGTTATATGTATCTTTAATACCATTAGGGTTGTTATATGCAGGATCGGTCTTTTCTCCGACCTTAACCTTGCATCCCTCGCGTCTAAGATCCTCAATTTCCTTGTTTAATTTTCCATTAGCTTCATGATCAACTCCATTAAGAAAATCACCCGCTTCTGCAATACACCGTTCGTTCCTAAAGTTTTCCATGCCAAAAATTATAGCATAGTTTATATGATATACTTAGAGCATGATAAAAATCGCTATCATTGAAGACGACCCTACCATCAGCCAGATGTACCGAATGAAGTTCGAATCGGACGGATTTGACGTTCGCTTGGCTGCCAACGGACAAATTGGCATAGAAGTAGTCGAGAAGTTCCAACCAGACATTATTTTACTAGATTTACAAATGCCAGAAATGGACGGCGCAGAGGCTTTGAAGCGAATTAGGTCTAAAGATTGGGGAAAAACTATTCCCGTTATCGTCCTCACCAACCTCGGCGAAGAAGAAGCTCCGCACGATTTGAAGAAACTAGGAATTCATAGCTACATCGTAAAAGCAAACTTAACGCCACGCCAAGTTGTCGAGCAGGTCAAAACCGCCATAAAAGCCGCTTAGTTTTTTGATTGATTCGCAATTTTTAGACAAGCCGTAATTACATTATCAAACAGCGCAGAAACCGTTAATGGACCAACTCCGCCTTTTTTTGGTGTAATAATTACATCATTACGCTGACGTACTTCTTCAGATACGTCGCCAACAATTTTTCCATTTTCCGAAGCAGTTCCTGCGTCAACAACGACCGTCTTAGTCTTAATCGTCTGGCTTTTAATCAGCCCTGGAACTCCAGTTGCCGACACGATAATATCGTAATTTATCAATTGAGATAAATCGTCGCCTTTTTCAAAAACTGTCACATCGACGTCAGACTTTAGCCACATCTTCTCAAGAGGCGCACCAACCAAACGGCCTCGCCCGACAATTGCAACTTTTTTATTTTTCAAGTCAACGCCATATCCAGCCAGCAGCCAATTGATAGCCGTTGGTGTAGCCGCCTGAAAAATCGCCTTTTTGCGCAGACCGTCAACATCTTTATCTTCTCGAATACTCTCGAGTAATTCCTCGGTCTGCTCAGGATTACTAATCGGCAATTGCAGAATTATTCCTTGAACATCGTCTCTATTGTTTAATTCTTGAATCACCTCCAAAGCGCCGCCCGCAGGGACTCGATGAATCTCCACGTCAATCAAAATATCAGCTCCATATCTCTGTTTCAAACGCATGTACGTTTCAATAACTGGATTTTCGACATCGGTAACAATTGCCAAACGAGGGTTAATATGCCAAGCCTGCCTTAAAGCTCGCACCTGTTTCGCCTGGCGCTCCTTGATAAATCCAGCTAGTTCTGAGCCATTTAGTTCTCTCATTGTCATTAAGTATAGCAATTTTACCATCTTGAGTACAGATATAGTGTGTGCTATAATTTGAGAAGCTTGGTTTATGGCGGATGTAGCTCAGTTTGGTTAGAGCGCTGGATTGTGGCTCCGGAGGCCGTGGGTTCGAACCCCATCATTCGCCCCAAGTTTTACGACAATTTATTCACACCGATAAATTATTTTCAATAAAACGGTAGACATTTTTATTGATTGTTGTATAATGAAGTTGTGGGCCAGTAGCTCAGCTGGTTAGAGCACCTGCCTCTTAAGCAGGGTGTCGAGGGTTCGAGCCCCTCCTGGCCCTCCAAAAAAATAACCTCACACTGAAGTGAGGATTTTTTATTTATCCAAACGGATTATATCCGCGAGAAGGCGGCTCACGAAAAGTAGTTCGATTAGCATTAAACGATTGACGAGAATTGTTCACGTCTGACGGAACGTTGTTATTTTGTAGACCATTGACTCGTCGATTCCCGCCAGATAAACCAGCACCATCAGGATTATCGTTAGCGACTCTCGACCGAGGCGCTATGCCTATTTCCGTACCAAATCGTCTTCGATTGTCAGAATTATTGGCAGATATCGAAGATCCGTATCCCTTAATATATCGGCGCTCCGAATTCACACCACGATTAGCGGTTAGCGTTCTGCCCGTATCTCCATACGCTTTAAAACCATCAATTGATCTTCTTAAGGAGCCAGATAATCTAATCATCATTTCCCGCGTCATTTGCGGTTTTTTATTCGCATCCATATATCCCCCATTAGTTATATGAAATGGCGCCCCGAGTAGGATTCGAACCTACGACCTTAGGCTTAGAAGTCCTCTGCTCTATCCAACTGAGCTATCAGGGCGTATTCACATTATAACATCTTTCTGCTACAATAGTAAAAGCTTGCGGGTGTAGTACAGCGGTTAGTATGCAAGTTTTCCAAACTTGAGATGGGAGTTCGATTCTCCCCACCCGCACCAAGTTTGACAATTTCAATCCATAAAGGGCATCGATGGATCCATATATTTATACAGAAAAGCCAAAATACCAACCGCACGACATTGAAGATGCGTCCGAATTTTATGATGTAATTGAACGAAGTAGCTTAACACATCAATTGTCTGAAAACCGACCATATGTCTATTGGACGATGGAAATTTATGACAAATCCAACGGCATTAAAGGCGGCGGCGGACTTGGAGTTTTAGCGGCGGACACGCGACGTGTAGCTGAAAAACTAGAAGTTCCATTCGTAGTGGTGACACCGTTTTATCGTAGCGAATCACACCAAAAAATCACCGACCTCGCACAAGAAGAATTTTCAGAGTCCGTTTCACCTCAAGATTATGGATTTGAATATATTGACGAAGTTTTCGTAAGTTCAAACGGATTTCCAGATGCAAGCTTAAGCATTTTTAAGAAGACGCTCGGTTCAACGCAATTTGTTACAATTTCAGAACCGAACTTTGGGCAATTGTACGAAGGCGACGGATCTGGCGATCATAGACTATACCAAGAAGTAGCACTGGGCTTTGGCGGCTATAAAGCATTAAAACTCCTCGGTATTAAGCCGGCCGTCATTCAACTTAATGAGACCGCAACGATTTTTGCCGCGTTGGCACGACTAGACGAGCTGTGCGCTAACGGAATGAATTTATACGAAGCCATCGTTTACGTTCGAAAACACACGCTTTACACAAACCACACGCTTCTTCAAGCGGCCGAACCGGAATTTCATCGTTCGCAATTTGAAAAATTAGTTCTGCCAAATATAAAAAGTAATGCTGTGCGTTGCTGGCTAATGGAACAATTCCGTAATGACAGGCTGAGGCCGAATCTTTTGGCAATTGAACTTACTGAAGCGAAGAATGGTGTAAGTAAACTACATGCCCGTGTGGCAAATTTCCGCGATCGCAACAACGACAAAGTTAAATTTCAAGCCATTACTAATGGGATAGATCTCGAAACGTGGGTGTTGCCTGAAACGTTGCAAACATATCGCGATCACGGCATTATCGATAAATTCGGACTGCCCACAAATGATTTTTCTGAAAAATTAGACTCGCTGAGTAGTGCGGATTTGAGGTATTTGAAAAAACTCGGTCGAAAGGAATTGAACCGAGTCCTATTGAATCGCAAAGATCAGTACGGAAAATCCATACAAATCCCAGAAAATGCAATATTATTCGATTTCAAGCGAAGATTCGCCAATTACAAACGACCTTATATGCCGTTTGAAAACCCAGATTCATTGCGTCAAATTCTTATCAGCCACAACGCGCATTATATCCTGACAGGAAAAGTTCACCAAGGCGACGTGACGATGTATCAGAAATTGCTCGAAGTATTAAAATTGATTGATAACGATCCAGTCCTCAAGGAGCGAGTTCATTACATACAAGATTACGATGAAGAGTTGGGGCGAGCGTTAGCAATCGGCTCAGATGCCTCGATAAATATTCCTATTGTCGGATTAGAAGCGTGCGGCACTTCATGGGAGAAAGACATCGCCAATTTGAAACTCCTCATCTCCACTAGTGACGGCGGAGTTGCCGATGTTCAGCCAATCGCTTGCCTGGAGGTTACTGGTAGAAACTACGAAGCTGAAGTTTCATCTCTGTACGTCAACATGCATAAAGCTGCCGCTATTTTGAAAAATGACCAATTGTTAGAAAAGCATATCCGCCACCAATTAAGCAACTATTTGCCAATTATTTCCGGCGCTCGAATGATGAAAGATTATCTCAAATTTATTTTTCCAAAACCGCAAATCCAGCCTAAAAAAGAACCACAGATCAAGCGAATTCCTATTCAATAATCACTTCAATCTCAGCGCCTAGCGAATTTAAGCGCGCCGCCAATTCCTCATATCCGCGATTAATCGAATATACATCGCGTAGAATCGACACGCCTGGAGCGGCAAGCATTGCCAAAAGTATCACAACAGATGGACGAAGCGCTGGCGGAGCAACAACGTCAGCCGGCTTCCATCTTGTTGGGCCGGTGATATAAACGCGATGTGGATCAACCAGCTCAATTTGCGCATTCAGCTTGCTTAGCTCTGTAAAGTAAATTGCTCGGTTTTCGTAGCTCCAGTCGTGAACCAACGTGCGCCCCTCGGCCACCGTCGCGATAAGCCCCAAGAACGGCAAATTGTCCATATTAATTCCAGGAAACGGCAAGGCGTGAAGTTTATCCTTGGCAGCCTGGAGCTTGGAACGCTGCAATTTAATATCAACCAAACGAGTTTGCCCATTATTAGCAAAATATTCCTTGCTGAGTTCAAATTTAAGGCCCATTTCCGCCAATGTCGCTAATTCAATCTCCAAGAATTCAATCGGTGCACGACGAACGGTAATTTCCGAATCCGTCACCACAGCCGCCGCAATAAAACTCATCGCTTCAATCGGATCTTCGCTCGGATAATAGTCCAGATTTTTACTAATTCGTTTACGGCCCGTAATTTTCAAGGTCGTCGTACCAATTCCCTCAATTTTCACGCCCAACTTCTTCAAGAAGAAGCAGACGTCTTGAACCATGTAATTTGGGCTAGCATTACGGATAATGGTAGTGTTTGGTGACAACGCCGCAGCCATAATTATATTTTCCGTCACCGTATCGCCGCGCTCCGTCAACAAAATCGTTCGATCACCAGAATTGACATCCGTTTTCGCGTGATAATAATCAGTCTCCGCCGTGACGTTCATTCCAAAATGCCTCAAACCGCTAAGGTGCGGCTCAACCGTACGCTTCCCTAAATTACAGCCACCAGCAAATGGCAATTTGAAATCGTCATATTGATGCAGTAGCGGACCAAGGAACATAATTACCGTCCTAGTTCTCTTCGCCGCAGCAATATCCATATCTTCAAGCTTCAAACGCGCTGGCGGCACGATCTCAAGATCACTACCATCCAACCAGCGAGTTTTAACGCCAATCGAATTCAAAACCTCGATAATTCGATTGACCTCCTCAATTCGCGCCACTTTCCTAAGCGTCGTTTTTCCCTTATTCAACAAACTTGCACAGAGAAGACCTACTGCAGCGTTTTTACTAGTCTTAACTTGTATCTCACCAGACAATTTTTTGCCGCCAGTTACCTTAAAATTCATTTTTCCGGAATGGTTTACGGTTACAATATTGTTATTAAGCACTTCACTAATTCGAGCAATCATCTCAATGCTAATATTCTGACCCCCGTTTTCAATGCGATTGATAGCACTCTGAGACGTACCAATTGCTTCAGCCAACTGAGTCTGAGTTAGTCCCTGTTTTTGGCGATTTTCAGCGATTAAATTGCCGATTTTTTGAAGATACCTGTCTTTTATCATGCGTAAATTATATCACTGATGATATATATAAGCAATGATATAATAAGTATTAATGGAGGTTTAGTCATGAAAGACAAGCAAATTGAAGAACTTATAAAAGCAGAAAAAAAGCGTCAAACGGACGGCCTGGAACTGATTCCTAGCGAGAATTACGTTTCATCAGATGTGCTTCAGGCGCTCGGTAGCGTTTTCACTAATAAATATTCAGAAGGCTACCCTGGTCGACGTTATTACGGCGGACAAGAAAACACTGATCAAGTCGAACAGCTGGCAATTGACCGCGCTAAGAAACTTTTCAAAGCCGACCACGCTAACGTCCAGCCACATTCTGGCGCGCAAGCCAATGAGGCGGTTTATTACGCTTGGTGCGAGCCTGGCGATACTATTCTGGCTATGGATTTGGCTCACGGCGGACATCTTACTCACGGCGCTCCGGTCACTCGTAGTGCTAGAGAATATAACTTCATTCGCTATGGTATAAAAAATATCGACACTGGCGAAATTGACTATGAAGAAATTCGTCAATTGACCTTAAAGCACAAACCAAAGATCATTTTGGCGGGATTTTCGGCATATCCACGAGAGTTAGATTATGAAAAATTTGCCGAAATTGGCAATGAAGTCGGCGCTATGCTAATGGCAGATATGAGCCATATTGCGGGGCTAATTGTTAGTGGTGTTGCCAAAAACCCGTTCGACTATGGCTTTCATGTAATTACCACAACAACTCATAAAACTCTGCGTGGACCACGAGGCGGGCTGATTCTTAGTCGAGGAATAGTTGGCAATCCATTGAAAAAACCAGAGAAAACTCTCGAAAATTTACCTACGTTGATTGATCGAGCAGTATTCCCTGGCACGCAAGGCGGACCGCACATGCACACCATCGCCGCAAAAGCCGTAGCGTTTGGTGAAGCTTTACAGCCAGAATTCAAAGATTACGCCGAGCAAATTGTCAAAAATGCGAAAAGACTGGCGGAAGAGTTGCAAAAACGTGGCTTTAAGCTGGTAACTGGCGGCACCAGTAACCATTTAATTCTGGCAGATATTCACAGCAGCTTCGGTATTGACGGCAAGGAAGCGGAAATCGCCATGGATAAAATCGGTCTGACACTGAATGCCAATGCAATTCCAGACGATCCCCTGCCAAGGTTTAAGCCAAGCGGCATTCGCCTAGGTACGCCAGCTGTCACAACGCGAGGCGCCAAAGAAGACGACATGGAAAAAATCGCGGAATGGATGAGGCAGTCAATAGATAATCGCGATAATGACAATGAGTTGGCTGAACTACGCAAAGAAGTTGTGAAATTCTGCCATACTCTACGCAATATTTAATATAAACCCGCACATAAAAAACTCCGGTATAACACCGGAGTTTTTTACTACCTATACCTAATTACGGAGCACAAGTACCGACTGTTCGCTCTTCTACAGTGTCCTTTGAGAAGTTGTAGTACTTAACGTGCGCACCCTTATTGCCTGCACATACTTTATACTCAATAGTGTTAGCTTCTTTAGGAGCAGTACCAGCAGTAAGAGAAGTACCGGTAGCAGGCTCATTAACTGTCTTTGTATCCAGGTAGTATGGTTCGCCAGTATGAGCAGTATTTGTTAAGTCTGTCAAGTTAGCTGGGTACTTACTCTCTGCTGTGTTGTATAGCTCAGCTTTCTTAGCAACAGCGTCAGCAGCAGATTTAGCAGCAGATGTCTTTGCCTGGTTTTGTAAACCGTTGTATGCAACCAAAGAAACAACTGTCAAAATTGCGATGATCACGATAACGATCAAAAGCTCAACTAGTGTAAAACCTTGATTTTTGATATTCTTTGTAGTCACGATAATGTGCCCCCTAAATTGTTAGTTTGATTTGTAACTTGATAATACTACAACGTTTTTAAAAGCGCAAGCGTTTTTTAATATATATATCGATTTTGCACTGGACGAAGGAATAATGACTCTGTTGGACTAAACCTATTATTCTCACTACCTGAAGTTCCGTCACCAATCTGCCCATTTTCATTCAATCCCCAACAGTAGGAGCGCTTATTTGTCATAATTGCACAACCGCGGTTCGCGCCAGCCGCAATATCCACCACATCCTTTGATTCAGGAAGTCCATCATCACCAGAATGCACAAGCACCGGGTTGCTAGATTTTTGCATTGCCTTAGAAGCATGATCATTACCCCCACCCAGCTGACCAAACTTATTATCACCCCAGCAATACACTTCCTTTTTTACGCCCACGCCCTTATCCACTAAGGCGCAAGAGTGAGCAATCCCAACCTCAATTCGTAGCGGAACTCCCGGTAGACCGCCAACTTTTGCTGGCTGGAAATGCGCACCAAAATGACCGGTCCCCGGAGACCCGGACTGCCCACGACCAGCACCACCCCAGCAATACACATCAGTTGTAGTACCAGTTGGAGTACGAGTTAAAGCAATAGCACAGGTGTGCGATACGTAGTCATTATCCGCCCAATTATAACCATCTTGAGATATGTCAGTTACACCTTCTAAACCCTTAACTAGGGTAGCATGGCTGTAGTGATTACCAGATATTGGACCAATACCCATCTGCCCGAACCTGGCTAACCCCCAACAATAAGCTTTTTTTTCAGTAGTTATAGTACACATCGTTTGCGAGCGTGATCCACCGGTCGCCAACTTAGTCGCAAAATAATTGCTAGGGAGCCTATCGGGGCCGCCTGAGTTAATCTGCACTGGCGTGGCACGAAATCCAGGGCTTTCAGGATTTCCGAAGCCCAATTGACCCATATTGTTCCGACCCCAGCAGTAAATTTTACCAGACGCAATAGCACAGGAAACGTCACCAGTTCCACCAATTGACGTAACGTCTTTACCTGCGAGATCGCCACCAACCTCAACCGGAACGCTAGAGTAATTACCAGCCCCAGACGACCCGTTGCCTAGCTGACCAAACCTATTATCGCCCCAACAATATACTTTTTTATTACTGCCCAGCTGGGTTAAAACGCAGCTATGATGCTGTGCTGTAAAAATATCAATAATCTTACCATTCCTCATATCGCCAATAGAGCGAACTTTCACTGGGATATTGGAGCTGTGAGTAGTTCCATCTCCTAATTGACCCATATCATTTTTTCCCCAGCACCATACATTATTTGATAAAATCGCACACGTACGATTAGTACCACTCACCGTACGTGTTGCATCAATGTCAGCCGGCCAAGTAACTGATTTTTTTACAACAGCGACATAAGTCTTTAGAACAACACCGCTACCATTTGTTATTTCAACTCGACCCACAGATGAAATCTGAGCAGTAGCAGCTGACAAGGCTGCTCTTTTAGTTGACGCTTCCAAATCACCGACTTCAAAAGTCGTTCTTAACTTACTATTCTCAAATACATATCTATTACCAGGAAAAGTTACAGCCCCCTTGCAATTGGTTTCTGGGTGAAGTGGCCCAATCCCACCAGGAGCCGAACTCCATGATTGCTCAGCTCCATTAGCATCCAAACAAGCGTTAGCATACGCCGTACCTGCCTCACCAGCCTCTTGAGCTAACTTGTAATAATACTCTTCCTGAGAGTAAATATATGATTGAGTCACAACCCTCATAGCACCAGCCAAAAGCGCCAATATAAAAGTGCTCATAAGTATGATCAGCACCAAGGAATAGCCGTTTTTTCGTTGAATCATAGGTTATTTATCTTTCGTATTGTTAAGGTTTGCGAATCAGAAACTTGCTTGCTAGGTGATTGAATTGTCAGAGTAATTTCTACGCTATCCGCGCCATCAAGAGCTTTCTTATCGCTATCTGGAGCGTCACTATTTTTGCTTATTAGCGTTTTTCCGTCATAGTAATTAATCTTAAATTCCGAAACTCCAGTTGCCAAAATCGAATCTTCGCGAAGCTTCATGGCTCGATCCTTAAACTTATCAGCATCCGTACCATTCATACAAAAGTAACCCGCAGCAGATCCTGAGTATGGCGCTGGAGGATAACTGGAGAAATCAACTAAATCATTATAGATAGTCCGTCGATGCAGCTCTCCATTCTTCAAAAAGTACATGACTACTTTTTTATATTTTGGCTGCTGAGTCTTATTTGCATTACAGTCAAACTTTGGAGTTCTTAGATAAACAATCTCCCTAGAATCAGCGCCTCGTCCCATATTTGTAGCATATTGAAGCAATATAAGTGAGTTCTTTTCGGGATCAGTAACGGCACCGCTTGAATACGGATTACTTCTATATCCCCACTCTCTAGGTGTTGCGCCGGGGAAATTTTTATCAGTGGCAAACGTATCCTCTCCGTCGTAACTACTCACCTTAAAGCGCGAAGCTTGACGCACGTCAGTTTCAATTGCATCCATGGAATTGTGCATATTTCGACTAATCTCGGCTTTTGCCTTGCTGATAGACGCACTTTGGTTTGCAGAAATTAGCATCTGGCTAAATACGCCGACAACCATTGCAATGATAACCATCACCATTGCCAATTCGACTACGGTAAAGCCCCCCTCATTAGAACGCCACATATGTCGCATGTACCACTTTCTTTCCACTACCTACACCAGAGCTTGGCAATCCATACTCTACGATAGACTCCACTTTAACCGGCATCCCCAGGCTAACCGTTCCACTCTTACATCCGTATGGCGCTGATGCATATACTTCCTGCTTAACCGTTCCTGGTAACCCGTCAATATTACCCACACTTCCCTCAACTTTATATCTAGAACCCGGAGCCCTAAAGATCGGAGGAGGGTCTGTACATTTAAACCAAGACGGGGCGGAATCATTCGCGTAACGACGCATATTATTATATGCCAGAAGACTCGCCTTGTTGTACTGGGCATTCATGACTGATATTTGGCTAACTTGTGCTTGCATACTCAAAATAACAATCAAAAAAATACTAATTACAACCAACGTCACCGCTACCTCAACAATAGTAAATCCATCGCTTTTTCCCACTAGTCGCGCCATATGCTATCCACCCTTTTTTCCGACCCCGTCGAAAATTCCTTATATATAATGTTATATTTCACACAAGTTACCGCTACAGCATCAGACACAGGACCGGACGCAGGCTTCGTGCAATCGCCGTCATCCACATTCGAAGCTTCATACAATAACTCACCATTATTTCCGCCAGCCCAATCACTACGATTACACTTGATCGTCTCCTTTTTCAGAGAATCACCTCCTACAATTGACGAAAAATCCTTAATTAAATCAGCACAGGAGGGATATTCGTGACCGATAGAACTAACATTTTTATATTTATAATATCGCTCCAGCTTTAGTGACAGCTCAGACACATCAGCCCTCTGCTCCTGATCTTTAGTCAAGTTCAAAAATCTTCCGCCACCAACAAAGGCAATGCTAGCCAAAATTGCAACAACCACCACTACTACTGCCACTTCAATTATCGTATAGCCACCCGTCCCACGATTCATATCAATATTGTAGCGCAAATCTACAAAAAAGCATATGCTTATTGTCGGGAAAGTTCTAGCGGCTCTTGCTCAATTTTTATACCGAACTTGTCAAAGATAATTTGCACAATTTCCTCACGAATCGCCGCCAAATCATCATATCCTGTTGCCGAATCGTTCACGAGCACCAACGCGTTCTTTTCGTAAACTCGCATACCGTGACTGCGATAGCCCCTTAAGCCAGCCTTATCTATCAACCAACCTGTCGGGATTTTATATCTTCCGTCAGACATTGCATAATTTGGAATGTCGCTGTATTCTTTTTGCAATTCTTCCAATTTCCATTTTTCAACCAGCGCGTTTTTGAAGAAAGAACCTGCACTTGGCAATTCCGCTGGGTCTGGCAATTTTTCCGAACGAATATTAAGAACTGCCACGCGAATCACTGACAAATTAACCTCACGAATGTCATTCTTGTCAATATATCTCTGTAAAGAAGCGTAATACGGCGGTTTCGGCTCTGCTTTATTTAGGCGCAAAGTAATATTCAGAATGCAATATCGTCCTTTTTCCTTATCGCGAAAAATGCTATTTCGATAAGAAAAGTCACATTCATCGGCAGAAATAGTTACAATTGTGTCGGTTTTTGAATCGTAAGCTTCCAGACTAATCAACGTGTCGGCAATTTCTTGCCCGTACGCCCCAACATTCTGGACTGGCGCAGCTCCAGCCGTTCCAGGAATCCCCGACATAGCTTCAATTCCCTGAAGTCCAAGCTCAATAGCCTTCTCAACAACCTCATCCCAGACTTCGCCCGCACCAATTTTCACATCAGTTGTTTCGTCAGTTTCAGAAATAACCTCAAAACCTTTAATCTTATTCAACAGTACGATTCCTTCAAAAACCTCGTCATGCGTAATCACATTGCTGCCGCCACCCAACACAAAAATCGGCAGATTTTCCTTTCGGGCATTACGATATAGCGACACAACATCACTAGCAGAATCCGCTGTCGCCATATAGCGAGCCTCACCTCCCAATTTCATAGTCGTGTATTGTTTCAGTGATATATTAGTCATGACGTCCATGCATATAGTATATCATTTTACTCGACCGTCATCTATGATATAATAACTTCATACGCACCCGTAGCTCAGCGGATTAGAGTACTTGGCTTCGAACCAAGGGGTCGCAAGTTCGAATCTTGCCGGGTGTACCAAAATAGCTCGTCATTATGACGGGTTTTTATTTATGATGACATCATAAAAAACGCTAGTCGAGCGGCTGAGCTAGCTATTCAGTGGCGGATTCTGAATTCCTGACGGCATTTGCGCAGATTGCGAACCTAAAATCTGGCGAATCTGATCAGCGGTGATAATTGTGGTCGAACCGGGCGCGACAGTTCCCGCCAGCATTTGCTTGGCGACGGTATTCTCGACAGCTCGCTGGACGACGCGGCGCATCGGACGAGCTCCCAATCTTGGATCATAGCCAGCCTCGACCAGCAATTTCTTACCTTCTTCCTCGACCGCAACTTGAATTTTTTGCGGCGCCAAAGTCTTATTAACTCCTGCCAAAATCAAATCAACAACCTGCAACAATTCCTCTTTTCCTAGCGGACGGAACAGAACAATTTCATCAAAACGGTTTAAGAATTCTGGGCGGAATAAATTGGCATTAATCAACTCGTTGATAAACGTCTGCTCGAACTGCTCCAATTGATAGCCCCGCTCAATATATTCACGAATTCTATCCGCGCCAGCATTCGACGTCGCAATTACAATCGTATCGCGAAAACTAATTTCTCGGTTATTTTCGTCGCGAAGTATTCCCTCGTCCAAAAGCTGCAGAAGTGTCGTCAAAACCTGAGGATGAGCCTTTTCAATTTCGTCCAAAAGCACGACAGAGAACGGGCGCTTCTGAACTTGAGCAGTCAAACTCCCCGGATCTCGCGAACCATCCGCAATTAACCTAGCCACGTCATCCGGCCTGACAAATTCGTTCAAATCCAAGCGAATCATATTGCCTTCGCCGCCAAAATAAACATCCGCCAAAGCTTTCGAAAGCTCCGTTTTACCAACACCAGTCGGACCAAGAAACAGAAACGCGCCAATCGGTCGATTCTGATTTCTAACACCTGTGCGCGCGCGGCGAATAGCGTCAGAAACAACCGTCACGGCTCGCGTTTGATTGATCATTCGCTGATGAATTAATGACTCCAAGTTTAACAATTTTTCCTTTTCGTCACTTAAAGATGCTACCGAAATTTTTATACCAAGAGTCTTTTCAATCGCGTCATCCACAGATTGCGCGGTCACCAGCCCGCCACTGGCGTAACTTGCTGCTGCTTCCAAAATTTTCAACGCCTTACCTGGCATTACCAAATCCTGAACATAACGATCACCAACACGATACGCCTCCGCCAGTGCCTGATACATATATGTCACTTTGTGCTGCGCCTCAAATAAAACCAATTGATCACGCATAATTTTCATAGTTTCGGGTTCATTTGACGGCTGAATTGCAATTGTGTTCAAAGCGTGGGCGAGTTGCGGCTTAGTCTGGGAAATTTGCAAAAATCGCTGATCGTCCATCGTTAAAATCGTCCTAAGTCTGCCTGCCTCCAGAATTGGTAATAATACATTACTCAGGTCAACCGAACCGACGCCTTCTTCGAAGAATAATTGCGCATTGTCCAGACATAAAATCACGTTCTTCGACAAGAAAGCTTCGTTCAAAATCATCGTGACTAGATTTTCCAATTCCCCACGACCCGACGCCACGCTAATCAACGACGACGCGTCCAGCATAAAAACTTGCTGATACATAAGCGAACCAGGAACGCCTCGATGTCCGTCAATCAGCATTTCAGCGAACGCCGACACGACAGTACTTTTTCCCGCGCCGTCAGCACCAACTAGCGTAATATTCTGCCGCCCGCCAGAACTAAACGTTTTAAGCATCTGCCCCAACGCCTCCTCATGCGCAGCCAACTTAGTTGTAAACGCACCGCCAGATACGCTGACGCTAATATTCTGAGCAAATCGACTCAGCAGCGGCGTATAACCAAAAGACCAATCCCTAGCAATTCCGCCCGTATTTAGCGGCTTCTCTTTATATTGATCAATCAGCGCCTTTATTCGCTCGTACCATCGAATAGCCTCCTCGATATCATGAAAATCGATTTTCATATTCGCCAACAAAGAATCGTGCTGTGGCAATTGCTTTACTATCGCCGCCGCCAAAACCGCGCTAGTAATCTTCGGACTTCCTGTGCTCTGCCAAATTTCAATCGCTGCTTTCCAAATCTGCTCCGTTCGATTCGGATCGTCGACGGAAATATTACGCAAGAAATTCGGCGTCAATCCTAGTCGCACTGCCAAAAATTGCCCAGCTCGCGTGCCTGTAATCGCCTCAGCAATATCAATCGGCGTCGGTCTGCGCGGCAATTTACCCAAAACGTCCGCCGCCATCACATCGTCAATTGTCTTAGGATTTTTACTAATTTCTGCCGTCTTAAGATCTTTTTCCCACCAAATCGACACCATAATCATCGGGCCACTCAGACCAAATAATAGCCAGCCAATTGCCCCGTGTTCAATCAACGACCACAAACCAAGTAACACCATCATAATGCCAACAGCTATCGCCACGATATGCCAAGCATTGCCGAACCTTACAGAGAATCGTGCCTTCTGAGCTCGCAAACTGTCGTAATTAAATCTCGGCTCTATTTCCATACAGAAACTCCCATTTGCCATAAAATAATTCCGATAAACGGCATCAGTGGCAGCGCCAGCCACATAATAATTCCTACAATCATCCACAAAAATCGTAGCAATATCATCAATATTCCAATAATTATCACCATGGAGCGCACCACCGCACCAATTGCTCGCGAGAACATTTTGTCAAAAAACGCAGATAACTGCACGGATAAGTCGCCACCAACTGGAGCGGCTGAAATCTGACGAAACGGATTGAATAAAGTTTTCAAAAGCAGCCCGACTGAGAAAAAATCTGCGGTTCGTAAAACCCCCAGAAAACTTTGTCGAATATATTGCAACAAGCCATTGCCATACCACCACTGAAAGATACCCACCAAAAACATATTGATATTGTAGCACATCGGCCCGGCAGAGTATAATAGACAATATGGCAAGACAAATGATTAGTACTATTATTGGCAAAAGCGTCAAGAAAGTCGCTAAATTACGCGGTGGCGGCTCAGCCTTGCCGGGTTTGGTGATTGAAAAAATTGACCCAAAATTTATTCAGAGAACGTTGGCAGATTTGCCGCAAGGCGTGGTGATTATCAGCGGAACGAATGGAAAAACGACGACGACAAAAATTGTCGTAGAGTTGTTGGAATCAGTCGGATTGAAAGTCTTCACAAATCGCACTGGTAGCAATTTTTCCCGAGGCGTGGCAGCGGCACTACTTGATGAGGTTAATATTCGCGGCAAGCTGGACGCTGACATTGCGGTTCTGGAACTGGACGAGGCTTGGGCTGTTAAATTCGTGCAGATTGTTCGTCCGCGCTTTTCCCTGCTTCTGAATGTTATGCGCGATCAATTGGACAGATTTGGAGAAATTGACAATACAGCCGCATTGCTCCAAAAAATAGCTGAAGCCACCAGCGACACTGTCGTCCTCAACCGCGACGATCCGCGAATTTTTAAGATTAGCGAACATATTCAGGCTAAAAAAGTTTTCTTCGGCACAACCAGCGAGTTACTTCAGTTGATGCCAACAGACGACACTCTAAAATACGGAACCGCAACCGCAAATCAAAGCGTGGCGGCCGATGTTTTATTGAAAAAGATTAACGCTCAACAAGCGACTTTTCAAATTGACAATAAAGAAATTGACGTAGATCTGCAACTCACTGGAGTTTATAATCTTCTCAATGCGGCGGCAGCGGTTGCCCTGGCTCGACAAATCGCGGGACCGGAAATTACCGATACGATTTTATCCGCGCTGGAAAACATAAAGCCGGCGTTTGGTCGTGGCGAAACGATTTACTTAAACGGCACGCCAATTGAGCTTATTTTAGTGAAAAATCCAAGCGGCTTTCGGTTGGCCCTTCTGTCGTTTGCCAAAAATAATAGTGCTACGATGATCGCTATTAATGACAATTACGCCGACGGACGAGATGTTAGTTGGTTCTGGGACGTCGATTTTTCGCTATTAAAAAACGTAGCGATAATCAGTGGTGCGCGCGCTTACGATATGGCTTTGCGGCTTCAATATGACGACATTCCAATTGGGAAAATTGACACCAATATTTCGAAAGCCCTGGAAGATTTCATTAATGACAATCCCGACGAGCCAAAACAGATTTTTTGTAGCTACACAGCCATGACAGCAATTCGTCGCCTACTGAGCGAAAAAACCGACGTGGAGGAAATATCATAATGAAAATAACAATTGCGCAACTTTATCCGCGAGATATGAATCTTTATGGCGACTGGGGCAACACGCTAGTCCTAAAAAAACGGCTGGAACGACGCGGCTTCGAAGTTGAGATTATCGATCACAATCCAGGCGATTCAACGGATTTTTCTAAAGTTGATATTTTTGTTGGCGGCGGCGGACAAGATTCTGGGCAGACGATTATTCAAAATGATCTTCTGTCGCGAGCTGATGAACTGCGACAATTAGCAAAAGGCGGCGTGCCGATGTTGATGATTTGCGGAATGTACCAATTATTTGGTCGATTTTTCCGAACACTCAAGGGCGAGGAAATTGTTGGCGCTAACATTCTGCCGATTGAAACAATTGCTGGCGACGAGCGGATGATTGGTAACATTGTCATCAAAAGTCAGGAATTTGGCGATATCGTTGGCTATGAAAATCACAGCGGACAAACTTTCTTAGATAAGACCGCCAAACCTCTTGGGCAAGTTATTAAAGGTGCCGGCAATAATATGACTGACGCAAATGAAGGTGTTCGCTATAACAACATCATTGCCACTTATCTCCACGGTCCGATTCTACCCAAAAACCCACAAATTGCAGATTTTCTTATTGGCGAGGCGCTAGAGCGACGAGGCGTAAGTTCAGGCTCGGGGTTGGGAAAAATTGACGATACTTTAGCGAATAAAGCAAAAGAAATAGCTCTAAAATTATCCAGATAATTCATGAAAAAAATCCGTATATATCTTAAAAAGCTATATGCATTTCTTCATAAAATGCCCGGTTGGATTTGGCTAATTCCAATCTTAATTTTAGCAGTCGACGTTCGACTTACCTATTTAACAAAAGCCGATATTTGGCACGATGAAGGCTATACGGCAGCCATCATTCAGCAACCAATCAGAGAAATTATCGCCATTACGACCACAGACGTCCACCCGCCGCTTTATTACGTTATTATGCACGTTTGGCAATTGATTTTCGGCAATTCCGTAGCTTCACTCAGAGGGTTCAGCGTTACGTGCGGAGTTCTGACAATTGCTCTATTATTTCTATTACTCCAAAAACTTTTCTCTAAAAGAATCGCCGTATTTGGAAGTTTTTTAGCAGCGCTAGGACCATTCTTAATCCGCTATAGCGACGAAGCCCGAATGTATGCACTGGCGGCACTTTTGGCCGTAGCAATGACTTACGCATTCATCGTGGCGGTCGAGCACAAAAATAAGAAGTTTTGGTGGGCGCTATACGGAATTTTAGTGACACTCGGTCTTTATACACAATATTTTCTAGCGCTAATACTGCCTGCACATTTCGCATATATTTGGCTAAAACTTGGCAGAAATCGCACTGCCATAAAAAATATATTTAAGGACAAAAACGTTTGGCTTGCCGCCGGGACATGCTTTTTGCTATTCCTTCCCTGGCTACCAGTTATGATCTCCCAAACCAGCCGAGTAAGCGGCGGCTTCTGGATCCCCGAAATCACTAAATTTACCATCCCGACAACACTATCAATGTTCTTAACTTATGATGACAAAATTGTCCGCTATTTTGGGTTGCTACTGCCGCCAATTATAGTCGTAATTTCATTCATCCTAGCCAAAAAACTTCCCAAATACCAAGCAGCAATTTGGGTTTTAACAATTTGGTTGCTGCTGCCGATGATCATCGTTTACATACTTAGCCAGGGTCGACCAGTTTACTTAGATCGATACTTCACTTATTCAGCGCCAGCGTTTTACGGCTTGATTGCAATATTCATCGGGCTTATTTTTTCTAATAAAAAATGGTGGTCTATTGGAATATCTATTGTCCTGACATTATTTATCGGTCATTATATGTGGCATATCGGCGGTAAAAATATCGCAGAGTCGTCCTGGAATAATACCAGCACAGCCATGGATCATATAAATAAAAATATCCAGAGCAGTGATGCTATTATTTCTGGCGAGATCTACACTTATTTTCACACTTCCTATTACAACCGCACAAATAAAGAAATTATACTCCTGAAGCCGAAAGAAGAGCTGGGCTGGGTTGGCGAATGGGGATTAATTAAAAAATTGAATACTCCAGAAATTAGTTCTTTAGAGTCAATAAAATCTCCAAGAATCTGGCTAATCCTTCGTGAAAAAACATATGACGAATATAAAAAACAAGTTCCGCCCTATTGGCAATTAAAGCAAGAATTCCATGATGGCGACTTGATTATTGGATTATATGAAAATAAAAAATAACTGGTTAAACGCCAGTTATTTTAATACGTTGAATGATCTCAATTGGTCGGGGTGAAAGGACTCGAACCTTCGACCTCACGGTCCCAAACCGCGCGCGCTAGCCAACTGCGCCACACCCCGAAGATATCTCTATCATTCGTTCTGATCTATCTTAACATATATCACTAAATAAGTACAGAATAAATTTGCAAACAAACTTTTATATCTCATGAAGCATAAAAATAACTTGGCAAGTAGCTTACTTCAGGATAAGATATATTGTATGAATTACACAAAACCGTATACACCTCCAACTCTAACTGTAGACGCAGTAATTTTTCAAGTAAACAACAATACCCTGGAAGTGTTATTATTAAAACGACCAAATGAACCTTTTAAAGGAGAGTGGGCTCTCCCTGGAGGATATAATGCCGAAGGAGAGACGACTACAGACGCGCTCGAACGTGTAGTTTTTCAAAAGACAGGTGTAAAAATCAAAGAAGACCTACGTTACACCGAACAACTTTACACTTTCGATACGATTAATCGTGATCCACGAGGACATGCAGTATCTGTAACCTACATGGGTTGTGGGCGCAATATTACGTACAATGAAGATTTAGAGGTAGCATTTTTTGATGTAAATAAATTGCCAAAACTAGCATACGATCACGCCAGCATCATTAAATACGCCAAAGAACGCCTAATTGCCAAAATGACATACACCAATTCGGCATTTGCTTTTCTGGATCGAAGATTTACCTTAACACAACTGCAAACAGTTTACGAGATAGTTTTTGGTCGTGAATTTGACAAGCGTAATTTTCGAAAAAAATTCCTCAGCTTAAACTTAATTCATGAAACTAATGAGTTGTGGCGAGACGGCGCGCATCGTCCAGCAAAATTATATGAGTTCAATTCAAGCAAGCTCGAGAATTTAGATCGTAGCTTAGACTAACCTCCCTGTAAAAATCTAGAAAATTTATATTTTTCATAAATTAGTGTTGACAATACAATAACTGACTATTAGACTAGATAGTAAGTGTAAACTATACATTAAGTAAGGAGGATTTTAGTATTATGGAAAAGTCTAGCTATATATTTGTCGGGGTTGATCCACAAAATGATTTTATCGATGGAAGTCTTGCTGTTGCCGAAGCAGAGCAAATCATTGAGCCCATCAATTCTATCGTCGACGAAATACGAAAACATGACGGCACGGTTGTATTCACCCGAGACTGGCATCCCGAAAAAACACCGCATTTTGACAAATGGCCAGTTCACTGCGTAGCCAACACTAGAGGAGCTGATTTCCACAAAGATCTAAATATTCAGCCCGATGACATTATCATCAATAAAGGCACCGGTCAGACAGACGGATACTCTGGCTGGGAAGGTGAAAGCGAGACAAACGAAACGTTAGAATCTATCATAACACCAAAAACACCCCATGAAAAAGTTAAAGTATTTCTCGGCGGATTAGCAACAGATTTTTGTGTAAAATTTACTGCCCTAGATATCGCCAAACATCTCAAAGATGACAGGCGTGTCACTACATACTTACTTATAGACGCCATTCGCGCCGTGGGATTAACTCCAACAGCCGAAGAAGAAGCATTATCCGCAATGAAGGAGGCTGGAATATTAGCAATATCAACCGAAGAAGCAAAGAAGATGATTCAGGAGACAATTTAAATGGAGAAGAGTTCAAAAATATCACAAAGATTAGATTACTACAAAGTAACTATGGGAATGAACGAGTTTTTAAAACATCCTGAAGCAGAAGTTACCTTCACACTGAAAAATCGCTCCCCTAATTTACTGTCAGAGTTTGTAGCTCCAGATGAATTGCAAAACAGCCTAAACAATCTAGTTGAAGGATGGCGGCCTGATGAAGTAGCCTACTTGGCTGGATTACAAAACCAAGACGGCAAAGCGACATTTTCGCAAGAATACCTTGATTTCCTAATAAGTAGCTCCTTGCCTCCGGTCAAGATCGGATATGATAAGCGCGGCGACCTAGCAGTTGAAGCTACGGGAAAATGGCCCCTAGTTACATTCTGGGAAACCGTTATCATGAGCGAGATAAATGAAATATATTTTCGTAACAAACTCGCACGTGAAGGTTACTCTTTGGAAGAAGTGTATGCCGAAGGAGATCGCCGGTTAGACGAAAAGATCAAATTATTAAAAAGCCGCCCAGACATTAAGTTTTCCGATTTCGGCACAAGACGACGCTTTAGCTTTAATTGGCATAGGCACGTAATTGAACGAGTTGCAAATGAACTCCCTGATAATCTTGTCGGAACTTCAAATATATACCTGGCGCATAAACTAGGATTAAAACCAATTGGAACTTTTGCGCACGAAATGCCAATGGTCTACGCTGCACTTGCAGATAAAGCCGGAGACAACCCACTAAGTGGCCACAGTCAGGCACTAAAAGATTGGCAAGACACATACGGCGACGAGCTATCAATTGCCCTAACAGATACATTTACAACCGACTTCTTCTTTGCCGACTTCACTCCAGACCAATGGTCTTCTTGGAAAGGATTACGCCACGATTCCGGCGACCCAATAGAATTTGGAAATAAGGCTATTGAAATTTACAAAAAGAACAGAATTGATCCTTTAGAGAAAACTATCGTCTTTAGTGACGGACTTGATGTGGATGAAATTATTCGGATAGCTGATTACTTTAAGGGCAAAATAAATGTAACATTTGGCTGGGGTACAACTTTGACTAACGACCTTGGAATTACGCCCAATAACTTTGTTATGAAAGCCACAGAAGTCGATGGAGTATCTACGGTCAAATTGAGCGACACCCCTGGCAAACATACAGGTTCAGGTGATAAAATTAAAGAGTATAGTGAACGTGTAAAAGCAGCTTTGGCGGAAAGTGCACTGAATAATACTCTAGTTACTGTATGAAAAAACAATGCCAATATCTATAAATCGTAAATTATGGTATGACGGTCCAAATTACACTGCAGACAGCGTAATAATCAACACAATCGCACAAAAAATTCTTTTGATAAAACGATCCAGCGGTGAATGGGCGCTACCTGGAGGATTCATCAACCCCAAAGAAGATTCCTTTACGGCAGCAATTCGCGAAACAAGAGAAGAAACTGGAACGATAATTAGTGGTAGTCCAATATTAATATACAAAGGGCTTGTTAATGATCCACGCAACAGTCAGACGTCATGGATCGAAACCAATGCGTATCTGTTCATAGTCAACGAACTATCAGAGGTGTCAGGACGAGACGATGCTATCGACGCAGCCTGGCTACCACTCAATAATTTGCCTAAATTATACGCATCACATGATGAAATAGTAACCAGGGCTATTGATTATTTGTCTTGTCGGTCACTAATTAAGATAGCAGAGTTTTCCGAAAATTATCGCAATATTAACGGCGGTCATATGCAATACGACAAAATTATCGCCACAAAAAATGATCATTCGGTATTTATTAAGCGAACATCGACTAAATACGATGATATTAAGCGAAATAGGCTACGTCAATATCTGAGAAAAGAAGCGTTCACGATGTCCTATCTGCGATGCCATGGATATAGTGGAATCCCATCCAAATCAATATTACGAGATGATGACACTTTCATCATGGAGACAATGACGTCCAACGAAGGTTGGCTATGGCGAGCAAAGAACGAAACGCTAGACTCTTATGTCAAATCAGCGAAGGAAAAATTTGACGAGTTAGAAAATATACCATTGCCGCCTGATACTTTTGATATCGAATCGTCACGCGATAGTTTTATTAAAGAAGGGTGGGCTTCGTTAGACGAGCAGAAAATAGCTAAATTGAGAGAGTTGTCATTAGGATTCTTGGACAGATTAACACCCCATAGCCAAAATATAACTAAGAAATTATTGGCAGACTCACCCGCCTTACTAAATGCCGGAGGTCGACATAGCGATATAAAAAAATTAGTTTTTTGTCATCACGACATTCGACAATCAAATATGGCTTGGCATCCCAAACGTGGCACTAAGTTAATCGACTGGAGTTGGTCTGGACCTGGAGAATCCGGTAGTGACATCACTAGCCTACTAATCGACCTACATAAAAGCGGTCATAATATTTCAAACTATTACAAAGAAATAAATTTAGATCATTGCCTGACCTTAATGGGTTTCTGGCTAAACCATGCAACATGGCCATATCGCGGCGACGACACTCTTAGATTTCAACAATTTTTATCGGCGTTAAGTGCATATGAAATATATACAACTATTTAAGCATTCACAGCTTCAATTTCAACCGACAATATTTCTTTTTTGATTGGCAAAGATTGACCGGGCTCGAACGTATAAACCAATAATTGACCAAACGGCATTTCTACATTCGCCATCTCGGCTTCTGGAACTTGGTCGAGATGTTTAATTAAAGCTCGAATAGAATTGCCGTGAGCCACCAATAAAATATTCTCACCATTCTGCAATTTCGGCAAAATCTCTTGCTCAAAATATGGAACAACTCGCGCATAAACATCTTTCAAAGTTTCGCCGCCCGGCACTGGATAATCCCAACCGCGTCGAATACCATTAAAAGCCTCTTCGCCAATCTCCGCTTTAACTTCCCATTTATTTTTTCCAGTCAAATCGCCATAATCACGCTCGTTTAACTCAGTTGCATGCGTTGTTGGTAGATTGTCGACTCCGCATCCTTCGAGTAGCGCTGCCAAAGTTTGTTGTGTGCGTTTTAATGATGAAGTGTAAGCTTCATTAAATGACAAGTCTCTCAATAAAGCACCTAATCGCACAGTGTCATTATGACCTTTTTCCGTCAAATTAACATCCGTCCATCCAGTCCATTTACCAAGCAGATTCCACTCGCTCTCACCGTGTCGACTAATAACTAATATTCCCATTATTTCCCTCCAATCATCGGCGCAAAAAAATCTACAACTTCTTTTTTCACGCCGTCATTATCAATAATTTTCGTATTTACGTAACCGAATTTATCAATTGCCCAAAATCTGATTGCCCAGAGTAGCGACATATCTTCAAAATCAATCTCATTTTTGGCAATAAATTTACTAGCCACAATTTCCGATTCCTGCAATTTTATCTCAGAAAAAGCATTGTTTTCTAATTTTGTAAAAAACACAAATTGATGTGTCAAAAATTCATCAGAATGACGCGAAGCAACCATTGCAAGCTTCAAATCCTTAGAGTCGACTTGAATATCAACTTCTTCTTTAACCTCGCGCACCGCCGCTTCCAGCGGAGATTCTCCAGCGTCAACAATGCCACCAGGCAGTGACCAATGGTCTTTATAGCCAGCCTTGACGATCAATAACTCGCCCTGCTCATTTTCAATCAACACCGCCGCGCTGGAAAAACGTCTGTCCAAACTTGCCAACCAAGCCCGTCGCTCTTCATCTGTAAATTTCATTATTTAGCAAACTCAATTGCTCGCGTTTCGCGAATCACGTTAACCTTAATCGTGCCAGGATATTGCATTGTTGACTCAATTTTCGTCGCAATATCTCGCGCCAATTTAATCGCCGACAAATCATCAATCGTCTGAGGTTTCACAATCACACGAACTTCACGGCCGGCAGAAATCGCGTAAGCCTTATCAATTCCTTCAAAGCTCGTAGCGACATTTTCCAAATCGCGCATTCGCTCCGCAAAATTCTCAGCAGAAACGTTACGCGCACCTGGACGTGCAGCCGAAGCAGCGTCGCAAACTCGAACAATAATTGCCTCTGGAGTTGTCGCTTCGATATCATCGTGGTGTGCTTCGATTGCGTGAACAATTCTCTCGTCCATACCATATTTACGAGCCAATTCCGCCCCAATATGATGATGTTTACCCTCAATTTTATGCGACACTGCCTTACCTACATCATGAAGAAGTGTAGCAATTTTCGTAATGCGCACGTCCGCACCAATTTCCTCAGCGATCATCCCCGCAATTTGCGCCATCTCAGTCGAATGCTTCAGGACATTCTGACCGAAACTGGTACGAAACTTCAATTCACCAAGAAGCAGCAGCATTTCCTTCGGAATCCCAACCACGCCAGTTTCGCGCATAGCATCCTCACCGGCTTGTCGAACCTCTTTTTCAATCTGTTTTTTGGCCTTAGCAACCACTTCTTCAATGCGCGCAGGATGAATACGGCCGTCCTTCATCAGCATCTCAAGACTCAGTCGAGCCACTTGTCGGCGAACAGGATCAAAACTTGACAAAATAATCATGCCAGGTGTATCGTCAACTAAAATATCGACGCCAGTTTCGCGTTGCAGCGCCTGAATATTACGCCCTTCCTTACCGATAATTCGACCTTTCATTTCATCATCAGTCAATTTGACCGCAGTCACCGTACGCTCAGCAGTAACTTCACTACTCATTCGCTCCATTGCGGTCACTAAGATCATTTGCGCCCGCTCTTCAGCGTCGTCCATTGCGTCGTGTTGTAGTTTCGACACCAAACCGACCAAGTCTTGCTTAATATCGCGCTCAGTCATCTGCATTAATTTATCTGCGGCGTCCTTCTTTTTCAGGCCAGCGATTTTTTCAAGCTTTTCCTGTTGACGTGTGCGAATATCGCGAATTTCATTTTTAAGATTATCAACTTCATCCTCATGCGCGCGCAATTTTTCTGCTCGTCGATCAAGCTCTTCCAGCTTATTATCCAGAGTCTTCTCGCGATCCGCCAAACGATTTTCAGTCTTTTGCCACTCCTTGCGACGTTCATTTTCAATCTTAAGCGCCTCGTCCTTAGCCTTAAGGACGATGTCGCTCGCCTTAGTTTTCGCATCTGCCAGATCTCGCTCAATCTGATTTTTACCGTTAATTTGGCGAGTTCTCTGATATCCAACAAGACCAGCAGCACCCGCGCCAGCTCCAATAGCCGCGGCAATAATTACTTCTATCATTATCATTCCTTTCCGATCAGCCGCCCCTGAGTGTTCGCCTCAGGGAAAAATATCAACAGCCAATCAACTTCAAACTATCTAATTCGGCGAATCAAAAATCACAAACCGCCGTAATTTAATTATACACGGTTTTGACGGTTTGGGCGATAAAAATTATTTTCGCGGTGCAGTGATATTCGCAGTAGCACCGTACTCTGGCATAACAATTTTTTCATTCTCGCCAGAACGCAATTTATCCAAAGCCAAATCACGCCAATTATCACCCATCGCACCAACAATAGGAATATTCAAGCTGTCCGCCAAGGTATTCACAACCGTCAAACCAATTCTCAGCCCCGTAAAACTTCCTGGTCCTTTCATCACGCCAATGCCGCTTATCCGATGCAAATCGCCAGTCTTTTCTTCCAAAAATTTCAACAAATTCCGCGCCAGCGTTCGCCCAGCTTCCCATTCAAAATCCTGACGATTTTCTCCATTGACTATTGTCAAAAAACATGTTGATGTTGAAGTGTCTAATAAAATTATCACGCCATATTCTCCTTTATTTTTCCCAAAAGTTCATCAGATTTTTTGCCGCCAGGATAAAATTCTACAAGCCGCCCTTCTTCGCTAATCGCAGTAATTTTTATCACCAACCGATCACTCGGCAATGCATCATCAACAGCGCCAGCCCATTCAACTACAACCACCGAATTAGAATCCACCACTTCGCGAATCTCCTCGCTCATAATTCCAGCATTTCCCAATCTATAAAAATCGTAATGTGCCAAACTCAGACCGCGAGGCGAATCGTACACACGCGAAATCGTAAAAGTTGGACTCTGAACTGGCTCGTCAATCTCTAAAGCCTGCGCAATTCCCTTCGTCAATGTGGTTTTCCCCGCGCCAATATCACCGACCAATTCCAGAACTTCCCCACCAGAAACAGCCCGACCAATTGCCGCGCCCAATTCTCGCATTTTCTCTTCACTAGAAATATTCACTCTTATATTATACTATGCTAGCTTTTTTTTGGCGATGATAGTACAATAACCATAAGAGTTATGCGTGTTTCAGACCAGACAATTGAGAGCATTCTGAAACAAGGTGGGGTTGTTGATGAGCCGCAGCTTGCTGATTTGAAATTGATCGCTGAACGGTCGAAGCAAACATTGCAAGAAACCGCTATTGAACAAAAAGTTATTTCTGAGGAAGATTTGACAAAGTTGATTGGCGATTATATCGGCGTGCCTTTCGTGCGAATTGAGCCAAAGGATATTCCCGAAGATGTGCTGAAACGAATTCCTGAACATATCGCGCGCCAGTATAATGTTGTGCTTTTTGAGAAAAACGAGGACGACAGCTTATCGCTTGCGATGGAAGACCCAGACGACGTGCAGGCGCTGAACTTTATTCAGAAAGAAATTGGCTACAACACCAAGGTTTTCCTAGCGACAAAAAGCAACATTTTGGACTGTTTGGAAAATTATCGCGGTAATATTAACGCCGAGCTTGATGAGGTTATTGCGGTACAAAAAGACGCTTCCGCCGAAGACCAAAACGTTAGTCAAGATGATTTTGCGGAAAATTCACCAATCGCCCAAACTGTTAATTTATTACTGGAATATGCCATAAAATCCAACGCTTCCGACATTCACATTGAACCGCGCGAAGATTACGTTCAGGTTCGTTATCGAATTGACGGTGTTTTGAAGGAAGTTAACAAATTGCCACGAAACGTTCACGGCGCTTTGGTGAGTCGCATTAAAATTCTCTCTAATCTGAAAATCGACGAACGCCGCGTGCCACAAGACGGCCGCTTTAAGATAAAAGTTTCAGGAAAACAATACGCGCTTCGTGTTTCGACATTGCCGATCGCTGACGGCGAAAAAGTGGTCATGCGTATTTTGGACGAATCGAACCAGGCTGTTAAACTGGATCAGCTTGGCTATTGGGGGCTGTCGCTCGCAACCGTAAAAGATGCAATGGCTCAGCCGAACGGAATGATCCTGGTGACTGGGCCGACTGGATCGGGAAAATCAACCAGCTTATTTAGTGTCTTGTCTGAACTCAATACTCCAGATGTCAATATTTCCACAATTGAAGACCCGGTGGAATATAAAATTCCTGGCGTAAATCAAACCCAGACCAACGCCAAAGCCGGGATGACTTTCGCTTCAGGACTAAGGGCGTTACTTCGCCAAGACCCAAACATCATCATGGTCGGAGAAATCCGCGACGGCGAAACCGCAAACCTTGGCGTTCAAGCGGCGCTGACCGGGCACTTGGTGTTCTCCACTCTGCACACAAATAACGCTGCGACATGTTTGCCACGCCTGCTGGATATGGGAATTGAGCCATTTTTGATCGCTTCAACCGTGAAGGCGGTGATTGGACAGCGACTAGTTAGGCGCCTGTGTATGAATTGCCGCCAAGAATACACTCCAAACGAAGAAGAAATAAAGTATATCACCGAGATGTTTAAGATAAACACCGAGTCAATTAAGAAAATCCACGATCTCGAAGAGCAGGCTTTTGAGGATAAAATTGGTGGCGACACGCCCATGGGGTCAACAGACTCAGGAATTGAACACTTGTGGAAGCCAAACCCAGAAGGTTGTGATGAGTGTGGACATAACGGATTCAAGGGTCGCGTTGGTATTTACGAAGTTCTTGGCATATCTATCCCTATCCAAAAAATGATTACCGCCAACGCCACCAGCAACGATATTCAAGATCAAGCGATTTCCGAAGGCATGGTGACAATGCAGATGGACGGACTTATTAAATCACTGCGCGGGATCACCACCGTGGACGAAGTTTTGAGGGCAACAAGGGAGTAACATTATGCCAATTTTTGAATATTTGCTTGTCAATAAAAAGAAAGAGACTGTCTCTTCAACAATTGAAGCGGCCGACAAACTATCTGCCATTAATAATTTGAGGTCACGCGGACAATTAATAAAAATTGAAGAAAAAGGCGCAAAAAAAGAGCTTAGTTTTTCTTTCGGCAAGAAAAAGAAAGGCGCCAAGACTGAAGAATTGGTGATGTTTACTCGCCAATTAAGCGCCATGGTTTCAGCTGGCGTTCCTATTCTTCGTTCCCTTAACTCTATGGCAAAACACGCCGAAAGCGCTAACTTTCGAGACACGATCAACGCCGTTATTAAAGATATTGAAGGCGGTATGTCTTTCGCGGATGCTCTGAGTAAACATCCAGAAACCTTCAATGATATTTACGTGAACATGGTTGCTGCGGGTGAAACTGGAGGTATTTTGGACGATATCTTAAAACGTCTAGCCCTACAACAAGAAAAAAACTCATCCATGAAGAAAAAAATTAAAGGTGCCATGACATACCCGATCGTCCTATTAATTATTACGATTATCGCCTTCTTTATCCTGATGATCTTCATTATTCCGGTCATTGGTAAAACCATTAAAGACATGGGCGGACCTGACGCCAAATTGCCACTTCTTACTGAGATTATGCTCGGAATTAGCGATTTTGTAGTGTCATTTTGGTATATAATCATTCCAATATTTGTCGGAAGTATTTGGCTATTGATTCGCTACATTAAAACCCCAAAAGGTCGCGTAAAATTTCACAATATCATCATCAAAGTTCCAGCTGTCGGTCCAATTGTTAAAAAGGTGGCAATCGCCCGCTTTACTCGAACCTTTTCTGCTCTTATCGGCGCGGGCGTGGCTGTGCTTGAAGCGCTGGACGTAACTTCGCGTGCCGTCGGAAATGTCGCCTACGAAAAGTCCCTAAAAGAAGCCACCAGGCGAGTCCAAAACGGTGAAGTTTTATCAAAAATTATCGCAGAGCAGGACGATTTATATCCACCAATCGTAGCACAGATGCTGTCTGTCGGTGAAGAAACTGGACAAACAGACAAAGTTCTGGTTAAAGTTGCCGACTTTTATGAGGAAGAGGTCGATACCGCGATTGACGGCGTTAGCTCTATTATCGAGCCAGTGATGATCGTTGCTATGGGCATTGTTATTGCCCTGGTGGCAGTCAGCGTTATGGGTCCAATTACAAGTATGGCGGGTCAAGTTAAGGAATAATAGTTTTTCAAAAAAGCTTATGCTATAATACTGACATATAGGTGGGAAAATAATAACGTGTCGAGCATATTTTATAGAAAAAAACCAATCATCGGCCTAGATATCAGCCGAACAAGCATAAAAGTAATGTCGATTGATAGAAATCGGATGCTGGTTCATGGGTATGGATCGATCAACCTCGATTCTCAAAAAAGCGACGGAAATTCTGCAGACAACACTGAATATTTGGCGCAGAATATCAAAACGTTATTGAAGAAAAACGTCGTAGGACAAATTAATAGCAACCGCGTGGCACTAGGCATACCGACCAACCGAACATTTTCGCGGACATTCAGCTTACCTGTGAAAGAAGAAAGCAATATTCGCAGTGCGGTAAATTTGGAAGCCGAACAATATATTCCAGCGCCATTAGATTCTCTTTATTTGGACTATCGAATCATCAATCGCACGAAAGATGAACTTAGTGTGCTAATGTGTGCCGCACCGAAGAAAATGATTGACAGCATGTTAGACGCCACAAAACAATGCGGCCTGGAGGTTGCAATAATTGAGCCAAACATCAGCGCAATCGCTAGACTTCTGAAGCGCACAGAAGAAGGAATGCTCCCTACTGTTATCGTCGACATAGGCACGTCAACTACAGATATTGCAATTCTAGATTCTGACATACGTGTGACTGGCGGCTTAAATGTCGGTGGATACACGCTAACCTTAAACTTGGCCAAGAAAATGAACGTGCCAATCGAAACAGCCCATCAGTTCAAGGTATTAAACGGATTAAATCCTGGACCAAGACAAGCCAGAATCGCAGGAGCCTTGCACCCAAGTTTGGAAAAAATGACCAACGAAGTTAAGCGCGTTATGCGATATTACACAGACCGCTTCCCTGATGAGAAAAAAATCGAGCAAATTCTCATAGTTGGCGGCGGCGGCAACTTACCAGGAATTGGTGATTTTTTCACAAACGAATTATTAATGCCAGCACGCGTGGCAAGTCCGTGGCAAATGCTGAATTTCGATGGACTAGAGCAGCCAGCAAAACAGCTTCGCTCTCAGCTATCACCAGTCGCAGGATTAGCCTTAATCAAGCAGGAGGATATTTATGATTAACCTTCTCCCTCCTCAAGAAAAAAAGCAAATCAGCGCTGGACGAGTAAATGTCATCTTAAGACGATACTGCATCATATCATTGATATTTGCAGGTTTACTATTCTTAACTATTGGCGGATTTTACCTATTCTTAGAAAATAGCCGCACCTCAGCTCAAGCCAACATTGACGAAGGAAATGCCAAACTTGCTCAATATCAATCGACACAAAAAGAAGTTAGCGAGTTTAAGAAAGACCTCGACTCAGCTAAGGCGATTATTAGCAACGAGGCCCATTACTCTACAATTATCCCAAAAATTGCACAATATATCCCATCAGGCATGGTTTTGGATTCTCTGACACTAGACACTTCAGCGTTAGATAAACCATTGTCATTAACAGCTCTCGGAAAGAATAAGGATGACGCCATCCGAATAAAAACCAGCTTGGAAAAATCAGAGATATTTAGCGACGTTCACCTGGAGACCGTTGTTTATAGCGGCGGCAACCAATCGTCAGACAAGCCCGCGGATTATCCAATCACTATAACAATTAGCGTTACACCAAAGCCAGAGGTCTTAAAACAATGAAAAAAGCTCTAAATGCCAGCATCGCGCGAATTATCCTGTCGTTATTATTGCTCATAATATTATCAGCAATGGTAGGACTAGTTATTTTCGCCTATTCATTCTTAAGTAAAACATCAGAAGAAGTTGGAAAAATGCAAACAGAAGCAACTGCAGTTGATGCAAAAATACAAAGTTTGCTAGCGTCGAAATCTCAGCTCGACCGCAATTCCGACACGGTTAAGAAAGCAAAGAATATCGTCTCAGAATCGAAACTTTATCAATACCAGAATCAGATTATTCAGGATTTAAATACCTACGCTGACCGCGCTGGCATTCCGATTAAATCTTTCTCTTTCCAAAATGAACCAACAACTTCCACTAAGACAGCGGCATCTAGCAAGCAAACATCCGCCAGCCCTGCTGGAGTGAAAAGCACTTTCGTATCAATTCAGTTGGGAGACCATATAGATTACACGAAATTCCTACATTTCCTTAGTCTTATTGAAAAAAATGTCACTCGAATGCAGCTTTCAGGCGTGTCAATTTCCAGAGGCGCAAATAATCATGAAATATCAATCCAATCACTTGAAGTAAAGGTTTATACACGATGAGTCCATCAATATCAGAACAGCTCGAGCCAATCGTAAAATCACTGTCCAAATTCCTGTGGCGATTTCATGTGATAATATATAGCGTTGTCGTAATCGGAGGCGTAGCAATCGCGATATTTCTTTTGAGCGGACTTTTAGCAGTTCCTACCGAAGAACCACAAACTGCATCAATAAGCTTCGATAAAAAAACCATGCAAATTATTAAAGACTTCCGACCGTCAACTTCAGCAAACGACTCGTTTAGTCTACCAGCTGGTCGCTCCAATCCGTTTGCCGAATAGAACACAACCGTTTATAATATAGTTATGCTTATATCCGCAGATCGCTTTCTTGATATTCCCGTCATGAGTCTTCAGACGGGCTCCGAACTGGCGCGAACATCGCGGGAAATTATCAATCCGAAGAATTTGTCCATAATCGCATATGAACTTGAAGGACGACTTTTGGACCAACATCCTAGTTTACTTCGCATTGACGACGTCAGGGAGATTGGGCCACTCGGTATGATTATCGATTCAACCGATGAGATCATAGGCATTGATGATGTGATTACTATAAAAGAAATTTATGAAATCAATTTTGCATTAAAAGACAAGTTGGTTATTGATGAAAAAAATAAGAAAATCGGAAAAGTTATCGGATATACGTTGGCGGCTGGGAATTTTATTATACAACAACTCCGAATTCGGCGACCGTTCTTGAAAAGTTTTGGCGACACAGAGCTGCTTATTCATCGTTCTCAGATTATAAAAGTAACCGATGATAAAATAATTGTAAAATCAGCAACTATCTCACACGTAGCCGAAAAAACACCTATTCCGCAGATAAATTCATACGAAAATCCATTCCGCAAGCAGCCTCGTCCGCAACCAGAATCTACAAAAGTTGATTAATCATTTGGGTTTTCAAGAGCCTTCTTAATGTCGTCGTAAGAAAAACCCTGCCTAGCCAAATATTGCATTAACTTCTGCTGATCGCTATATCGATAACGTTTTTTAGCAATAACCTTCCGCAACTCCTCGTCATCGGAGCGAATATTCTCTTTAACTAACGACTCAATCGTTGCATTATCAATTCCCTTTTGTGCCAACTCCAGCTTCAAGCGACGAATACTAGCGCCTTTTTTCATGAACCGTTGCTCAAACCAAAATCGAGCAAATTTTTCATCGTCCAAATATTTTTTCTCAATAAGACGATCCAAGACGCGCTCAGTAATCTCCGGCTTTATTCCAGGACGCTCAATAATTTTTCCAGTTTTCGCTGAAAGTCGGCGAGTCGCTAGCGTTTTCCGACGTAGGTAATCGCGCACTTCTTTGATGGCTCGCGGACGCATTAAGCAGTATTCTATAGATCTAGCATACAACTTGCCAAACTGACTATCGTCTTCTAGTTTCGAAATTTCCTCTTCCGTATATTCGCGACCAATCTTAATGCCTAGCTCGCCGACCTGGAACACGTCCAAGCTAAAACGATATTTCCCGTCAACACTTACATTAACACGATTTTTATCACGAGCCTGAAGAGAAATATCGGTGATTTTCATAAAACTATTATAGCACTAAAACTATACGTAACTACCGGTGGACTATTCGACCACCTCAACCACTTTGCCATGCATGCCGTTATAACAAGCGGCGGCACGCGGCTTAGTAATAACCGGCAGTTGGCGCGGAATGGCGCTCATATCGACATCGCCAAGCGTACCAGCCTCGACGCACCCAATCGTAATGTGTGGACGAAATCCATCGATATCCAGCCCCGGATGAATATCATCCAGCATTTCAAGCAACTTCCGACGCACTTCAACCATCCAGGAGGTTTTCTGTACACGCAATTCAACCCAAACACAGTTACCAGCTTCATCTGGCAAGAAGTTGACACCGTCAAGTACTAGTTTATCTAGGGACGGCAACGCGGCGGCAGCTAACTTGAGACGCGGTATATCCTGCTCAGTTACATTAATCAGCGTTGCGTGTGGAATAAACTCACCGAAATCAAGGTTCATTTTTTCTGACAGCTCTCGAAGGTAAGCGGTCTGCTCGTCATCAAAAATAAGATTAACTGACGCCATGTGGTGTTCGGCTGAATATGCGGTTTCTGCTGCGCGCATTAGTTTTCTCCTTCTTTTACTTTCTCCCGAACCTTCTGGTCAATTTCTGCCAGAACCTCAGGATTTTCCTTCAAGTAATTCTTCGTCTTATCGCGCCCCTGACCAATCGTTTCGCCGTTATATTTATAAAATGCACCCGACTTTTCAACTATACCGTGCGTTGCCGCCAAGTCCAGAATGTCGCCAGTTTTACTAATTCCCTCGTTGTACATAATGTCAAATTCAGCCACGCGAAACGGCGGTGCAATCTTATTTTTCACGACCTTAATTTTCGTGCGGTTACCAATAATATCATCGCCAACTTTAATCTGACCAATTCGACGAATATCAATTCGCTGCGACGCATAAAACTTCAACGCATTGCCACCAGTTGTCGTTTCAGGATTGCCAAACATCACGCCAATTTTCATACGAATCTGATTGATAAAGATCACCGTAGCTTTTGACTTATTGATAATTCCCGTCAATTTACGTAGAGCCTGACTCATTAATCGAGCCTGAAGACCCATATGAGAATCACCCATATCGCCATCAATTTCAGCCTGCGGCGTCAAGGCGGCCACCGAGTCGACTATCACCAAATCCACCGCGTTCGAACGAACCAGCGTCTCCGTAATTTCCAACGCCTGCTCGCCGTTATCTGGCTGAGAAACCAACAAATTTTCCGTATCCACGCCCAGACGCTTGGCGTATGCTGGATCAAGGGCGTGCTCAGCATCAATAAACGCCGCCGTTCCGCCCTGCTTCTGAATTTCTGCAATAGCGTGAAGCGTCAATGTCGTCTTGCCTGAACTTTCTGGACCATAGATTTCTATGATACGACCCTTTGGATATCCGCCACCGAGCGCCAAATCCAAGCTCAAAGCACCAGAAGGAATTACTTCAACATCGACTTTATGAGCCTCGCCCAATTTCATAATTGATCCGTCGCCAAACTGCTTAGTAATTTGATCCATCGCTAGACCAAGTGCCTTAAGCTTACCTTCATCAACTTTTTTATCCGATGCCTGACTTGACTTTTCTGGATTTACTGTTTTACTGTCTGATTTTGCCATAGCATTCCCTCCTTAGTTACTTCCTTTATTATACCGATTTGTCGCAAGATTTGCTATAATTACATTCATGAATAAGCGAAACGGTTTCACTATTATTGAACTTTTGGTTGTAGCGACTTTCTTGATTATCATCGCAATCTTAGGTTTCTCACAATATACAAAATTGACCAACGAATCAAACAACGCCAAAAAACGCACCGCGATTAACGCCATGCATTATAGTCTGGAAGAAGGTTTTTACGTTAAAAATGGCTATTACCCAGAGAAGTTAGAAGAAGGTACGCTTCCGACTATGGATCCCGCGTTGTTAAAAGATCCGCAAGGTAAGAAAATTGGTGAAAAAGACAGCAGTTATCGTTATGAATCTTCAAATTGCAATGACGGAAAATGTAAGTCATATAAACTCGTTGCGACGCTTGTCGATGAAGACGACTACGTAAAAGAAAGTCGCCATAAATAATCAGCTAATCATCACAAACAGGACGACCGTTCTTAAAGTCTTCAATGGCATTATTGATTATCGCAATTTGCTTGCGTGGATTTGCCACAAAATGGAATATATATGTCGTTTCTTCACCCTCAGTGCTGAGGCGAATCGTGCCATAATTGAAAAGAGTCTGAATAATGCCTGATTGGAGGAAGCTTGCATCTTCAATACTGCCTAAGCTCACCGTTTGTTCGTGTCGATAGAATAAACTGCCTTGGATTTCCTGAATCACACTTTCGTTGGTCATGTAAAAATGATTTTGCAAATATATCCACAAGGACACCGCACCACCAAGCGCCACTATCCCAATAAGCAACATTGCCATGCCAAACACATCGGTCAGTGAAGGCATCGGCGAAATAATTGCGTCACGAGCAATTGACGGATAAAACATCACAAACACCATAATCATCACCACCAAAAAAACCGAGATTCCCGTCGGAATAAGCATACCAATCGGATGGCGTTTAATATCCAAAATAATATATTCACCTTCGCTTAAATTGAGATTCGGGTATTGCTGAACTGATTTTTCATGTTTTTGCTTCAAGTCATCGCTAATAGTAAACGGCTTCGGGTCAATATCTCGTGCAACATGTACGACTTGTGGTTCATTAGCATACTGACTACGCAATCGCGGATCAAAATTCTCCCCATCAATAATTTCTGGTCTTGCCGTCACATAAGAATTCGTCTGCGCCACAACAGGAGCTGGACGACCAGTCTGTGGTGGATGATGGTACAGTGGTCGACCATCAGCATCATACGCAACAGGCTGCGTTAAATCTTCTGACGAGGATGTTTGTGGATTCATGCCTATATTATAACACGACAGAACTTAAGATAGCCTTGTTTTTTGCCCATGGCGGCTCCTAGTTAAGTTTGCCTGGTTTTATTAAAGCACAAAAAACCGAAGAATACGATAACTATTTTCCCAAATGTCGCTTCGCCTTAATTGTCACTCGACGGCCACGCGGCGTACGCTCAATAAAACCAATTTGTAGCAAATATGGTTCATAAAAATCCTCAATTGTTGTCGCTTCGTCACCAGTCAGTGCCGCAATTGTCGTTAAGCCAACAGGATTATCACCATAATTTTCCAGAATCGATTGCAATAAATTACGATCAGCCGGATCCAAGCCCAACTCATCCACCTCCAACATTTCCAAAGCGTTGGTTGTAGTTTTTACATCAATTATTCCGTCGCCATTAACGTCGGCGTAATCACGGACGCGCTTAAGAAGTCTATTGGCAATACGTGGCGTCAAGCGCGCTCGCGTCGACAATAAATCCGCAGCTTCACTTCGAATTGACGACTCCAAAATCTTCGCGCTACGCGTCACAATTTTCGCAATATCCTCTGGTGTGTAAAATTCCAAACGATAAATATGCCCGAACCTATCACGCAAAGGTGCCGCCAAACTTCCGGTTCGCGTCGTCGCACCAATCACCGTAAATCGCGGTAAATCCAATCGAATTGATCGCGCTGCCGGACCTTTTCCAATCACAATATCCAGCTTAAAATCTTCCATTGCGGAGTACAAAATCTCCTCCACTGATCGTCCCAACCGATGAATCTCATCGATAAACAGAATATCACCGTCCGACAAATTAGTCAGAATCGATGCCAAATCGCCCGCTTTTTCAATTGCTGGACCACTAGTAATTCGCAGATTCGTACCCATTTCATTAGCAATCACTGTCGCCATAGTTGTTTTACCAAGCCCCGGCGGACCATATAATAATACATGATCCAACGGCTCGCCGCGCTTTTTAGCCGCATCAATCGCCAATCGCAAATTACGCTTCAATCTTTCCTGACCAACATACTCAGCAAAACTCTGCGGACGCAGACTCACCTCAATTCGCTGCTCTTCAGAATCGTCATCATGCGAACTTGTATCAACTATTCTTTCAATTGCCATACACTAATTATATCATTTGTAGTACAATAGGGGCGTCTACATCTAGAACCAGGCGTTTTGAGCGCATTGTTTACGTGCATAATGGGCAGCCGTTATCGAGCATAAACTTGCGTTCTAGGTGTAGACAGCCAAATTTAACGGCTGTCCTTTTTGTTGGGCGGCACATCTCATAGGAGGGGATGATGAACACAAGCGAGAAAAAACCAATTTTTAAGAAGGTGTGGTTTTGGGTAATTATTGTTATTATTGTGATTGGAGTATCCAGCGCATCGCAACAGAACAAAGCCACTGTCGTCAATACAAACAATAATAACGCTACTTCGGAAAATAAACCAACCGAAAAAACTACTTTCAAAGTTGGTGAAACTATCGCTTTTGACGGCAAGGAGGTGACTGTTAAATCAATTGATCGCAATTGGGATTCTGGTAACCAGTTCATTAAAGCCAGTGACGGCAAAGAATATATTAAAGCAAATGTTTCAATCGTCAACAAATCAAATAGCGAGCTATCATTTAATACGTTCGACTGGAAAATAGAAGATGCGAATGGCGCCATTGAAGGGCCAAGCGGCACAGCCTTCACTGCAAGCGACAACCTAGGGTCTGGCGACCTAGCGGTCAACGGCAAAAAAGAAGGTTCTGTTATTTTTGAGGTTGCAAAAGATTCAAAAATTAAAATTCACTACCAGCCTTCATTTTGGTCAAATAAAAAAATTATTATTGAGCCGTAAGAAAACTAATTATCATTACGAGGACGCTATTGCTTTTAGCGTCCTTTTCTATATTTACTATCGTTTCAAAGCTTCAGTCACTCGCTGAGCTGTTGGCAAATTGACATCAACGTTTTCAAGCGCCTTAGTTGCATCTGCCAGCGTATAACCCAAAGCCATCAACGCCTCCAAAGCTTCATCAGAAGTGTTTAATTCAGTCTGCACTGGAGCTTCCGCTCGGCCGTAATGAGTCGGTAAACCAACTTTATCACTCAGATCAACCACTACTCGCTCGGCGGTTTTTTTGCCAACGCCAGTGGCCTTTTGCACAAAACCACTGTCGGCATTAGCAATAGCGTTACGCACCTGCTCGGCATCACCCAAGCTCAAGATAGCCAGCGCAGCCTTCGGGCCAACTCCTTGAACTGTGATTAGCATTTCAAATAACTTTTTCGCCGCCAGGCTAGAAAACCCAAACAACTCCTCAGACTGTTCGCGCACGTGATGATAAGTGTAAAATTTTACTTCTTGATCTAATATCACCGCGTCAAAATCATTAGTCGCCACGCTAACTTCATATCCAACACCATGAACATCAATGACTAACGAGCCATTAAACTTCTCAGCAACTTTTCCAAAAACATGTGCAATCATATTTCAATTATACCCGATTCATCGCCGCGTGTGTAATTGCTGCAGCCAAAGCGTCCGCGCAGTCATCCGGCTTCGGAACATTTTTCAAACCCAAATTAAGCCGCACCATTTCCTGAACCTGTTTTTTGTCAGCCTTACCATAGCCAGTCAGAGTTTGCTTTATTTGCAAAGGCGTATATTCTGCAATCGGCATTCCGGCTTTTCGCCCAGTCAACATCGCCACGCCGCGCGCTTCCGCCACAGAAATCGCCGTCGTAACATTGCGCGCAAAAAATAGCTTTTCAATCGACATAACATCAGGATTTGTTTCGGCAATAATTTCTGTCAGGCTATCGAAAATATCTTCAAGCCTTTCATCAATTGGCGTATGTGCCGGCGTCGTCACAACTCCCGCCGTAACCATCTTGAACTTGCCACGAGAAAAATCAATCACACCAAACCCCAAAATTCCCGTTCCCGGGTCAATCCCGATAATTCTCATATCTTTATTATAGCAATTATTTACCGCTTGTGGATTTAATACTTTCGCGGATTTTTCGTACAAATTGCGAAATTTCCCATCGCCATTGCCATACGCCATAACCGACGGCCAGTAAACTCACGCCACCAAACACCCACCAACCCCAAGTAGCGCCAGCGACCTGCTTAACTTCAGTAGCCGCCGAGCCAACAGTTGGCATATTTGCAGATTTTATCTTTCGACATCGCTTAGTTTGCGGATTACGCTCAAATCCTTCTGGACATTCTTTTGCTATATCGTCAGTGGAGGCAATTTTCTTACATCGACCCGTAGCCGAATTGCGGAATTGACTCTCCGGGCAAGGCTTCAAAGTTTTTGCCGCAACCGATGCGATAGATCGACATCTGCCAGTTTCTTCACTACGATAATAGCCATCTTTACAAGGCGTAATAGTTTTTGCCGCTTCAATTTTTCGACAACGGAGAGTTTCTGGATGACGATATTGACCAACAGGACAAGGGCTTTCAACGGGCGGAGTGGCAATTTTCACGCATCTACCCAACACATTCCTCTCATAGCCACTCTGACAGTCTGGATATTCCTTAAAAATATTAGCGGAGCCTTCAGTGATAGCAAATGTCCGAGTCCACTCATCATCAACCAAACTCCACGAAGCGTCTTTTGGTATATTTTTATATTCAGAGATATCAATTTTCGAGCCGACCTCATCCAGCAAATAAACTTTTCCTTTTGTTTTTGGCAATTTCAGCTTAGTATTTTTTATTTTGATCGTTAAAAATTCGCCAGGATTTAATTCGATGTCACTAATATTTTCACGAACGCCAGAATCGCCAACCACCAATTTACAGCCTGTCGTAATGACGGTTTTTTCGCCAGAATTGATAATCTCAATGAACTGTTCATCAACATTCGACGCAATTTCACTTAGCTTCAGACCTTCACATTTATTCAGCTCTTTTGAAGGTTCAGGTTTAGACTCTGGACTCTTACAATTTGGTCGTGAATACGGCATAATTTCCTGATTATCAGAACCTTTACTCGACAAAAAATCAGTGGAATTATTTTTTGAATCAATAATATTTCCATCAACAAAACAGCGCCAAACAATTTTCACACCGGCTTTAATTGGCGAACCTGCAAACTTTGAATTATTTCCCCAGCCGACAATATCTGAGACCGACCCGTCCGAACGCGACAACACGACCGACCCGTTATTTTGAGCCAAAACTAAATTATTATCAAACTTTATGACATCTGCCGACATCTTATCGTTCGACAAAACCAAAAATCCGTTCGCCGATATTACTTCATCCTTGAAAATTTTTCCAACGGTTTCAACTCCAGATCCAGTGTAATACTCTATTTTCCAACCAGCCAAATTAACATTCCGATTCGTCGGATTATAAATCTCAACGTATTTTTTGCCCTGACTAATCTTTGAAATTAATATCGGAGCATTTTCTTCTATTCTTCCATCTGGATTATCTATTTTTGGCGGCTCAGATTCAGGGTTTGACTCGGATTTTGAAGACTCATTGGTGGCAGGATTTTCACTCGGACTATTTGTATTCTCCGTTGGAGTCTCGGAATTTTCACTTGATTGAGAAGATGAATTGCTATCAATCTGTTCCTTATCAACAACTGGATCTTTCGCTTCCTCAGCCGATTTAAGACTATTATCAACAGTCTGAACGTCATCAACTTTCGGCTCTTGAGTAGCACCTGAAACGCCTTCCGTCAAAACCAACGACGACGGCATTATTAGTGCCACGGCTAGTATCATAAGTAGTGTGTTGCGCAAATACTTCATGCTCGCTCCTTGCTTATGGTTAATCATCTTTAGTTTAGCGTACTTTTTGCCAAATTAAAAATCGCCCCAAAAAAGGAGCGATTCCTTAAAGTGATAATTTTATTCCGCTGTGATATCCGCATTTGTATGAACATTCACAACGTCATCCAAATCATCCAACGCATCAATCATCTTCATCAATTTCTGCGCAGTTTCCATGTCGGCAATTTCTATCGGCGTATTGGCAATATATCGCAGTTCCGCATCTTTAACCTTCAAGCCTTGCTCAACCAATTTATTCCGCACGCTCGCCAAATCTTTCAACTCCGTATACACGATAATCTCGCCGTCTTCCTCGACAGCATCTTCGGCGCCAGCGTCCAAAACCGCTAGCAACAAATCTTCCCCGCTGCCTTCGATAGTAATGACGCCTTTGCGCGTAAATTGGAACATCACACTACCAGCATCGGCAATTCGCCCGCCATTTTTAACCAACGCAGTTTTTACCTCTGGCAATGTTCGATTACGATTATCTGTCGCCGTTTCAATAATAACACCCACGCCGCCAGGACCATAACCCTCGTAAGCAATTTCCTCCAAAGCCGCCGCGCTCTTATCCGCCACTCGGTCAATTGCTCGCTGGATGTTTGCGCTAGGCATATTTGCAGCCTTAGCTTTTTCAATTGCCATCGCCAAACTTGAGTTCAGTGCTGGATCCGTGCCGCCACGTGCCGCAATAGCAATTTGATTACCCAATTTCGTAAAAATCGCGCCGCGCTTAGCGTCAACAATCGCTTTTTGTCGGTGAGTTGTAGCCCATTTACTGTGTCCTGACATAATTTCTCCTAAAGTTATTTGCTATTTCAATCTGTTACTATTATACACTACTCCACAATATTTATCTTAGCGAGGTCCAATTTAGTTTGCTTTTTCATCCAAATCATTGCCAAAATTAGCGCCACATATAAAACCACACACTGCCACAAATTGATACTGACTTCCATTTGAGCCCATTCAAATCCAGCCGTCCAATTGGTGACTTGAATCATATAGCCAAGTAGCCACGTCGTTGGAATTGCAATCAACACACCAATCATCGGCACAAAAACCAGCACGCCCGACATAAACGTCAGCAGCATCGCTAGCGGCACAAACGGCAAAATCAACATATTCGCGATTAACGCCACATTGCTAATAACCCCAAAACTCATCATAAGCAGCGGCAATGTCATAATTTGCGCTGACAAAGTTTCAATTAAAATTTGTCGAAACGCGCCCGGCTCTTTATTACCAAAAAAGTAAGAATGTAAAAGCGGCGCCAACATAATTACACCCGCAAATGAAGCAAAGCTTAATTGCCAGCCCAAATCGCCCCAACCGAATTGCGGATTTATCAATAGCGTAATTGCCGCCGACACGGGAAGCAGGACTAGCGGATGAATTGTCCGACCATAATACCACGCCGCCAGACTCAGTCCCGCCACCAAGCCAGCTCTCGACATACTAGGACTTAATCCAGTCACCGCCATAAAACCAATTATCATAACAGCCGCGCTGAGCATCGCTAAATATTTTGATCGCTTGGCGAATAATTGTCGCGCTAAACGAACTAAAATTGTTAAATTATAGCCACTCGCCACCACGATATGCGTTAGTCCAGCAATTTTCAAATTGTCACTTAATTCAGTCGGCATAGTACGTCGCAAACCCAATAAAAATCCCAATCCCAACGCGGACTCTGATTCCGGAACATGCTTACGGACCCGCCCCGCAAACCAATCACGAACTCCCACCGCTACATCGCCCGGAACGGGTCTTTCGGCGCTAATAATTTTCGCCCGATATATACTTGCTGAAAAAGCCCCAAATCCCGCCGTCATTTTACCCTTAACTCTCACAATATCACTGCGCTTAATTGAGCTTTTATCTGGCGTCGTCACCCAAATTTGTCCCGGCAATTTTTCATTATTCATCTGCAAATTGCCCAATCTAAGAACCGTTTGACTATTTTTATCGAGATCAGGATCTTCCAAGACTTGACCTTGGATAATTGCGACTTTTCCGATTAACGAATCATAAACCTCCACGCCTTTTCTGCCGATTTCACCGCGCCAAAGACCAATCAAAACTCCAGAAATAATTGCTAAAATCACGAAAACTCGCCAGCGCCAAATTGCCACAATTACAAAAATAGCCAGCCCGACCAATAAAAATAATGAGTTCGCCACAAACGACCGCGGTATGTAATGGATGGAAATTACGCCAATTGTCAAGCCGAGGCACCACGCCGCCACTAACCAAGAAATATGCAACTTCTTAAATAGCCAACTATTCATACTTAAAGTATATCTGGATCCGAAGCCATAAAAAAGACTCCGCCAAGGGAGTCGATTTCAAATTTGGAGGGTCCACCGGGGCTTGAACCCGGGACACCCTGCTTAAAAGGCAGGTGCTCTAACCAGCTGAGCTATGGACCCATTCGGAATATCCGCTTCCTTCATCCTAGCACAAACCAACGCAAAGGTCAATGCTTAGCGAGTTTATGTCCGCCAGTATGTAGTGAAAAAATGTCAATTAGACCACACACCAGACCAAACGTAGCCACATATCGCCAATTATTCGCGAAAATCTTATACAGCTCCAGCGCCTGTCCGTCTAGTGATATATATTTCCCCAGAGGAACCACCAATAGCGCTGCTGTCAAAAACGCGATTCCCACCGCCGAGACAATTCTCTCATGTTTTTTCTGATATCTCGGACCACTTAGAAGAAGCATAATTAATGGAATCAACGTTAAGACTAATCCCGAAATTACACCATTTGGCAATAAGCCAGTTTCCAATTTCAAGCCGTCTAGCACTCCGGTCAGCCAGCTGCCCCACCATTCTGATAGTAAAAATCCCGTCGCCAACGACAACGCCAATGGACCGAATCTTCGAGATGAAACAAATGCAACCGCAAAAACTGTTACTAAAATTGCTCCAAATAAAATTATCACACTCATTTATCCTCCTTCAAATCAAATTTTACCGGTGACCCAACTGTAGCGCTCGCCTGCTTAGCAACTCCTGCCTTCACCTCCAACACGTACTTTGCAGGAACCGGTGGCGCATATTTTTCATGCGGCTCAGCGTCTGGCTTGACGTTATGCTTTATATAGACGACGCGCTTTTTATCATTAATCCAAATCATATCAACCGAAAACTTCATATCTTTCATCCACATTTTATGGCGATCGTTATGGTCAAATACGAACAGCATGGCATAGTTCTCATCAATTCCCAGTCTTCCAGATAAGCCTTTCCGCTGCGATTCTTCGTCATCAGCAATTTCCGCCCGAAGCATTGTCTTATTAAGGTAAATCATTTCCGTTTTTGGCGAAACCGTTCGAAAAGCATAAAAAATTGCCCCACCAATAACCATCAGCATACCGCAGATAAATATCCATTTGATGACAGTCTGAGTTACTGTCGAGTGACGAGGCTCGTCCATAAACCTATTATAACAAGTTTATGCTTAAGCGCCGATTTTATCTTTTTTATTGCCACGCTTGGCGTTTCGATCGATGTATTCGATTATCTTTCCAGCCACATTTCGACGAGTAATTTTCTCAATTCCAAATCCTGGACTAGCATTAACTTCCAGCACCAAAGCGCCACGGCTTGACCTCATGAAGTCGACTCCAGCAACCGTTAATCCCATTGCCTTGGCAGCTTTCACGCACATTTTACGCTCAGAATCTGTCAATTTTATGCTGGTTCCTTCGCCACCCTTGTGCAAATTGCTACGAAAATCATCGTCCAAACTCTGACGCTTCATACTAGCCACCACTTGACTACCAACCACAAACGCACGAATATCAACACCAGCCGACTCTCTAATAAACTCCTGAAGCAGTACGTTCGTGCCGTCCGAGTTGGTCAAATAGAATGCCTGCAGAACCGACTTGGCAGCCTTTTTAGTTTCCGCCAGAACCACGCCATTTCCGTGCGTGCCGCGCGCCAACTTAATAATCGCCGGCATACCACCAATCTCTTCAATGAGCGAATCAATGTCAGTCGCGTTTCGAGAAAAGACCGTCTTCGGAATTGACACACCAGCTTTAACTAATAACTGCGTTGAGCGCAATTTGTCCCGCGCCCTAGTAATTGCAATCGAGCGATTCATGAAAAACGCCTTCGGATACATCATCTCCAATTGACGCAAAACCGCCGTTCCATACTTTGTCATATGGCTCGCGATTCGCGGAATTACCACATCAAATTCACCAATTTCCCTACCTTTGTAGATGACTGTCGGATGCTTTTCGTCAATTGAAACGTAGCAGTTTTTATACTTAATAACCTTAACTTGATGACCGCGCTTTTCAGCCTCTTCTTTCAGGCGAAGCGTCGAATAATTAATATTTCCGTTGGATAAGATTGCAATTCGCATTACTTTTCTTCACCTTTCTGATGATATTTTTTATAAAATTCGTATGGATTCAATTTTACTTCTTCGTTAAGACTAGCAGTTACGGACGGTTTTTTCCTGCGAACATTTTTTCTTGAAACATCCACTAGGAATTTTCCAGAAATTGACCGTCTTCCAATTAACACCGGAAATTCATTCTTTGACCGATCGGATAGATTCATCAGCATTTTAATTTTTCGCCCACCAATCTTCACCCAAAAGTGCGTTCGATAACGAATCTGATTTTGACCCATTGCGGAGCGCACGCTGGCTACAGAATAATCAGTTCTCTTAAATACCTTACCATTATAATACGGCGAACCCTTACCAAATAGAGAAAATTTCAACACTCCATCTTTATCAATGCGAATATTGCTCGCCCAAACCGCGCTGGAATCGGCACCCGTATCAATTTTAGCTGGGACTTTTTGCGCTCGCTTGCCGAAGTCCACAAACTCAGTCGACCCAATAATGGCTTTTTCTTTCATACGTCAATATTATGGCATAAAAACTATCTTTTTGCAATATCTTGCCTTTTGCTTCTTTGAGCTCTCGCTACCACAATTATCACCGCTACAATGATAGATATACCAGCCAAAATAGCTAATACATAAGTGTATCCCGACAATAGATATATCAAAGCTAATGTCACACATACAGCACCCCAGACCGTAATCAGTCGTTTGTTAAGCACCAATCCCACGACAACCATCAATGAATGCTCTATTAGGAATAATATTTCCATAACGCTATCTCCTGCAAACGCCAGAACGAGAGTTGGCAGACTAAGCGCAGAGAGAGCCAGTACTAGGTGTGCTGTCGTAGACTTATGAATATACCCCAACCAACGCCACGACATCACCGCTCCCGAAAGAATTGCCGCTGACCACAAATATGGTATTGTGATAGCGTGAACGGGTAGGGCTAGGTTTTTAATAGTAAATAAAACACCGCACAAAATCAGGATCACACCTGAATCAAAATATAAAATATTCTTTTTATGAACACCTTCGAACATCAAGGCTATACCATTAATTATCCACACCAGCGCTGCCAGAATCACTGACGCCACAGTAGCGCTAACTGATGTAGTAATAGACAATAAGACTACCGACCAGCCGATGGCGCTATAGAATGAAGAGTAATACCAACGACTCGACATCTTTCTGATTCGCGCAGCAATAGCCAGACCGTAAAATACCGCAAAAACAACCAGGGCAACGACTGACATAAATTCGAGTGGAATAGTAAACCATTGAGCTATAAGGTAAAGCAACAACACTAGACTCGGGTGTGTAGCTATTGCCATTATTCGCCAATCTCGTTTAGCAAGCACCGCCATATAAAGAGCTACTGTAGCTGCCAGCCATCCCAATATTTTGAACGACAAATCATATGTTGCCAGTAGATTAATTGCCGGAAACGCTATTGTTGGAACTACAGCAGCGCACAGCGTCATATCGCTAATAATTGACGATTTCCTATTCATTCGCAGCATCCAGTACAAAGACCCAAAGCCAACGAGATTCACCCATGTAGTAATTGTTAGATTGTCATTAAACGGTATATTCAACCAATGCAGGGATAATAAAACAAAGATGATTGTCATAAAATATGCACCACCCAAATAAACCTCTCTACGACATCGGTAAAATGCATAATATAGTGATGCCATTAACGGCAGCCAAACCACCGGATGAATTGACGACAATACAACAATGATAGCTATGCCAATAATAGAATATAGAAACAACTCACGACTTTTGATGGCTGTGTTGCCATGACGATGATAAAGCCATTCTACTATTAATAGCGACAACACATTTATCCACGCCATTAGAATGGAGATATTTTCACCAGACACCGCCAAACCTAAAGCTAGCAAAAATACCGACAACATTAAAGAGGTATGGACTCCAACCACAAACTCATAAACTTTTTCGCGCCATACAGCCACACTCATAATGCCAGCGCCGATAGCTATCGCGCCCGATAGGCACATCAGGGCTTCCTCTGTCGCATAAGTAGCTATCATCGCCGAGGTAAACATTGCCATTAATAGCCAAGTTGACGTAGCGCCATATACTAAAGCAGCCTGACTTTTACTAATATTCGGACGCTTCAAAATTAGCAATCGGCAAATAACTGGCAGTGGCGTCATGAATAGAAAAATTAGATACTGTACGCGTGGTGCTATAGCTATATCGATATTGAATAGTGTTATACTAATCGGCACCAATAGAATCCCAGATATCACAAACATAACACCGAAGCGGACACGACGTAACAAGAAAAGGATTGCAAGACTAATCGCTGAAATAACACTAATAAAGGTAAAGGCAACCGTCATTCGTAGCGAATCTCCAGAACCGATCACGCCAAACAAAGCACTTAATGACACAGCAAAACTAGCCCACAATACTATTTCATGATGTCTATCGTACTGCTTCTGAACGTACATTGATACAGCGGACCAGATTATATTTCCAAGTGCCACTAACCCTAAAATCACACTTACGACCAACTGATTATCGTCAGATAAATACATTGCGAAACTAGTAGCCATCACTATTAACAATAAGCGAGCTGTTGTCAATTCATAAGTACGCATCTTTTTAGACTTCTCGACAAGAGCAACCGTAAAGTAATATGCAACGCTAGTAAATAACAGTACACTAATATCTAATGTACCCATATATACCGATGAGCTAAGCGCAACAAACATCGTCATCGGCACGATAAACGGATTTACAACGTTTAACGGTTCGACGAACTGACGAGGAAGACGACTAGAAAAATACGCAGCCACAGTCATCAAACATCCAAATAGCAGCATTACAACGTAATACCAGACCAGCTGCGCATGCACGACAGCCGGCAAACTAGTCGTCATCGTAAACATCGATAGTAGCGATACATAAGCAAGGGGTCGACTATTCAATCTCACCGTAGCATCAACACACAAAACAGCACCAATTACAGAAGTAATAAGCCAGCACCATGCGGGGTCGATACCTAAAAGCAAATTCATAGTCCAGCCGCCAATTGGCACAGCAGCCAAGGCCGTACCAATAAGTGCCGTCGACGCAGATTTCAATATCGGCAAGCGAGCATACAATATCTGACCAATAATATAATAAATAAAAATAAACAGCCACACCAACCCAAACCTAAGTTGGATAGATAGATTAATTGCCTGAGCCAGAAGCAATATTCCCGCAGTCAGAAGTAGCGATGCCGTATATAGTGCTATATTAATTGTAGTCTTACGACCCCTCTCCTTTTCTTCGTCATCAATATGTGATGTTCGTTCAATATTATTCTCAACAGGCACAGCAACCGTATTTACTCTCTCTTCAGATGTGGAAATACTAGTAGGAATTATATTATCGAGATTCTCATTATTACTGATATTTAACGGCGTATTCGCAAGCCGTGAAGCGGCGTTTTGATTCTCGGTAATAAGCCTCACTTGACCGTTGTCATTCTCAATTTTTGCGCACCCATTTTGCGCATCACGCACGCCATCCCAATATCCCTGCCGATAATCTTCGGAATAATTAGACGGCTGACTATTACCTCTCTGTAATAATTTTATTAGCTTAATTACTACAATAATAACTATTATCAGAAAAATTAATCCCATACCTTCAATCCCTCTTATGCTAGCTTCAGTATAGCACAGGATTTTTTCTCGACAAATATACTAGGAAAACAGTCCTCGTTTTTTCGCACCCTTAAATTGCTCCAAAAGTTCCTTCTGCTTTTTGGTCAATTTGGTTGGCGTATCAACAATAACACCTACAATATGCGGGCCACGAGATTCACTATGTAAATGCGGCACGCCATGACCTGACAACTTGAAGTCAGTGCCACTCTGAGTGCCCGCCGGGATTTTCATCGTTATTACGCCGTCCACAGTCTCCACGTCAATTTCCGTTCCCAGCGCCGCATCAACCATAGAAATATGTTCTTCGCTAAGAATAATATTGCCTTCACGAGTGAATTTTTTATGCGCCTTAACGCGAATGTGGACATACAAATCACCTCTACTACCACCAGCAACTGCTTCGCCACGATCGCGTAGACGAATTGTCGCGCCATCATCAATCCCTGCCGGAATTTTAATAGTGATATCCTGATTCTGTCGGGTCGTGCCTTTTCCTCGACAAACTGAACATTCTTTTTCAGGAACTTTCCCCTTACCATGACAAGTTTCACAAACAACCGCCTGCTGAATTTGTCCAAATAGCGAATTCATCGTTCGAGTTTGCTGACCCGCGCCCTTACAAGTTGGGCACGTTTTCATTCCAAATCCAGGCTCGGCGCCATCGCCATGACAATGTTCACATTCAACATCCAGCATTAAACTAATTTTCTTTTCTACACCAAATACCGCGTCCTCAAAACTTAGTGTTACGCTAGTTTCAACATCACGCCCACGCGAACGACCATTCCCAGCGCCGCCAGAAGCACCACCGAAGAATTGGCTAAAAATATCACCTAGTCCACCATCACCAAAATCAAAGTGAACATTTTGACCGCCAAATCCACCAAATCCCTCAAACGGATTACCGGAAAAACCGCCGCCAGAAGCACCACCCACGCCAGCATGACCAAATTGATCATAACGCTGTCGCTTCTGCTTGTCTTTCAAAACTTCATAGGCCTCATTAATTTCCTTAAACTTAGCCTCATCGCCGCCCTGCTTATCAGGGTGATATTTAATTGCTAATTTACGAAAAGCCTTTTTTATCTCATCTTCAGAAGCGGTCTTTGGAACGCCCAATATTTCATAATAATCACGCTTACTCATACCTTATATATTATACGCGTTTAGCACTCTCAGTGCAAGAGTGCTAAGTTCAAAAAAGGCCACTCTTTTTATCGAGCAGCCTTCTTTGTAAATACGTTAGGTTTATTTTTCGTCGACAATTTCGCCTTCGACCGGCTCGTCTTTATCAGACTTTTTGTCGCCAGATTCGTCGGCTTTTTTATCGTCGGCTGATTGTTGATACATCTTAGCCCCGATTGGCATAATCGCGTCGTTCAAGGCTTTAATTGCAGCGTCCAATTCGTCCTTGTCTTCGGAATCTTTGTGCTTTTCAGCCTCTTCGACAGCCTTTTCAATCGCTTGCTTATCATCGTCAGAAATCTTATCCTTGAATTCATCCGGCATTTTCTTTGCCTGATAAATAGCGTTTTCAAGCTGATTCTTCGTATCGATAGTTTCGCGTTTTTTCTTGTCTTCGTCCGCGTGAAGTTCGGCTTCTTTTTGCGCCTTCTCAATATCTTCCTTGCTCATATTGCCAGAGTTTTGGATAGTGATTGATTGCTCTTTGCCAGTTCCCTTGTCTTTAGCCGTAACGTTAAGAATACCGTTGGCGTCAATGTTAAAGGTTACTTCAATTTGAGGTACACCGCGTGGTGCTGGCGCAATACCGTCAAGCACAAAACGACCCAAACTCTTATTGTCATTAGCAAACTCGCGCTCACCTTGAAGAACGTGAATTTCCACCTGAGGCTGGTTATCCGCAGCTGTCGAGAAAACCTCGCTCTTGCTTGTTGGAATCGTCGTATTTCGGTCAATCAACTTCGTCGACACGCCGCCCATCGTCTCAATTCCAAGAGAAAGCGGAGTCACATCCAGAAGTAACACATCCTTAACATCACCAGCCAAGACGCCACCTTGAATTGCAGCACCAACAGCCACAACCTCATCTGGGTTCACGCCTTGCATCGGATCTTTTCCAAAGAAATTCTTTACACGCTCGACCACAGCTGGCATACGAGTCATTCCACCAACCATAACTACATTGTTAATGTCGGACTTAGAAAGTTTGGCATCCTTCAAAGCCTTTTCTACTGGACCATCCAAGCGATCCAATAGATCCTTAACCAAATCCTCCAACTTAGCGCGACTCAAGCTCATCTCAAAGTGTTTTGGACCATCAGCATCAGCAGTAATAAATGGAATGTTGACTTCATATTCCGTAACCGTCGACAATTCTTTCTTCGCCTTTTCAGCCTCGTCCTTTAAGCGTTGCATTGCTGCATTATCTTTACGAAGATCAATTCCTTCCTTTGATTTGAAGTCGTCCAAAAAGTAGTTGACAATAGCGTTGTCGAAATCTTCACCACCAAGGTGTGTGTCACCATTAGTTGCCTTAACTTCAAATACGCCGTCACCTAGTTCCAGTACAGACACGTCAAACGTACCACCACCAAGGTCGAATACTACAATAGTTTCGTCATTCTTACCCTTTTCCAGACCGTACGCCAAAGCCGCAGCTGTTGGTTCGTTGATAATACGCTTAACTTCCAATCCAGCAATTTTACCAGCGTCCTTAGTTGCTTGGCGCTGTGAATCGTCAAAGTAAGCTGGCACCGTAATCACTGCTTCCGTTACTTTTTCACCCAAGAAAGCTTCGGCGTCAGCCTTGATTTTACTAAGAATCATTGCTGAAACTTCTTCTGGCGTATATTCCTTATCGCCCATTTCGACTGCCACGCCAGTACCTTTTTTAACAATCTTGTACGGCATGATGTCCAAGTCTTTTTGAACTTCCTTATCGTCAAACTTACGACCAATCAAACGCTTAACGCCGTAAATCGTGTTTTTTGGGTTTGTTACACGCTGACGCTGAGCAACTTGACCGACAAGTCGTTCGCCCTTTTTATTGACCGCAACTACAGATGGCGTAGTACGATTACCTTCGGCGTTAGAAATTACCTCTGGTTTTCCAGCTAACATATACGCAAATGCGCTGTTGGTCGTACCGAGGTCAATACCAATAATTTTACCCATATGATTCCCCTTTCTGTTATGATCACATCTGGTCTATATCTTATATTCATTCTAGCACTCTTTCGTGGCGAGTGCCAACTATCTCAGTATAAATAATTAGCACTCTCATGTCAAGAGTGCTAATCGCTGTTTTTTCGCAATCATATTACTGACGAGTGACTTTTACCATTGCGTCGCGAATAACTGAACCGTTCAAAGTATAGCCGGCGCGAAGCTCCTCGGCAACAACTTCCTTATCACCATCCGTTGATTCGTCAAATTGAACAGCCTGATGAAATTCAGGATTAAATAAAGTTCCGGGTTTGGCGTCAATTTTCTCCAAACCAATCTCCTTCAACTGCTTGTCAAGCTGCTTGCTCAGACCAGCCACACCCTTAACCCACGCATTATCCTGAAGCTCCCCTGGAACATTAGCGACAGCTCGCTCAATCGTGTCAATGACTGGCAACAATTTCATCACCGACTTAGTCTGACCCATTTGATGTGCCGACTGCTTTTCCGTCTCCACGCGCTTACGATAATTCTCAAAATCCGCTCGAGTCCGCTGAAGATCCGACGTCAGCTCGGCAATTTCTTTCTCTAAATCTTCAGCTTTTTTATTCTTCGTCATTTTTTCCTCCTTTTAAACGGCCAAAACGGCTCGTCGCCATACGTACAGGGAAAAAGCACTACCATAGCCATGAAAATAATAATCAAAATAATCACTACTAGCCACGTTGGCAAGCCGCTCAGTAGTCCACCAATCCATTCAGCCATTACAATACCTCCTCTAGCATCGCGCCCGTACGACGCACCAGCTCCATCGTTCGACGATAATTTTGTCGCGTCGGACCAATCACACCGATGTAATTATCGCCACCAGACGATGACTTAAATTTACTTATAATCAACGTAGCGCCACTGCTTTTACCGATTGGATTTTCGCTACCAATAAACACATTTAACGGCTCATCCGGCGCCGCTTCACGCAGCCACGGTTCGATATTGTCAATCAATTTAGCAACCGCCTGAACGTGATCGCCATCACCAAACTCTGGCTGACTGAATAACTGAGTCATTCCGTTCATATACAAACTCGAACCAAATGACGCAAAACCAAAATTGCCAGTCATTTCCACCAAACCATCAACCGCTCGACGAATCGCTTTGTCTGAAGCATCAACATTTGAATTGACGTGCGCCTCAATTGCCTTCGTGCTGTTATCAATACCGCTCGGCAATTCTGTCATTTGCGCTGCCGTGATTCCATTGACATAAAAACGATATCCCTTATCTGTCGGAATTCGACCCGCGCTCGTGTGAGGCGCCTCAATGAATCCCATCTCCTCAAGTTTTGCCATTTCACTGCGAATCGTGGCGCTACTCACGCCAAACAGTTTGGCTAGCGTTACGCTACCAACTGGCGCCGCAATTTCAGCGTATTGCTCAATAATAGCGACAAGGATTGCTTGTTGACGTTCGGTCATAGTCCAATTATATCGCAAATCTAGCACTCACACAAGCAGAGTGCCAAGCCTTATCGTCTTTCCGTAAAGTAGCGCGCTGCATCCGAAGAGAACAACATCATGATCATAATATGCACGCCAATTGAGATCAAAAGCAGCATAATCGACGCATTAATTCGCCCAATTGTCACGGATAAAGATTCGGTGACAATGGCTAGTGTCGCCACAGAAAGTAGTGAGATTCGCGCTCGGCTACTTCCTCGAAGTAGCAGTCCAACCAGCACGATTTCCGCCACGACCAACAACACATTAAAGCCAGCCATCATTGACAACATGGCATTCGCAGCATTTATATCAATTCCGTCAATATTCGCAACTTGTACCAAAGTCGTCGGCCAGCTAGAAAAGTCCACCAACATTTGCCCAATTGTGAACAACGACGCCAAAATCATTAGTCCGCCGCCAATTAAAATCTGCGGTGGTCGGCGACTCCAAAGCTCTTCCAATAAAGTTTCGTGATTTCGCGGATGACGATCATAAATTGTTCCATCCATAATCACCCCGAGCCGCGTTGAAGCCGTGACATTATCGTCAGCCTTTACCCAACTGACTTCCAAAATCGGTAAATCGCCATCAGTGCGGATAGAATCTCCAAGACCGTTGCGCGAATGATAACCCGTTGAAAAATCCTTTAATATCGTCACTCTAACATTTTTATTATTACTTTTAACCGACTCAATGATATAATCTCGTTCAATATCAATATTCTCGTCAATTTTATGTGTGAACTGAAAAGTAAACAGAGAAAAGCCAACACTCTTATCGTATGTACCAGCCGCCAACCAATCAACTCGATGACCGCCAGGAAGAAGCCAGCCAGTTGGGCATCGCCAAAACCTAACATGATGGCGACGCCTTGGATTGCCGTCAACTTCCTGCTGATAAGCAAAGTCCTGCCGTCTGCCAAACAAAAATGCTGGCGACACCGGTGCATTTGGATAACTACGACCACTCAGCACCGTAAGCACCATTCTCCAAGCCGACCTTGGAGTTATGTCATCCGCCAAAACCCAGCCAGCCTCAGTCATTGCCTTATGGAGTTTTTCTTCCGAGCCGCGCACACTCAAATTGACAGGGTCGCTTAATACTCCGTCCGCCGTTCGTGTCCTGCCGATAAAATAATTCGGCACATACATATTGCTCAAAATTCGATGAAGTCTAGGCAACGCCAAATATGCCACAATTATCCACACAACAAAGAACAAGCCAACCAGCCACCAACCGCCCGTCGCCCAACCTTCTCTAAGTACTAACCACGCCAACCAAAACGACGCCAAACCTGCAAAGATAAAAAAGGATTGGTCTAACAATGTAGTCAAGGTCTTCGAGGAACGATCTTGCCTGGCTGCTATTTTTTTTGGAGTTTTTACTGAACTCATAGATTAATTATATCATTGAGGAGATTTCGAGCTACCAAACGCGCCTCGTCATCTTGACGCTTAAACACGTCGCCGCGCAAAATAATTTCCTCGGTCACTCGAATTGCTCGCTCCAAATCGTCATTGATAATCACGTGATAATACGGAACTTCAAGCGCGTAAGCCAACTCTTTTACCGCTGAGGCATGACGCTTCGGCCACTCCGCTTGAAAATCTTCTTCGGTTGCGTAACGCTTTTTTAATCGCTCAATCCAAGTTTGGCTATTTGGCGGCACAATAAAAATTGCAATGCTATCTGGCGCCAGTCGCTCATATTCCTCCACGCCCTGAACGTCAATGTCGGTAATTGCCACGCGGTTCTGATCATGCGCTAATTTCAGCTCAGCCACCGATGTCCCATAAACCGTACCATGAACAAACTTTGCCTCAATAAATTCATTATTTTGTAGCATATTTTCGGCAGTTTGCGAATCAATAAAATGATAGTCAATTCCATCTTGCTCGGCGCATCCGTTATTCGTGCGTGGAGCGCGCGTAGTGTGAGAAACAATATCGCGAAACTCTGGCGACTTCAGTAATTGTTTTTTTATCGTGTCTTTGCCCGCACCAGAAATTCCCGCGAGCAGCGCAATTTTCGTACTTTTGACCAACTCAATTGTCGATTCAGTCGGCTGATAATTTGTAATAAGATCTTCAATACTTGGCATAATATTTACCTATAATAACTCATCAAGTACAGATTGCCAATTAGGAAATTCAGAACTTCCAAAACGAATAAGCCGACCAGGAAACTCGCCCGCACCATTCGCCGTCCGATCGTCAATCAAAATATCGCCTCGACTCAAATTCTTTGCTGACGAAAAAATAACCTTACGGAAGAAAACATTATCCGAACCTTCGCCGCCAAAATACTTTTTCACCCACGCCAACTTATCACCCAAAGCCGTCGGATTTTCCCACGGAGAAGAAGATAAAATATATAAATCGTATTTGTCTTTCAGGACGTAAACTGCTTCGATAGCTCCAGGCACTGGATCCATTAAAGAAAAAATTCCTGGAATATTGTCGTGCTGACCAGCAAACTCATCAATCAACTCAGGCGATATCTTTGTTAAAGCAGATTTGAAATCCGCCAAAACGCCATCCATATCAATATAAACAATAGGTTTTTTCACAATTAATCCCTTTTCAACATTACCATAAATGCTTCGCTCGGTATGTCAACTTTACCAAAGCGCTTCATTCGTTTTTTACCACGCGCCTGTTTGGCGAGAAGCTTCTTTTTACGACTGACATCGCCACCGTAAAGATAGCCCGTAACGTCTTTTCGATAAGCGCCGATATTTTCCCTGGCAATAAATTTACCGCCAATTGCCGCCTGTAGTGAAACCTCAAAACTCTGGCGCGGCACGACTTCTTTCAACTTCTTAACAATCTCGCGACCTAGATATTGCGATTCCGACCGATGACACATCACGCTCAGCGAATCAACCATTTCGCCCGCCACATAAAAATCGACGCGCACCAAATCTTCCACTTGATAATCCGCCAACTCATAATTAAACGAACCGTAGCCGCTGGTAATAGATTTCAATTGGTCATAAAAATCCGTCAACAAATTCGCAAGTGGCGCCGCAAATGAAATCAGCGCCCGTTCGTCGATGTAGCTCAGGTTTTTCTGGCGACCACGCTTACTCACGATCAACTGAATCACCGCACCAATATAATCCTGTGGCACGACAATTTCACCATTAATCCACGGCTCGCGAATCTCTTTTATTTGCGCTGGGTCGGGCAATTCACTAGCAGACTTGATATCCAATTCCTCGCCATTCGTCAAACTAACTTGATAATCAGTACTTGGATTGGTCACAATTAAATCTAAATTATATTCACGCTCCAATCGCTCGCGAACAATGTCCATATGTAGCAATCCCAAAAAACCGATTCGCACGCCATAGCCCAGAACCGGCGAATTCTCCGGCTCGAATTGCAGCGCTGAATCGCTCAGGCTCAACTTTTCAATTGCCTCTTTCAGGTCGTTATAGTCTTCATTGGACACCGGGAAAAACCCCGCATAAACAAACGGCTTAACTTCTTTATAACCTGGAAGTGGTTGGACAGTAATTTCTTTGATCATATCCTCGGTAGATATTATACCATTTTTATTATGGAGAAAGATCGTCTTCCGGTATGCAGTTTCGTCTTTTGCTAATTGTAGAATATACTTTTTCGCTAACGTCTAGCTCTATTTTTTTCGCGAAAACAACTGACGATCCACTATTGCCCATGCCGCCAGCATAGCATAATTAGTAATCTTGCCTGCGTCAATCATACTCTGCACGTCGGCGATCGGCAACCATTGCGAGATAATTTGCTCAGTATTGTCCGGTTTATGTTGATAATCTGCTCTGGCGTATTCCCCGTAGACCACATACAACTTAGCGTCAGTACGACGGTTGTCAGGATAGAACCAGCCGCATTCTCGCAGATTATTCATAGCAATGCCAGACTCTTCAGCCAGCTCTCGCTGCGCTGCCGCCTGAGCATCCTCGCCCGCCTCAATTTTGCCACCCGGTAGCTGATACAATACCTCGTCCACTGGGTATGAATATTCTTGTTGTACAAGAATGGTGTCACCACGACGACACACTACAACTACTCCGCCATACCCACAATAAGGGTAGTGGATATAGCGAATTATATTACCATTAGGCAATTTTACTATGTCTTCCACTACAGTTAATCGAGAATATTCGAATATAGTACGTGACGATATCATACGCCATTTACTAAGGATATTTTCTTCTGAAGTCATAGTTCAATTAAGGCTTTTATATTTTTATCCACCATAGCCCAAAACCGACGAATTTTCTGACTCGAACTGTAGCGCCGAATCGCTCAGGTTCAACTTTTCAATTACCTTAGACATTCACTAACAATTATATCATTCTTTACAACTAGACAGTTATGTTAAACGCTCATTGTCGTTGTATCAGCAAGGTTTTGTGACTATGGAGTATACGAAGTATGTACATCAACCTGCTTTGAAGGAGATTTTAAAGGATATAAGAACGGCAATTCTCTATTTGGCACAATATCATAAAATCTTTGATATTGCTCGCCCTCGAATTCTTCTTCGTTTCCTTCACAGAAGTGCAGCTGAGGATGTTTCCTTGATATTCCTACTCGTTGCACCAATAGTCCAGCACGGGACCAATATTCCGAAGTTGTGTCGGCTTCCAACCCATATCTAGCCAGAAGTAAAGCAATAACAGGTTTATGTATTTTTGAAGTTTCTCCCGGGTGAAGTCCCAATTCAGGAATTGCTGTTTCAAAAAAGTATGACAATATTGATGTACCCGCCTTATATTCGTCTGGAGCATTCTTAAATAGCATACCCGCAAAACAAGCCTTTCTGCCAACTTCTCTATAGCCAAGACGAGCCATGGGCTTTTCTGGATTATCTCCAAAAACTATTCTCTTCACTCCAGAAGGAGCCGTCACTTCGTTTGCAACAAGGCAAGCTCCATTGGCAAATCTAATTGGTGGCAAATCGCTCATCTTAATTAAAATATCTCCCCAGTGTTACCGTATCGCCAACCCGCGCATTTTATTATCTTATCTAATCTGCGCTTTTCAATACTAGTATATACTATTTCCACTGTCGCGTCTGGTTGATCTTGTGCTTCTCAAAATACACTTCCGCCAAATTGACGTCAAACCGATTTGCCAATTCCATCAAATAGTTCAGCACGTCCGCAAACTCCTCGCGCAGATTGTCATGATTGTCAGGTTTTTTCTCACCCTTAAATCCTGTCTCTTTGCGAACTGCTTTTGCCAGCTCGCCAACTTCCTCAGTAAACAATAAGAACACTTCAGTGACAGAATTTTTATCCCACCCCTTCTCTTTACATGTTTGATCGAGGTGTTTTTGTAATTCAGTTAAGCTGATTGTTTGTGGATTCATGATTTTTCCTTCTTTAATCTTAATTAACTTACACTTGATGGAATATAAACATAGCAGGAAGCAAGAATCTGCTCGCTATCCAATCCTATTTTTAATTACTATTATACTCTGATTTATCAAACAATATATCACTTTGGTTAAATATTTTTTCCTGTGATAGTCCAAAATCTCTACCAGCAACTTTTTTATGAAGTTGCTGGTTTTGTTTATATAACTTTTATAAAGAAGTAATAAAAGTTAAACCGCCTAATATCACTCCCGCTGCATTGGGAATGATGAGGATCCAGTCTTTTTTAGGTTCTTTTGTCCAACCATAGATTACCCAAATTAAACAAGAAACTGATGCGAATAGTGGTTGGAATGGTTGAGCTTTTTCTCCTTGTAAGTTAGCGATAATTTGTGGAATATATGCAATAAAGACAAGGATCCCAATAAAAGCTCCAATAGATCCGACAAAGCGATTAATTTTTTGTTTAGACATATAATACCTCATGAGGTTTTATTATATTATAAAGGAAAAGATGCTGTCAATAATTTTGTGTAAACACTCTAGTAGAGTCTTCAAACAAAGTAACTAAGTAACGTTCCAGAGCCTCCTCGTTAGGAAAAAGAACCTTCTATTTCGTTTGACGTTTGATTTCTTTATTAAGAGACTTAATGAGTTTTGTCGAATAAATGCTATGCCAAATCTGGTAAGGAAACTGATTTCAGCAATCATACGCGTCAATACTACGAACCAACGCCAAAAAAATTCAGTTAAGCTTATTGTTTGTAGATTCGTGGTTTCCCTTTTTAATCTTAATTAAAATATCTCCCCAGCGTTACCGTATCACCCACCCGCGCCTCGCGTGTCGTCTTCAGGTTTGTCACAATATAGCCAATTTCGCCAGTTTCAAGCGAAGGGTCGGGCTGCATGGCTGGGTTAAGATGACCAACTTCCAGAGCTAGTCCATTTGCGCCAGTCGCCATCATTCGGATAGACTCACCCTTTTTAATTCGCCCATCAACCACCCGCACGTATAAAATCACGCCACGATAATCGTCATAATAACTATCAAAAATCAGCGCCCTAGTTGGACCATCAACCTCGCCAACTGGCGCCGGGATTCGCTCAACAACCGCATCCAAAACCTTATCTACGTTTTGACCAGTTTTAGCAGAAATATGAATAATCTCGCTCTCGTCGCAGCCCAACAAATTAATGACTTGCCTAGATACGCGCGGTATATCGGCGGCCGGCAAATCAACCTTATTCAAGACCGGAATAATCGTCAAATCCTGTTCCATCGCCAGGTAAACATTCGACAATGTTTGCGCCTGAATTCCTTGACTAGCATCAACCACTAATATCGCGCCCTCGCAAGCTTGCAAACTACGCGAAACTTCATAGCTAAAGTCAACGTGCCCCGGAGTGTCAATCAAGTTCAGATCGACATTTTTATATCGCATTCGCACCGGCGCCAACTTAATAGTAATGCCTTTTTCCCGCTCCAAATCCATCGAATCCAGCAACTGCGACTTCATCTCGCGCTTTTCTACCGTCCCAGTCATCTCCATCATTCGATCAGCCAACGTAGACTTGCCGTGATCAATGTGAGCAATAATACAAAAATTCCGAATATTTTCCATTAGCCCTTAAACTCCAATCGTCCAAATAACACTTTTTTCAATCGTGCAAGAATCGGGTCAATTTCTGGCAATTTCAACCACTTTGAAGTCGCGGCATACGCGCCAAAACTAACCAATGAAATGATAACAAATTTCGGAAAAGCGCTAAAGAAACTGTCGTCATGATAACGAAACGGCATAATTAGCACGGCAATATAACAAACCACTCCCGTAATAGTACCGGCAATTATCATCTTAAAAATCGCCCGCACGAACGTCATGTCGAATAATTTTGGCATTTGACGATTCATAACCGCCAAAAGCACGACCACTTCCAGAACCGCCACTGTCGATTGAGCCCAAGCCAATCCATACGCACCCATTTTCAAGACCATCGATAGAACAATTGCTAAGATGATGTTCAAAGTAATCGAGAAAATTGAAATGTATAGCGGGGTTTTTGTGTCTTGGCGGGCGTAAAATGCTCGCGCGGCCATGTGATAAATAGTTCGGAATAAAATCGCCACGACCAAACATCCCAAAATTCCCGCGATCAACTGATTGCCGCCATTGCGGATAAAATGCACGACGTATCCTCTGGTAAAGAAAATCACCACAGACACTGGAAGCGCCATCCAAAAAATAATTCTCAGCAGGGAACGCAGGTCTTTTTGAAATAGGTCATTTCGGCCTTCGCCCAAATGCTCAGTTAATTGCGGAAAGGCAGCATTTGAAATCGCCACGCCAATAAGATTGATCGGCATCATATGAAGAGTTAAAGCCTGCTGGTATGCCCTAACTGTTCCATCGGCCAAGCGCGAAGCCAAATTGACCTCGACCAAGCTAACTACATAATCCATTCCTTGATCGACAGAACGTGCTGGCAATAAAGATAAAACTTTCCTAAATCCCTTATTTCGCCAATAGATTTTGAAATTGTAATCAAAACCAAGTCCAGCCAAGCCAACCGCGCTGACGATCAATTGCAGGAACGAGCCCAAAACCACACCCAACGCCACACCCATAATGCCGCCGTCAAAAATCTGCCAGCCGAATAAATTGACGCCACCAGTAAACCACACCGTACCGATAATAATACCGACGTTGTATAACATTGGTGCCAGCGCACAGAACATAAATCGCCCAACCGCTTGCTGGATACTAGCAATCACCGCCGCAACCGCAAAAATAAACGGATTAACCGCGATCACCTGCATCATACTGACCGCCAAAGCATGACCAGATTCACTCAGACCAGGCGCGATTAAATACTTCATCAACGGATCGGCAAAGATAATAATCAGCACCGACGCCGCCATGGTGATTAGCGCCATGAAATTAATCATACTAGAGCTAATTTGCCAAGCCGACTGTTTATTACCCTTGACCCAGCGCTCATTAAAAACTGGAATGAACGTCACACTAAGCGCACCAGAAACCAGCACTGCGAACATAAAGTCCGGCACCATGAAAGCTGCCGTATAAGCATCTAGTCCAACCGGGTATCCCGCCAATGCTCCGTTTTCGCTTGGCATATAGGCGGAGTTGAGTAAACGATCACGAAAAAACCCCAACAAGCTCGACAACAACGTCGAGCCCGCCAGGATCGTAGCAGCCAATTTTACATTAAGCCGCTGATTTATTTTCGTAACTGTACTACGAACGCGCCCCATAGTATTTTACGAATGCAGTTTAGCTTCTTTTGGTAATTTAGTGCCCTTAAGAATCTCGTCAACCTCAGATTCTTCCAGAGTTTCTTCCTTCAGCAGAGCCTCAGCCAACTTATCAAGGAACGAACGATTTTCTTTCAATACCAACATTGCACGATGTTTAGCTTCGGTAATCAATTGCGCGACTTCCTCATCAATCATCTTCGCAGTCTCATCAGAATACGGACGCTCTCTGGTCATTTTATCGAACATCAAGCCGCCGTTATCTTCATGGAATACTTGATCGCGTAAGCCCTTGCCCATTCCTTGCTCAATCACCATATCACGGGCAATTTCAGTCGCTTTTCGCAAATCCGAACCAGCGCCAGTAGTGATTCCGTCATCGCCGTAAATCAATTGTTCAGCGATTCGTCCGCCCATTGCTCGAGCCAGAATATCTTTAAACTCGTAAACGTTTGTGTAGCTCTTATCTTCTGGCGGCAAGAACCATGTTACTCCGCCAGTACCGCCGCGCGGAATAATCGTAACCTTGTGAACCGGGTCGGAATCAGGCAAGACGTGGCCAACAATTGCGTGGCCAGCTTCGTGATAAGCAGTCAACTCTTTCTCATGATCGTTCATTATCTTAGTCTTGCGCTCTGGACCAATTGCTACGCGCTCAAACGCCTCAGTTAATTCGTCATTTGAGATCTTCTTCTTGTTGCGACGAGCGGCAATGATTGCAGCTTCATTGGCCATATTTGCCAAGTCCGCACCAGATGAGCCAGCAGTTTTTGCCGCCAATTTATCAAGATCAACAGTTTCATCAGTTGGCTTTTTCTTAAAGTGAACTTTTAGAATTGCCTCACGATCTTTGCGCTCTGGAAGCGTAATAGTCACCCGTCGGTCAAATCGTCCAGGTCGAAGCAAAGCCGGATCCAAAACATCCGCACGGTTAGTTGCCGCCAAAACAATGACATTCGTTTCGCCATCAAAACCATCCATTTCCACCAAAATCTGGTTCAGAGTTTGCTCGCGTTCATCATGACCGCCACCCATACCAGAGCCACGCTTACGACCCACGGCATCAATCTCGTCAATAAATATAATGCACGGCGCATTTTTCTTAGCCTTGGAGAATAGGTCTCGCACTCGGCTAGCACCAACACCAACAAACATTTCCACAAATTCAGAACCGGAGATCGAGAAGAATGGCACACCAGCCTCGCCAGCAACAGCTCGAGCTAGCATCGTCTTACCCGTACCTGGATTACCGACTAATAATACGCCTTTTGGAATCTTTGCGCCCAAATCTTTATATTTCTTCGGATGCTTGAGAAAATCAACGACTTCCTGCAAATCTTGCTTGGCGTTATCATTTCCAGCGATATTTGTAAACAGAACCTTTTCCTTGTCTTGCCCATAAAGGCGAGCCTTACTCTTGCCGAATCCCATCGCTTGATTATTTTGACCCTGAGCTTGGCGCATCATAAACATAAAGAACACCACGATAATCAGCACAGACACAACCATAACCGCCAGATTCCACATAGTTTCGCCGGTTGTGGATGGTGGAATAACCTTCACCTCAACCTTAGCATCCTTGTTCAATCCCTGCTCATAAATGCTACTAGATTCCTTGACTGAATGCTCGGTAGGTTTTGATTGATCTTTTGGAGTAATCTTAATATCGTTTCCTTGAATCTCCAATTGAGCAATTTTACCGTCATTTGCTCGACGCACTACATCAGATAATGCAACATCTTTAAGATTTGACGCAGGGAAGAGTGTTGCGTAAAAAATTAACGCTACAAAAATTATAATTGCCCAAAACAATCCAAATCGTAAAATTTGACTTATTCTATTCTTTCCATTTCTTTGAGGCATCTTAACAGCCATTCTCAACTAATCCTTTCGCCTATACTAATCAAACTCTCTTTATTATAACACTTCTTAGCGTCAATTTCATCACAATGCCGCCGCCAACTTGCCAGCAAGAGCCAGCTTTTCCAGTTTTTATAGCAATTAGCATACGCTCCAATTGGGAACCCAGTAACGACACATCATAATGTCGTAAAACATAATAATATAGCAATTCTTGTGCGACATTATCATCTATCATCGTCAAAAAATACCGAATCAGGACTTCTCCATCAAACTTCTCTATTTCCTGCTCAATTTTCCCTCTTAATTCTCTTTGTTTTCGCCACGCCTCGTACACTCCAAGCTTCTGGTATTCATCAAGTTCACGATTTATCTTGCGTCTAAATTTATTCCTCTGATACGCGTCGCTTTGATTTGTCTCATCTTCACACCATTCCAATTTCTGACGAATCGCATATTCATAAATTCTCTGCTTAGTCCAGCTATTCATCGGCCTAACTATTTGACTATCACTCATCCCCGCCAAACCTCGCCACCTGGAGCCACGCTTAAGGTTCATCGCTACAGTTTCAATAATGTCATCTCGATGATGCGCTGTCACTATCACGCCATCAAAATCCGTCGCCACGCCACGCAAAAATTCATACCGTCTTTGGCGCGCTAATTCTTCACTGGCATCAGCCCCCAGCTTTTCACGCTGACAAACAAATTGTATTTTATATCTATCAGCTAGAGCCTCGACAAATCTAGCATCGCTCGCCGAATCCTCACGAATTCCATGGTCAAAATGAGCGACCACCAAATCTTTTTCCGTTCGCGACATCAAATCCAGCAAAACTACCGAATCAATCCCACCACTGACTGCGATAATATATCTCACATATCCATTATCTCACAATTTACCTAAAACGTATTTGGCAAATTTTATACTATCTGTTACAATCAATGCAGTGTGGCACCGTAGCTCAGCTGGTTAGAGCGCAGGACTCATAAGCCTGAGGTCGGTGGTTCGGGTCCACCCGGTGCTACCAGAAATTATCTTTTCCTCGCCAATACGGCGGGGGATTTTTTATAGATACTGAATTAAATTAGCTCAAGCTCTTCAGATTGAATACCATCCAAAGCCGCTAATCGTCGTGACACAAAACTATCCAATTCCCATGAATTACGCTGACGCTCCCACGTTGCTAAATCCTTTTTTCGGGTTACTTCTAAAAATTCAGCTAATTCACTAGTGTTGATTTCCATATTTTTTCCTTTTTTGTGTTAATTATTTAACTGTCTTTATACTATCATAAATTTGACAAAAAAGCAATACCTTTTTCGGTCATTATTTACCTTTTCATTCCGCTTGTGGTACACTGGTAGGGAAGGATTTATACACAAAAATGACCCCCGTAACAATCTCGTCACTGGCTACCATAATTTTTGCAGCGATTATTCACGCTAGTTTTCAACTTAGCGTCAGTGTTTTAACGTTACTTAGCGGACATTCAATTGGCAAAAAAACCGCCCAGAGAAAAATTTTTCGTATGAGCAACAGTTTTGTACTTGGAGTCGCAATGATCACCTTGTTACTTATCAGCTCAATTTCCTATTTCTTATCACTATTCATCCACCACGTCACCAGCGCAGAGCAACTCGTTGCCGCCGTCTCTTCAGGAATGATGTTTGGCTTAGGAATCGCAATTTGGGCGTTCTACTTCCGACGACAACCAGGAACTTCATTATGGCTTCCACGCAATTTTGCAGAATATTTAAACAAGCGCACCAAAAAAACCAAAAATTCCGTAGAAAGCCTTGCCCTGGGAATAATTAGCGTTATTGCAGAAATCATATTTATTATCGCGCCAATTATCGCCGCCAGCCTGGCTATTATCACCCTACCAAACCCCTTCTTGCAAATCGTCAGCATAGCGATTTACGTCATCGTGTCCGCACTGCCGTTGTTTGTCGTTATCGTCTTGATCGGCAGCGGACGCAGCATCTCTAATTTACAACGTTGGCGGGAAGATCATAAGAGATTTTTACAATTCGCCAGCGGCGGTAGCTTACTAATTTTAGCGACATTCCTATTTGTCGACCGCGTTATTGGCGTTATCAGCTACGGAGGCAATTTATGGTAAAGCCAGGTCAAATTGATGTCATCAAGCAAGGAAAGCGACCACCAGAGGAGTTCAGCCCGGACAAGCTCCACAATTCCATAATTGCCACCTGCCTAAGCGTTCGTACGCCAGAAGGTCAAGCTCAAGACATTGCAAAAACCGTCACTCTGGGCGTTATGAATTGGTGCGAAACTCACCCAGAAATAACCTCTGCCGATATCCGCCGCCAAGCACAACGCATTATGAAAACTCTGCATCCTGACGCGGCTTATTTATATAAAAATTATAAAACCATAATTTAGGAGATTTGATGTCGCAAAAACCAACTTTTGACTATGATTATATCGTAATTGGTAGTGGCGCCGGCGGTTCGCCCGCAGCTAGCATATTAGCAAGTGCCGGAAAAAAAGTTGCTGTTGTAGAAAAATCAACATTCGGCGGGGAATCTCCAAACTGGGGAGATGTACCAACTGGATTCTTAACTCACACTCTTAACGTTTATCAAACAGCCAAAGATGCCGCTAAGTTTGGGTTGCGCACCAACTCAGTTGGGTATAATTACCCTTCTCTACTCTCCTGGAAAGACAAAGTCGTAAAGAGAACTGGAGCTGGTGGCAATCGCTATTATTACGAAAAGCAAGGCATTAGTGTTTTTGCTGGCAATGCACATTTCTTGAGTCCGAACGAAATAGCCATCAATCGTAGGCATTTGTCCGCTCGCAAATTTCTTATTGCAACTGGATCTGATTGGCAAATTCCAGAAATACCTGGGTTAAGCGCCGTTTCTTACCACACTCCAAAAACTATTTTTAGCTTAAAGCGCCCACCAAAAACCATGTTCATTGTTGGCGCGGGAGCTGCAGCACTAGAATTGGCACATATCTTCTCCACCCTGGGAACAAAAGTTTACGTAGCAGAGAAATCGTCCAGAATATTATCAACATTTGACCCAGAAGTCAGCACTTTGGTTACGAATGACGCAAAAAATCGCAATATTTCAATCTTAGCTCGCACTAAGATTATCGCTATACAAAAATCGTCTATACAAAAACGTGTCACTTTCCTGCAGGGGCGAATAGAAAAATCTGTACGTGTTGATGAGATTCTAATTGCCGACCAACAATTGCCTGCAATGGATTTAGGTTTAGAAAACGCCGGCGTAAAATATACCGAAAATGGTATTTTGGTTAATTCTTACCTGCAGACTTCCGCTCGGCATATTTTTGCCGCAGGAAATGTAACTGACGCCAATATCCAAACTCACACAGCTTTAGCACAGAGTCGTATTGCGGCTCATAATTTGCTACATAATAATAAGATTAAATTCAATGATTCCCCACGCCTACAAGTTGCATTCACTCAGCCAGAAATAGCTCAAATTGGAATGAATGAATATGATTGTAAGGCGAAAGGAATAAGCGCAAAAATAGCAATTGTTCCGCTCACGACTACCGTACGCAGCAATATTACCGACCAGCGAATAGGTTTTGTGAAATTGATCGTTGACAAGAAGCGAGTTGTCGTAGGCGGAACAATCGTCGGACCGCACGCTAGCGATATGGCAGCCGAGTTAGCCCTAGCTGTTCGACATAAAATTACCAGCGAAGAACTAGCGTCCACGCCGCATTGTTTCACTTCTTGGTCAGAAGCTGTGCGAATTGCCGCTGGAAAACTTCTATAATTACCTCTGATGCGCTATAATAAGTCTCACGGGGGCGTAGCTCAGGGGTTAGAGCAGTCGGCTCATAACCGATTGGTCGCTGGTTCGATCCCAGCCGCCCCCACCACAAACTATATAACTTGGCGTTTTTGCCATTTTTTAATAGCAAATTTGCAATCATAAATTATAGTACCCGATATGTTTATCGGCCCGATTTTATACACGAGGCTCAAGTATAAGCCATAATATTAATATAGTTACAGCAGATATAGTCAACATCTTGATAGATAAGCTTATGCGCGCTAGCCAATATAGCCTAGTATTCAACCCCGCCGCGCCAAAAACTATAGACAATCCCGCCAGAGGAAAGCCAACTGTAAAATAATAAAAAAAGATAAGCCACCAAACTGCGCCTCGACCATTCTCTTGAGTGTCACCGCCAGATGCCATAAAGCAATAAGCCCAGAGAATTACAGGAATCATGGAGCATACCATAGACAGAACAGCCCATACACTACGCGACTTAAGCTTAACTCTCCCCAAATAAGAGTGCTTTGCAGCAAAAGTACCCCACACACTGTCTTCCATATGCCGACTAATCGATTTCAAGCCGCCATTTTGATTATTACTTACACTCCACGATTGACTACTTTCCTGTGTTGCCGCAAGATTGTCTGTTTGATTGTCGTTTTTCATTGCTTTGTCACCTCCATTCATAACCCATATTATAACATGTATATTTTAAGCATAAGATGAATATTTTTACCATTCCTGCTACAATATTATGTGGTAGATATTAAATTTGCAAAAATGAACAAATTAAAACTCAAACGATTAATTTACAGAATACAGCACGACTATTTGACCTTAAATAATGTCGTTATTGCTGCTGCGATTTTAATTGCTATGAGTTGGGCTTGGGGCTCCATTGAATCAATGCAAAAAAACTACGAATTGCAACGGTCTATCGACAACAAACGCCAGCAAGTGGAAATAGAAAAATTACAAGTCGCCTTGCTGGAATACGAATCGAAATATTATCAAAGCGAAGAATATCAAGAATTGACTATTAGACAGCGCACGGGAAAAGGTCTACCTGGCGAAAAACAGCTCATCACCCAATCTTTCGAAAGTGCCACGCCTACACAAAAATTCACATCAAACACGAAACGGACTGACAGCAACTTCCAGCAATGGATGAACTTTCTATTTGGCGGCAATAGTCATAAACACTAGGGTATTGCAATTATCACGTTAAGCTGATATCATAATTATGTATCGCGGGGTAGAGCAGCCTGGTAGCTCGTTTGGCTCATAACCAAAAGGTCGTAGGTTCAAATCCTACCCCCGCCACCAAGAAAGGTTTTTCAGGTTCTGGAGAGCCTTTTTTGGTTGGTAGTACTCTGTAAAATGCACTGATTTCGCTGGTTCCAAACCTATGGTTTTTATAGTCATATATCAACCCCTGTGTGAATAATATGCTTTGGGACCTTGTCCTAGCGCCCGGCGAAGCCAGTATCCATTGTCTATCTACATCTCGCAAATCTCAAGAGCAACATCAATATCAGTCTCTCGTATTGCTTGCTGACGCTCTAGTCGCTGTAGCTAGTCGGCTATCATTGCCTTGTCGTCATCATACGCATTTATTAGATCTGTTTTTCATACAACAATCTAAACACAAAAAGTATCAGTACCTAGCATGACTTATTTTGGCAAAAGATGATTCTAGGTTTTATCGCTCAGGGCGAGATAACTCTGCTTCAAGTCTACGAGATTCTTCGTCAAGGCGAGCCCGAGCAGAGTCTTTATCGTCATAGAATTCTGATTTTGTTTCAGCATAATTACCTAAGCCAAAGGTTTTATAATAGATAATTTGATATCGCTTATCGTCTAACTCCCATAGTTCAAGCGAAGTGTATAGGTCGTGCTTTATTGCTCCACTTAGCCCTAACTTATGTCGTAAATACCACTCACTAATCAGCGTTCCTTTGGGGATATTTGAGTGGTGGTTAGTTCCTTCTTTGGCGACTTTACCATTCTCAATAAGTGCCGCTAGGAATATTCCTCTTTCGCTTGGGTTAATATCCTTGTAGCTAAACTCTTTTGTGGCTAGTAGTTGCTGAGCGGTTTCTAGCATCATTTTGTTCATATGGTCATTCTCCTCATGATTTGTATTAAGTTACATCTTCCTCAAACCGTGTATACAGGACAGGGCAATCGTCCATTGCGGCTAGTTTATCCGCTAGTTCAATAATATCATTCCCTTGATAAACATCACGCCGCCATTCGTTCGGTATCGCATCAAGTCCATAGTATGCACCAGCTAATTGCCCGTACACCGCCATAGTTGTATCGACGTCACCGCCCAGACACATAACTGCCAATATTCCATCCTCAAATGTGTCATAGTTCATAAAGCCCCATAAAGCTATCTGTAGGGTGTATACGACATAACCTGGCTTATTCTTGAGCTTATCCGTCTCAACTTTCTCTTTTAGCTTGTTCAGCAGCTGGTCGTAATGTGCGCCAGTACTATACTTACTAACATCTATAATATCTGTTTTGTCTTTTAGATGGATAGCGTTGTGTAGTATGGCAGCAAATACTTCAGCAGCAGCTTCAGCCTCATAGGAGTAATGCGTTTCTCTAGCAGAGACTTGAGCAAGTCGTATCACGTCACGAACATCTCGTTTGCCGTAGGCAGCTATCACGACTGGTGCGAGACGCATTACAACGCCGTTGCCAGCACCATCGCTCCGATTCATCGTTTTGTGAACAATAGCGTAACCGCTAGCGTACATATCCAGCATGATAAGCGTCTGCATGCCGATACCCTCGCCATAATCAAAATACGAGCGGTAGCCCTCTGATTGCCATTTGCAATACTTATCCATAACGTTCCAAGAATCATAGCCGCCACACTCTAGCAAGCTATCTGCTAAACATAATGCCATAGAAGTATCGTCTGTCCAGATACCACGAGGAAAGTGTGCTTCATCGTGCATATGACGCAATTCTTCTATACGACCAACGATCTCATCACTTGTGTAGCCGTGTTCGATAGGCGCACCGAGGGCGTCGCCTATAGCTAAGCCGAGTAACATACCCTGGAGCTGTGCTTGAGAGTTTTTCTTCATTATTTTGATTATATCGTCAATCTCCTAAATAAGCGACCCCAATTAGCCCTTTGTGGCAATCTTAGTCTAACCCAACCGCGACATTTAGTGCTGATTTATGAATTTATCAGGCTGGATAACGTAAAAAGTAGTCAAGAGGATAATTTATTGATATTAACACATTCTGTTACGATATACTTTAATGGTGGTTGGGTATCTTTATTGAAGGGGTGGTCGCCTCTATTAAGCGTCTCCAGCTCAGAATCTCGCTACAGATATGGTTCCAATGTAGATACATTTGGGTCACCAAGAAAAATCCGTCTCAGGTGGCTTTTTCTTTAATATTTACTACTATCACTAGCATACCGCCCACCACGACTACCAACTCTTACATGTGAACACTCTTTACCTGGTTCTATATACCTACAACAATCGCCGCAGAAAAATCCTTGCACAGACTTTTTGCCAACTTCTCTAGGTGAAGGCACCCTCTTGATAAGATTTCCAACCTCTTTTGGGTCTTCGACTGGTAGCCCCATCAATCTTTTAGCGTAATAATAAGAACACCCAGTAGTGTCAACAATACGATCGAGCTCAGCTTCCTGTTCAGGAGTTAGCTCAGAATTTATATTAGCCTCAACCGATGATCCTTCTTTTTGCACTATAGACACATTATACCACAATATCCACAAATAATCAACCCCACAAAAAACTCCCCTGCTTTTTACAGAGGAGTTATGGCACCTGTTTGTTTGGTTCTACTATATCACCAAACGCGCTTATGGTGCAAGCAAAGGACTATTTTTTCTTAGAAATTGTCAAAAAGCCGTTGCGTGGGTTTTCTTTCACAATACGATCTTCTGGTAGATCACATGGTGTACCCTTTTCATTCTTCTCAACCTTAGCAAAGAAGTAAATAGTTTGAGTCTTGCCGCCGCGCAAAGTTACGTCAGTCTTATGCAAGTAATATGTGATGCCCTTTGAGTTGGTATGTTTATAAGCCATTTGGTTATATACCTCCTATTAATGATATACCTATATAGATTACTATCTCTATATCACCCCTGTCAAGCTAAAAAAGCTTATTTCGTCGCCTAAGCATCAACTTTAGCATCCCCAGAACAGCCAACCTCATTACGATAATCATGGCAATAAATATCGTCACGAGCAAAGACCACCCCGCGTAATCAGCTGACCATATCGGCGAGACGAAAGTATGATAATACGGCTCGGTTGAAGGCGCTTCAAACTGCAAGTTAGTGGCTTTCGCGGCAGGATATTTCGCCCACTCCTCATTAATACAATTGATGTACCTCGGATCCGCCTGTGTCGTAAATCGGCCGTAACCGCCTTGCTGTGCCCTAGCATCACAGACAGCCCTAACCTTCGACACAGTGTCATTGTTAGACTGATTTTTTATCTCCTCCTCGAACTCTTTCAGCTTCCGGTCATACATCTGTTTATACGTATGATCCAGCGCAATCTTCCCCGGATCAGCGTTCATATGCGTAGATACATAACGCTGCAAATCGTATAGTCGCTGCTGAAGATTGACTATATCTCCAGCCTTATCTGCATTTTCTACAGATTCTCGTCGCTCGACCATACCAACATTATTCAATCTCAAAAAAGTTGCCGAAATAAAACCAGACATAATCAATAAAATCACCAACTGCCAAGTCTTAATCTGACTGAGCCGCTTAATTCTGAACTTGGTTTTCTTCTTATCTATAGCCATCCCACCACTTTCTCTATGGTTTTAGTATAGCAAATTATCCCAATGACGTGAATATTACTACCGCTGCGGTGGTATAATATTTGTATGCGAATTTATTTTTCAGGAATTGGCGGCGTTGCCATCGGACCACTGAGCAGAATTGCCTTAGGAGTCGGGTATGGTGTTTGCGGCTCCGACAAATCACCAAGTCTTATCACAAACGAATTAGAGTCAGCCGGAATTCCTATTTCTTTTGATCAATCTGGCACGTTCTTGCAATCAGAGCACGATAAATCACCATTTGACTGGTTTATTTACACCGCTGCTTTGCCAGAAAATCACCCAGAACTAGTCTTGGCGCGAAAATTAGGCATAAAAACCAGCAAGCGCGACGGATTATTAGCGGAAATAATCGCCGATAAAAACCTGAAACTTATCGCGATCGCTGGTACTCATGGAAAAACCACAACAACGAGTATGCTGGTCTGGGCAATGGAGCAATTGCAAATTCCTGTTAGTTATTCTGTGGGGTCGACTTTAAGCTTTGGACCAAGCGGAACATTTGATAAAAATAGCCAATTTTTCGTATACGAGTGTGATGAATTTGACCGCAACTTTTTGCATTTTTCTCCAGAAATTAGTCTCATCACATCTGTTGATTACGACCATCCAGACACATATCCAACAAAAGAATCTTACTTAGATGCCTTCCGTGAATTCGGTAAAAAATCTAAAAAAGTTATCGCGTGGCAAGAAAATTCCGCCATATTTGATGAGAAAAATCTAACAATCTTGTACGATTCCAACAAAAACATCACTCTGCCCGGTGAGCACAACCGAAAGAACGCTACTTTGGTGATCGAAGCTTTGAAGAATATGGGAGTGGACGCGGAGGAGTTAGAAATATACCAAGCAATAAACTTCTTCCCCGGATCAGGACGACGTTTTGAAAAGCTCGCCGAAAATCTATACTCTGACTACGGACATCACCCGGTTGAAATCCGAGCGACACTACAGATGGCTAAGGAGTTGTCAAATGATGTAGTCCTGGTTTATCAGCCACACCAAAATGTTCGCCAGTACGAGATAATTGATCAATACACTGATGATATTTTCCGTGATGCCAATGAAATTCACTGGCTGCCAACTTATTTAACTAGGGAAAATCCAGATTTGCCAACTTTAACACCACAACAACTTGCTAAAAATATCAACAAAGAAAAAGTTCATTTTGCCGAATTAGATGACAGTTTATGGCAAGAAGTAACCGCAGCAAGGAACTCTGGAAAGCTCATCCTGTGTATGGGTGCTGGTACAATCGACGGATGGATTCGCGAGCAATTAGCTAAAAATTAGCGATCATCGCCGCTGCCGTGAATCTTCCCCCGACTCTGGCGACTGAGCAGTTTATCATTATTTCTACGAGCCACTTCTTCTAAATTACAACCAAGCAAATGCGCTATAGAATTGACATACCAAAGCACGTCACCGAGCTCTTTTATTATTGCGTCGCGGTCATTCTCTGAGATCTCGCCATTTTTATCACGTAAAATTTTCTTAAACTTCTCCATGACTTCACCAGATTCGCCACTTAATCCCAATATCTGCGCCATCAATCTCGCGTCAACGTCGCCATATTTATGGGAATCTTTATCTGTTAAAGTAGAAATTGCCTTTGTTGAATAATCATTAAATTGCATAATATTCCTTTCGTTTATTAGCGCGTAACTCTTACGAAATTAATAGTTTTTCCTTCGCCGATCCACCTTTGCTCATAAGTCGTCATTATTTTATATTCGTCACTTAGCGCGGATTCGTGGAGGTCAAAACTCAGCTCCTTAATTTGCCATTTTTCTGACACTAATTGCTCCAAGCTCCAGCAGAAAAAATTGTGGTCGTCGTGTTTAATCAACAAAGATCCGTCCGGTGCCAACAATGAAGAATACTTCTTCAAAAAATTAGGATGAGTCAAGCGGCGCCCAGCGCTATGCTTCCTTGGGAACGGATCAGGAAATGTTACCCAAATTTGCTCCAAAGAACTCTGCTTCACTAATTGGTCTATTTGATCAGCCCGCGCTCGAACAAAAAACACATTCTCCAGCCCTTTTTCTTCAGCAATTTTCGCGCCCTTTTGTAATCGATCACCTTTCACGTCAATTGCTAAAAACGTCTTTTCGGGATGGCGCAGCGCAAACTCTACACTGAATAGTCCAGTTCCAGCACCGATTTCCAAACAATCGACTTCCCGCTTCGCCCACTCGTCAAATTCAAAACATAGAGGTGAATTGTGGAATAAAGCGAATTTATACTTCTTACGTTTTCTAGTGATAATAAATTGATTCGGATCGACAAAACTCATATTTTCTATTATACTAAATCAATAATGGATAAGCTTATAAAACAGTTTTTAGATTCTTCTACATTGGGTCAATGGCTGCATGGCAACAACCTTGGCTGGTTAATTAGTGAGCGCATTATCGACACAGTCAGCATCATTATCGGCTCTGTTTTTGTTTATTTTCTGGGGAAATATTTATTATCTTGGACTATCCATTATTCTATACGTTCCACCGCTAAACATCGTTCCTGGCACCGTAAAGACATAGAAAAGCGCGAAAAAACTCTCATCCAATTAACCCGGAGTTTCTGGCGAATCATAATAATTTTCTATGTAGCCGCAATTGTCGCCAATAAGCTATTCCTATTTGATTTATCGCCGCTATTCGCTAGTGCTGGTATAATCGGTGTGGCATTAGGATTTGGCGCTCAATCGCTCGTTAAGGACTTCTTATCTGGTATTTTCATCATCGCCGAAAATCAATATCGTGTTGGCGATGTTGTTGACGTAATGGGAGCTGCTGGAACCGTCGAGAGAGTCGGCACTCGCACTACTGTTATACGAGATTCTGAGGGCAATGTTCATTATGTTCCGAATGGCACGATTCAGCACGTTATCAACAAAACTATGGGCTATAGCATGTCGCGCTTCAGTATTTATATCGACCCAAGTTCTGACATTTCTGCAGTTACAGACATCATTAACGCTACTGGTCAAGAATTGGCTAAAGAAAAGGCTTGGCAAAAGAAAATTATCGATCCGCCTAAATTCGTTTCCGTTGGCGATATTACTGGACGAGGAACAGAATTGATCATTGCCGGAAAAACTCAGCCGTCAGATCAATGGTCTGTTACCTCTGAAATGCGACATCGATTGCTGCAAAACTTTGATCGCGAAGGAGTTCTTCTGGCAACCCTGCCAACCCCAACCTCAATGACCAGAAGATAAAGATTAATTATTAGACAAGCCCAATTCTTTATCGCTCAACACATCATTAGAAAACGCTTTGATTTTATTAACGTTCTCTACTTCTTTATCATAAATTCCCAAAAATTCCTTCAATGTATCCTTATTTACTGTGCCTTGCGCGTCAAATTCGTGACTTTTTTCATTCGCATCCTTGCTAATTTGATTACGACGAGAAGCGTATTCTGGGCGACTCAAATCCAATCGATAAGCGTCAGTCTTGTAATACATAAACATCGCAATCGATACTAGTAAAACTGAGGCCGCAATAGTCAGCCCAATAAACGTAGCGAATTTATAGCTACGAAATAATTCCTTAGCCCTATTCATTGGAACCTCCAGACAGCGAATTTTTAATAACTTGCACTTCTTCTTTATATCTCACTAATAATTCATCCAATATCTTCACATCCTCAGAAAGTTTATTACGAGCCTCGCGAGCGACGGTCAATTTTTGATAATAGTCCGCCACATTATTAGAGCAATTTGCGCGCTGAAGATCAGCCATCGCAGTATCGTAATCGTTGTAATTGCTATTAAACTTAAGCCTAGTCGACTCGAATTCATTAGTAATATTCACCAACTTTGAGCTGTCCAGCTTATTTATTGCCAATCGACCGTTCAGTCTGGCCATAAGTTTGGTAGAAATAGAATTATATCTTTGTCCAACATTTACCCTAGTCAGAGCGTCATTGGTATGGATATTTTTAATAGCAACTCTTACGGAACTACAATTTCGATCAAGCGTTTTTATGATCTCAGAATCAGCCGTAGCATCGACAGACTGAGCTTCAACTGCCCGTGGCGTCACTAACAAACCAGAAGTAATCAAAAAAGACGCGAGATAGAAAGTAACTTTTTTCATCACTTATATTATCTCACGTCTTCTTGAATAGAGTCAAATGTTACTTGAAACGTTTTTCGACGTTACCCTTAACATCTTTTGCGGTTTCCGCTACAGCATCTCCAACTTTCTGAGAACCAGCTTTTAACGAACTTAAGCTATCTTTTGCTGCGGCAGTCGCCTTGCAAGCCATCTTTTCAGTGTCGGCTTTCATTTTTACAGCTTTATCCTTCAAGTCTTTCCTTGTTTCCTTACCACTCTTTGGTGCAGTTAAAATTCCAGCTGTAAAACCTGCTGCTACCGCTCCGATAATTGCTAAAACTTTTTTCATATATTCACTCCTTTTTTTAATTATTTTTTACGAAACAAACCTGATATTTCACTAAAAACTTTTGTTGGCGACAACCATTCGGTTGCACTAGCTACGTTAGTTGTAATTTTACTAACGCTTTTCATGACCGTATTAAGTCTTACCAACAAGGCAATGACCACTGCCAGTAGCGTTACGATAATAACCGACAACAATCCTACGATGATTGATAATAAAACGATGGCTGTTTGGATATCTTCCACGCTTTACCTTTCTGCAAAAGTTTATATTTGTTATGTTTATTTTAGCATGCTTGTTAAATTGTTTGTATTAGATAATCTAACTATTTCACTATAGCATAAGCTTATTAAATTGTCAATGGGGATGTCTACTAGTCGTTAATAATATGATAAACTGGTATGGTTATGCGAGATTTTTTCAAACGATACATACCGGAATTTGTTTATGGCGCGGTCGACGGCACAGTAACAACATTTGCAGTCGTGGCAGCTTCAGCTGGAGCTGGAATATCCAGTTCAGTCATTCTTATATTAGGAATTGCTAATTTAATAGCCGACGGATTTTCGATGGGTTCTAGCGCATATTTGGCAGCCAGCGCTGAACATGAAGAATCTGTGCGCGACAGCCAAAAACGCTCATCTCCAAAGATTATAGGCGCAGTAACATTCTTGGCTTTCGTGGTGGTTGGTAGCGTACCAGTATTGCCATATTTGATTGACGTAATTGCAAACTTAAAAGCACCAAACGCGGTATTATTCTATGTTAGCTCGGCACTAACTGCGGCAACGTTCTTAGCAATCGGCTTCATCAAAGGTAAAGTCAGCAAACAATCACCTTGGCAATCTGCAGGCATCACGTTACTTCTTGGGGCAATTGCGGCAGGACTAGCCTACTTTGCAGGCGACATTTTGGCAGCGTGGCTGGGTATTAGGATTTAGTATATTATTCTTGTGTTTTGGTTTGGGTGGTTATTTGCATGGTACTGCAAGTACTGACGGTATGACGCGTTGTCATTCATAAGAAAAATCTCCTTTCGAGACAAAAGGAGATTTGGGGTTTGTGCTATATACTAGTTATTGATTAAGATCGCAAAAGTGTTGAACAATAAGAGAGTTACCATATTTGTCTTTAGATACACCAAAACCAACTAAGTCATAGTCCTTGTCTAATATAGCTTCACGATGTCCTTTAGTAGAGGGCATCCAGGTACTTATAGGATTGCGACTATTGCTGTCTGGAATTAAAATATTGGCTAAGTTCTCGCTTGCATATCGACACTTATTTGGCATGTGTTTGAAAACAAGTGAATAACCCTCGATGCCATCTGGTGATTTGTGATCGTAATAATCACGGTTTTGCATGTCGTCTGCCTTTTCCTGTGCACTAGCATTTAATCTTTCGTCTAGTTTTAAGGGCGCTACGCCAACTTTAGCACGCTCTTGGTTCACCAACTCAAGCATTTCCTGTGCGTCTGGTGGACCAACGTCATATTTGCTCTTCGGTTGCTCCTGTTTTTGCTCCTGAGCTACTTCAGTAATTGCTTGAGCGTTTAGGCGAGTCTTTAGCCATAAACCACCACCTACACTCACTATGAGAGCTACAATTATAGTAGTGGTAACTATAGCCTTTTTCATACCCTCACACTAACACAACCAAAACGGTAGATCAATATTGCAAATATTCTACAAACCCAATTCGCGCAACTGAGCGGGATCGACAACCGATGGTGAATTCATCATTACATCCACACCAGAGCCGTTCTTTGGAAACGCCAGAGTCTCACGGACGTTTTGCTCATCGGTCAATTCCATCAAAATACGATCAACTCCAAAAGCACATCCTGCGTGAGGCGGAGCGCCGTATTTGAAAGCGCCTAACATAGCACCAAACTTCTCTTCAACATAAGATTCACTAAAGCCCAGCAAACCGAACACTTTGTATAGCACCGCTGGATTATGGTTGCGAACACCACCAGAACAAATTTCATAGCCGTTCATCACCATGTCAAACTGATCAGCGACAATGGATAATTTTTCAGCGTCAGTTTCAGCAGACTCCAGAGCTTGCAAACCACCCTTTGGCATACTGAACGGATTATGGCCAAAATCAAGTTTTTTACTTCGTTCATCCCATTCATAAAACGGAAAATCAATAATCCAAGCAAACGCCACGACCGATGGGTCCTTAAGATTAAAGTGCGAGGCAAATTCATTACGCAAGCGCCCCAATACCGAGTTAACAACCGAGCGAGAGTCGGCACCAAAGAACACCGCATCGCCATCAACCGCACCAGTTTTCTGCTGAATCTCAGCCAATTCCTTCTCGCTTAAGAATTTCGCAATTGGAGATTTTGCTTCGCCGTCTTGATACGTGATGTACGCCAAACCGCCAGCGCCTTCGCTTTTAGCGATATTAGTGAAATTGTCAATTTGCTTGCGACTCAAACTTGCGCCATTTTTTACGCAAATAGCCTTAATGCATTCAGCATTTTTAAATACGCCAAACTCAGTCTCCGAGAACACGTCCGTCAGCTCTATCAATTCCATACCAAATCGCAAATCCGGCTTGTCAGAACCGTAAGTTTCCATGGCGTCGCGATACGAAATTCGCGGAATTGAACTGCCATCGCCAACCGCCAAATCACTCAAATCCAACAATTTTTTACCAGCAAAATCAGTTGCCAGTTGCTTCATTAAAGGTTCGACTTCAGAACGAACTTCTTCGCCATTTTCAGCAAAACTCATCTCCAAATCAAGCTGATAAAACTCGCCGTATAGGCGATCTGCCCTTGGGTCTTCATCACGGAAACAAGCAGCCAACTGATAATAACGCGGCACGCCACCAACCATCAGCAGCTGCTTAAATTGCTGCGGAGCTTGTGGCAAAGCGTAAAACTTCCCTTCCTGCAAACGACTCGGAATCAGAAAATCACGCGCACCCTCAGGACTTGAGTTAGCCAAAATTGGCGTTTGAATTTCAATAAAATCTCGATTGTCCATATATTCATGGATTCGACGATACATTTCGGCGCGCTTTTTAAGCATGTTTTGCATTTTTGGACGACGCAAATCAAGATAACGATATTTGAATCTTAGTTCTTCGCCAGCTTGATTATCCTCGGCAAATGGCTGAATTGGCAAAGTTTCAGCTCGGTTCAAAATCTCCAAATTGTCCACAACAATTTCCACATCGCCACTGGCAATATTCGGATTTTTCAGACCTTCACCACGCTCTGCAACCACGCCACAAGCACGAACCACAAACTCATCTCGCAAGCTTTCCGCCAAAGAAAAAGCATCTTTTTTATCAGGGTTAATAACCAACTGAACCAAACCCGTATGGTCGCGCAAATCAATAAAAATCAACCCGCCATGATCACGCCTGGAATGAACCCAGCCCGCAACTGTAATATTCTCACCAACTTTTTTAGAAGTTTCTGCCGCCAAAATTCTATTTTTCATATCTGTTATTATAGCATAATCTGGGCAAATTCCCAGAATTAAACATCACGGCGAGTTTTTGTGGGTAAATTATTTTTCTGCGGATTAGTCGTGGCAGCCTTACGAATATCTCCATAAACATCATATTCGTCAATGATTTTCTGACCCAATAGAGCTTCAATTACGTCTTCTAAGCTCAGTAGACCAACTGTTTCTCGAAACTCATTTACAACAATAAACAAGTGATGCTGCGTTTTCAAAAATGCAGCCAAGGCGTGCTGTAGAGTTTGATTTTCGCGAATATAATAGACTTCTTTACTCATGACTGTTTCCGCACGATGAGATTTTGCCTTGCGATCAATCGTCAACAAATCCTGAATTCTCAGCATGCCAACAACATGGTCAATGTCGCCGTCAATGACAGGAAATCTGCTATACCCCTTTTTATGAAGATCATCAAGTACTAGCGGCCCGAGGAGTTCGTTCATAGGCACCGATTCAATCATGCTTCGCGGCGTCATAATTTCCTCGACCTTCATATCATTGAACTTCAGCCCGTTAGTAATAAGCTTTTTCTCAGAAGATGAAATCGCTCCGCTGGATTGAGCTACCATTTCCAGCAATTCTTCTTTCGATTCAATCACCCGACTATCACCAACAACTGGCGATACCGAACGGATTAACGACAAAATTGCTTGATGTCGTTCAATTGTCGTTAAAATTAGCAGTTCGTATTTCTCGTAAAGCTGCTGTGAATATTTCTGCCACAAACCAATTCGCGCAACGGCTCCAATTTCTAGGGCTATTATAATTGACAAAAAGAGTCCAGCCGCCCAATTGAACAAATAAACGCTAATAACGCTTAAAATTACCAAACACAAAGAAGCCACAGCGCGCTGCAATGAAATAATATCTCGTAAAAATTCTCTTTGTCGCAAAAGAATTTTAGCCTTTTCATCGCCTAGTCCACTTCTCCGCCGCAGCTCAAATTGACTATGCGAAGACGTTTTCGGCTGGACTCCCAGCACTATCAGCAAAACCGCCAAAGTAACCAAATATCCAAAAATTAGCACAATCGTCATAGTTTTATTGTACCGCATTCCGTGCTATACTTACTAGAGTAAATGGAGGTAAAATGAATAAGAAAAGCTGGATAATTTTCGCAATTATTGTAGTGGCGATTGTTGGCGGAATGATTTATATTTCGACACAAAATCGACTAAACATTAGCGATATCAATAACGATCAGCTGAACACGGCTATCAGCGCAGAATCAAGAAATGGCAATATTGCAGATCATGAAATTGGTAGTAAAGACGCCAAAGTAACGATTATCGAATACGCCGACTATCAGTGCCCTGGCTGTGGCACCGCTGCACCAAAAGCCGAAGCACTAGCTAAAAAATATAAAGATCACGTTCGATTAATTTTCCGCAATTTCCCAATTGCCAGCTCACACCCCAATGCACGCGCTGCCGCCGCGGTAGCTGAAGCTGCTGGCCTGCAGGGTAAATTCTGGGAAATGAATGAGCTTCTATACGCAAATCAGGACGCTTGGAAAAACGCCAACACTACAGAACGCGACAACATTTTCAAATCTTATGCTGAACAATTGAAACTTAATATCTATCAATATAAAACCGATATTGCCAGCAACAGGGTTAAAAATAAAATCGACTTCGATATGGCTCTCGGTCGCAAACACGGCGTTGCCGCAACACCAACTTTCTACATAAATGGAAAAAATACCGAGATGGACAGCTCTGGCTCAATCGAATCATCAGTCAAGGAGGCCTTGAAAAAAGCTGGCGTTGAAGTAAAAGATTAACGTATTTTCACACAAACCAAAATCCCGCTCCGGTGCCTTGGAGCGGGATTTGTTTATAGTCGTCCCTATTCTATCGTTGGATCGACTGCACTCTTTTTATTGTGCTATGTATGTTTGCCATTCGGCAGGCACCACATCCACCGCGATCTTTTTGCGCCTTGATGGCACAAATTTGATTGCTATTGGCATGTGTTTTGCACTCCTTATTATTATGTGCAGCCCCACGCGCTTCGACCTTTATCACTTAATATCAGCAATTTAATGCTTCGGCGCGAGACACGCTAACAATGTTACCAAACGTTTATTGGCACGTCAAGCAAAAACATTTTGAAAATGCTTATTATATCTATATTAGAATAAGCGGAGTCGCTTAGCAACAAACATAACAAGTAAAATCAACAACACTGTAAAACTGGTGATAACCGGGTACGCCCAAGGCTCACCTTGAAATGGTAACGCAATATTCATTCCGTACATTCCGTAAAAAACGTTTGGAATAGCCAGAAGAATTGTTATTGCGGTCAACGCCTTCATACGTTGGTTCAGCGTATTATTAGCAACCGTCGAATAAGCGTTTTGAATGCTGGAAATTGTGTGCGTGCTGGAACTGATTGCCACTAAGACTTGTCTGATGTGTAGGTCAACGTCCTCCAAGGCTTCCAGGTCTCTAGTCTTAAATAAATGGCGGCGGTTTTCCATTAGTTGTGTAATAACGCGAGATATCCCTTCCAAACTGCTTCGATATTCATTGAGCGTGTCTTCAATTGCGACAAATTTAATAAAATCCGAATTCTCAACTTCATGACGGCTTAGTCGCCGGCGAGCATCGCTAATTTGCTCCGTTAACAAATGCACGCGCTGTTCATATTGAGAAATAATATACGCCAAATTCGCAGCAAAAACCCCCGCTGGACGCTCGGTTGTACTAAATAAATAATCGCTAACTTCCAGGGGTGAAAATTTAACATGAGGCGATATTGTAATATAATGACCGCCGCTAATTGCAATCAAAAACGGTGCCGTTTTGCCAGAATCAGTTTGACCAAACGGTATGCGTGTAAAAATATATTCAACGCCATCGGAAAATTCTGCTCGAGGTAATTCGTGGATGTCCAGTACATCACGGACAATATTAGCAGACAGCGACAAAGCCTTTGAAACTCGAGTAGCATCAAGACTACCGGTCAAATTAATCCAACCGTTTTTATGCATTCGTTGAGCTTGCGTCAACTTTTCAGTCAACGATCTACGTTCAAAATAGCCCACCATCATGAGAAGATTATAATATACACAAGCGATATTAGCAATCTGTCGAATTGCAATTAAACTTTAGCGGCGGCGCAGGAAATAATAGCCCACAACAAATGCCAGCACTACACTAATCGCGGTAATCGCCCAAAACATCAATGGATTATCGGCGCCTGGGACTGGCACGTTCATACCATACAATCCAGCGATCATCGTCGGAATAGTCAAAGCTACGGTAATTACGGTTAGTAGGCGAATCGTCTCATTAAGACGCGTATCCATCACCGCCCTATAGCTATCGCGCACATTAGTAATCGTCCTCAACAAACTTTTACAACGCGCAATCACCTGCTCCAAATCAATCGAAATATCCTCAACGTCTTCCTTATCATCGGCTTTCAATCGCAATTTTTGAGTCGCCAAAAGTCTCTCAATTGCCCAGTTCATCGGAATTAGCGCGTCAAGATAATCATTCAGTTTGCGCTCATACTCCGCCAGTGTGGCAATGTCATTAACTCTCAGTGTATGAATACTATCTGTAGCCGCTCGCATTTGGCGATTAATCGTCGCCACACGCCGCTGATATTGCATTGAAATCGCCTCAACCATCGCCACCAAAAGCTCAACTTGTCGATCTGTTCTAATCCGCATTTTATCGATAAATGGCTGCCATAATCGCCCCAAACTATCTCTGGACAACGTCACAATATGATCTTTATTGATGCAGAATAAAATCGGCGTGGTAAAATCGTTAAAATCGTCATCAGTGTCCGGCAATCGCGCAATCAAATAAGTCCACTCATCGTCAAACTCAATACGCGGCACCTCGTGTGGATCAAGCGCGTCACTTATCAAATCCTCGTCCAAGCCCAGCGTCAGCAATTGCGAGACCTCTTCGTCGCTCGGCCTTTCGCAGCGCACCCACGAACCAGACCGTAAATTTTCTTGCGGGCTAATTACTGAATCACTATTTGTTGAACGAAGATATTGCAACATAATTTCATATTATAAAATAAAACATACATAAACACAAGAAGCTCCTGCACCATCTACAGGAACTTCTTGATTTTTATTACGATTTAACTATCGTGCCTGCCGAGCCGCTAATAGCTTCAGCGGTTTTATCCAGCGAAGTAATAATCGCCGTACGCCCTGATTTGCCGTCCAAGAACGACAAGGCAGCCTGAGTTTTTGGCAACATCGAACCAGCCGCAAACTGCCCATCATCAATGTGCTTTTGAAGTTCTTCTATTGAAACTTCCCCAAGAGATTGTTCATCTGGTTTGCCAAAATTAATTTTAGCAGCATCAACCGAAGTCAAAATCAGCAAGGTGTCAGCGTCCAAAAGATCTGCCAATTTTGCTGCGCCGAAGTCCTTATCAATGACCGCAGCGACGCCTTTTAATTGACCAGTTTCGTCTTGTAAAACAGGAATGCCGCCGCCGCCAGTTGAAACGACCGTCACGCCAGCATGAACCAGCGCCTTAATCACGTCGACCTCAACAATCGTCTGAGGTTTTGGCGAAGGAACGACACGCCGCCAGCCACGGCCAGCATCTTCTTTTACCGTGTAGCCGCGCTCACTGGCAACAGTTTTTGCCTCGTCTTCCGAATAAAACGGACCAATTGGCTTGGTTGGATTTTGGAATGCTGGATCACTTAAGCTAACAATCGTTTGAGTTATAACGCTAACAGCGCGATTGCTCATTTGATTAACCATAAAGGCGTCATGAAAAGCCTGTTGCAGCCAAAAGCCAATCAATCCCTGACTCATAGCGCCAGAATCTTCCAGTGGCAAACTTGGCACATCTGGCGTGTTAATCGCCTCTTCATGCAACACAATGTTGCCAACCTGAGGACCATTGCCATGAACGATTGCTACGTTATGACCAGCCTGGATTAACGGTAAAAGTTGCCGAACCGTTTCATCGGCCACTCGTTGCTGCTGCTCAGACGCGGCTTCGCCCTGCCGTTGCAGGGCGTTACCACCGAGCGCTACTACAATAGTACGCTTCTTATCCATAGGCTACAGTGCTCCGAAAATTGCAATAACCGTGATGCTGATAATAGCAAATATCGCCATAATTGGAGCTGAGCGTTTTAGCCAGTCGCGATATGAAACGCCAGCCAAAGCCAATCCACCCATCAACGACGCGATAGTTGGAGCCATCATATTGATCAAGCCAGACGCTGTCGCAAATGCGGCAACCATAACTTCTTTGCTTGAACCAACCAGGTCGGCAATTGGCGCAATAACCGGCATAGTTGCTGCCGCCAAACCTGATGATGACGGAACGATAAATGACATTGGCAAGTAGAATAGATATGCTAACACACCGACAACACCGCCACCAGCATCTTTCAGGAGAGATTCACCCCAGCTGATGATTGTGTCCTGGATTTCGCCATTAGACATCACCACAGAAACGCCCGTTGCCACTGCGATAATCAAAGCAACCGGCAAGATGTCTTTCACGCCATCGATAAATGTATCAACTGGGAAAACACCCTCTTTCTTAAATTCTTTGTAGTAAATTGCAGTTATGACAATTGTTGAAATTAGGAATAGCGCAGTGATTTCATTGAAATACCAATCACCAAATGCCGCACTGTGGACTACACCAAGTACTGCGCCAATAACCGGCAAACCTGCAGCCCATTCAAACATATCAGCGAAGAATGTGATATTCCAACTTCCCCATGGAATCAAGGAAAGAATCATTAACACAAATGTAATAGCAAATACAGACATAACAACTTTTCGCGGACCAGTTAATTTTGGTACGTTTGTCATGTCGAGAGCAGCCGTAGCTGGCTTGTAGCGAACGTCTTCCTTGTACTTGCCAGCCTTCACTTTTGCGGCGTAACGCATAGTAAAGATAATCGCGGCAATCAAACAAAGTACTAAGATTATAGACATTATTGGGATAACGCTACCCAATTTCACATCTGCGGTTTTTGCCGCAACACCAGTAGAGAATGGGTTGATTGTCGAGCCGAGCACACCAGTACCGGCACCCAACACAATCACCATCACACCAGTCATGGCGTTATAGCCAGCAGCAATCATCATCGGTATGACGAGCGCATAGAACGCCACAGTTTCTTCTTGCATACCGTAAGTAGTACCACCGATAGCGAATAAAATCATCAGAATCGGGATGAGCCACTTTTCCTTGCCCTTCATCTTTCGGAGCAGCGCGCCAAGAGAAGCGTCAAGCGCACCAGTTTTCATAGTGACGCCTAAGAATCCACCAAGCACCATCACGAAGACGATGACATCAAGCTTGTCTGACATACCTTTAATAGGTGCAGTGAAGACGTCCCACAAACCTTGCTGGTCGTGTTTTTTGACCTCTTCCTTTTTACCGTCTTTCTCTTCCGTGACGGTTCGCTCTTTGTCGACTACGTGATACGAATTAGCTATACGATCGCCATCTTCGTTCGTCATATATAATCCAGAAGGAACAACCCACGTCAATGCCGCCATAATGATGATCACGACAAACAAAATAGTAAACGCCGACGGTGATCGAAGCTTCTGCTTTGCTTTTTTAATTTTTTCTACCATTGCCTCGGAGCCTCCTTAACCTCCTCATTACGACAACAACTACAATGTCAAAGCCATCACAGCCTTGATTGTATGCATACGATTTTCCGCTTGATCAAAAACTATCGAATGTGGCGAGCGGAACACCTCATCCGTCACTTCCATTGAATCTAAACCGAAATCTTCCTGGATCTTCTTTCCAGTAATCGTCAATGCGTCATGGAATGCTGGCAAACAGTGCATAAACTTGACCTCAGGATTTCCTGTCAGGTTAATCATCTGGCGATTAACTTGGAAATGTCGCAATTGGTTAATGCGCTCAGCAAACTTATCTTCTTCACCCATTGAAACCCAAACGTCTGTGTAAATTACATCAGCACCGCGCAAAGCTTCTTCGAAGTTGTCGGTAATGGTAATACGCGCATGGCTTGACCTCGCAAAATGATTTGCTTTATCAACCAAAGCCTGATCTGGATGCAATTCACGAGGCGCCAAAATGCGAAAATCAAGTCCCATAATAGCTGAGCCGATCATCAGCGAGTTCGCCATATTGTTGCGACCATCACCAACAAACACCAGCTTAGTTCCTTTCAATTTTCCAACATGTTCTTCAATCGTCATGAAGTCAGCCAAAATCTGCGTTGGATGGAATTTATCGGTCAATCCATTCCATACTGGAACGCCAGCGTGACGCGCCAACTCCTCAACAGTCGCGTGATCAAAACCGCGGAACTCAATTCCGTCAAACATTCGACCCAAAACCTTAGCGGTATCTTCAACCGTCTCTTTCTTACCCAATTGAATATCATCTTTACCGAGGTATTCTGGCGCAATTCCAAGATCGTTAGCAGCCACCGTAAATGCGCAGCGTGTTCGCGTTGAAGTCTTTTCGAACAACAAAGCCACATTTTTACCCTCATGAATTCGGTGCGGAATACCGGCATATTTCAATCGGCGATATTCACGAGCCGTATCTAGTAACAAGCGAATCTCTTCAGCGGTATAATCGCTCAAAGTTAGTAGCGATCGTCCTTTCAAACTCTGAGCCATTAGAATATATCCTCTCGTACTAGCGGCATGCTCATACAACGTGGACCGCCTCGACCGCGTCCAAGCTCAGCACCACTAATCTCAATAACTTCAATGCCGTTTTCGCGCAATTTCTGATTAGTTACATAGTTGCGATCATAAGTCACCACAACACCCGGCGCAATCGCCAAAGTGTTTGAACCGTCATTCCACTGCTCGCGAGCAGCAGCAATCGGATCGCCACCACCACACTCAATCAACGTAACGGTCGGCAAACCTAACGCAACCCTCAGAACGTGCTCCAAATCTGTTTCGTGTGTAATTCGTGGGAATGGCTGACCTTCAACCTTCTCCAAAATGAAACAATTCATCCTGCCGCCGTGGTCGCGAATTTCTGGGTGAATCGTAAACTTATCACGATCAATCATTGTAAACACTGTATCAAGGTGCATAAAGGCGTGAGATTTTGGAATCTCCATAGCGATGACTTTCTCGAATTTCGAGCCAGCAAACAGCTTGGTTGCCATCTTCTCAATTGCCTCAGCAGTTGTTCGCTCTGAAACACCAATTGCCATAACCTTATCGCTTAATATTAATTCGTCACCACCTTCCATTGAGAATTTCTCTGTGCGGTTGTACCAAACTGGCGCACGATTAGCAAAACGTGGATGGTGGTCGATGATGTAGCGCATAAATAGCGATTCACGACGACGAGCCGTCCAGTGCATCTTGTTGATTGTCAAACCGTTACCAATTGCGGCAGCTGGGTCGCGTGTAAAGTATAGGTTTGGCATTGGATCAAGATAGAATGGATAATGGTTCTTCTCGATCATATTGTGAAGCTGTTGATGCTGATCTGGAGGCAAAGTAATTTCATCCTTGCGAACACCAGCCATAATCTTGCGGATCATAGCGTGAGTTGGCAAATCCAACAAGAATTGGCGCAATGTTTGAGTAACACGGCGTGAATCCTGCTTAGAAGCAGCCAACATTTCATCGACAAATTGTTCGCGCAATTGATCTGTGTTAATTGCCTCGGCGACCAATTGATCCAGATACAAAACTTCGATTCCACGACTTCTCAATACTTCCGCAAAAGCATCGTGTTCAGCCTGCGCCACTTTCAGATATGGAATATCGTCAAATAAAAGATCGGTCAGATAGTCTGGCGTCAAATTTTCCAGTTCTTCACCTGGCCGATGCAATAGAACGGTCTTAAGTTTTCCTATTTCAGACGTGATGTGAATTGGTTCGTCCATCACAACCCTCCCCTGTTTATATTAGTGATATTTTAATTGTAACACGTTTATGTTTTTGAGCAAGAGGAGATAATTGCCAAACTGGCTTCAGTCCTGACCGTGAATTGTCGATTAACCTTCAGCCATTCATCAGTGGCTTTAGCGGCGCCCGGCAGAGCTTCATTTGCGTAATCATCGACAATAATTATCGCGTCTTCGTTAAACTTACTTTCACAAACCCGAAAAGAATCGACAATTGACTCATAAAAATCGCCATCAAAAAACGCAAACATAATATTTTCCGGCACATCATCAGAAGTGAAATCGGAAAACCAGCCTTTGTGAATAATCGGCGACTTCAATCCTGCTTTCTTAAAATTCTGGACAAACGTCTTACGCGGCGCTAATAACTCGCCAGCCTTAAATTGATCACCCGCGGCGCTATTATCCTTCTGGGTTTTTTCTGGCAATCCCGCAAACGAATCGTAAACGTGAAACTCGCCCGTAAAATCATAAGCATCCAGCAGTCGGCGAATAAACAAACTAGTCGTGCCAACATAACAACCAAACTCCACGATGTTTCCAGTGGCGCCACGGCGTAAAGTTTTTTCCAACTCTCTTAAAAGCGCGCCAAGTTCTTTTATGTCGACTTGGTCAGAAATGATTGGATATTTAGTGAGGAGTTGGTCGATGATATTCATAACTTAATTATAAATAGTTCGCCAAATATCGACAAATTGATCAACGACGCGGCCCTATATATTTACGGTTTTATAAAGTAAACTATCAATTAGCACCTATGAATAATCACGACATCATCAAAACATTTTTACCGAAACAACTGGACATAAGACAGTTAAGTTCGCTTCAATCCACCTTGCGAAAATCAAACATAATTGTATACGGCGAAATTCACGGCATAAAAGAAAATGCCAACGTCGTCTATACTCTAGTTAAGAAACTTGGCGTAAAGAGATTAGCTATTGAAGCCAGCCCCGCCGTATCCAACTTCATCAATTCAGTAAAGACCGGATCTTGCGATTTTTCCTTAGTTGATGAAGACCTTTTTGATTCAAGCATTTTATCTCTTGAAATGATAAAAACGATAGCAATTCTCCTACAGCAAAACCAACTTAAAGAGCTTGTTTTTATTGATACATTTTTTGATAATTTAGATGAAAATATCACCGTACCACCAAGTCCGCAAGAACGAGAAAAACAATTGACTGAGAATATCCTTAGTATTGATGACTCATTGCCAACATTATGCATTATGGGACAATGGCATACGCAGCCAAAAGTTATTAAAAATGACAAAATACGGCATGAATCAGCGTTATATCGCTTGAGAAAAATAAAACCAAATGTACCGTTTATTCATAATGTCTACAGACAAGGACAATTATTTAATGACGGAAAAATAATTGAACTTCCAAAAAACCCATCAGTTCCGCCTTATTATGAGATTGTCCAGAAAACTGATATTGATTTTGAGCTACACATACCCGAAGCGACAAAAATATCACTATGTAAAAAATAGCGAACGTCTACTCAGAAAACTGGCTATTATAAAGCTCAGCGTAAAATCCATTTTGCTTCAGCAGAGTTTCGTGATTGCCCTGCTCGATAATATTCCCGTCCTTAACCACCAAAATCAAATCAGCGTCACGAATGGTACTCAGACGATGCGCAATAACAAAACTAGTTTTCCCCTGCATCAACTTCTCCATGGCTTTTTGAATAAGGACTTCGGTGCGCGTATCAACCGAGCTTGTCGCTTCATCCAAAATCAACATTGGTGCTTTTTCTAGCATCGCCCTAGCAATTGTCAGCAACTGCTTTTCTCCCTGGGAAATATTGGCAGCCTCCTCGCCCAAGACCATATCATAGCCGCTCGGTAGCGACCGTACAAAATGATCAACGTGCGCTTCTTTGGCGGTTTTTATCATCTCTTCCTCGGTAGCTTTTGGATTACCATACATCAAATTCTGACGAATCGTGCCATTAAACAGCCACGTATCCTGCAGCACCATGCCAAACATTTGACGCACATCGCTACGCTTCATCTTACGAATATCCACGCCATCAATTTTAATCGAACCGCTATTAATCTCATAAAATCTCATCAGCAAGTTAACCAGCGTCGTTTTACCGGCACCGGTCGGACCGACAATCGCCACGCGCTGACCTGGCTTAATGTGCGTCGACAAACCTTTGATGATTGTTTGGTCTGGCTTATACCCAAAGACAACATTATCGAATTCAACTTCGCCTTTTACGTTGGACAATTTCACCAAGTTATTCGATTCAACCGCTTCTTCTGGCTCGTCCAAAAACTCGAATACTCGCTCGGCGGCAGCAGCTGTCGATTGCAAAATATTAGCGATATTAGCAACCTGAACTAACGGCTGATTGAACTGGTCGACGTATTGAATAAACGCCTGAATGTCGCCGATTTTCAGTCGACCATTAATCGCCAGCCAACCGCCCAAAATTGTCATAGCGACATAACCAATATTGCCGATAAAATTCATAATCGGGTGAATCAATCCAGAAAAGAATTGAGCCTTCCAAGCACTATCCTGAAGCCGATTATTGATCTTAGAAAACTTAGCAATCGATTTTTTCTGGCCATTAAAGACGCGCATCACTTGATGTCCGCCATACATTTCTTCAATGTGCCCATTAAGTTCGCCAAGCTGCGTTTGCTGGCATAAGAATTGTTTTTGCGAACTCTTTGCAATCAGTGTAATCACGCCACCCGCCAGAGGAAGCACCAACAACGCAACTAGCGACATCTGCCAGCTAATCGAAAACATCATCACCAAAATTCCCAGTACCGTAACCGTTGAAGTTACAATTTGCGACAAACTCTGATTTAGCGTTTGGCTAATCGTATCGACGTCATTAGTTATGCGACTAAGAACTTCGCCGTAAGTTTGCTTATCAAAATAACTCAGCGGTAAGCGATTTATTTTTTGGGACAATTGTTGTCGCATTCTGAAAGTTACGGTTTGCGTCACCTGGGTCATTATCCACGTTTGAATATAGCGAAAAATTGCACTCAACACATACATTCCGACTAGCAAAATAATTATTCGCCAAATAACGTCAAAATGAAATTCTGGACGCCGACTAAGATCTAACTTTTTGATCGATTCGAGTTGACTGGATGGAATCTGTTTTTCAATCTCCGACTTATTCGGTAATTGGCTCAAAACGTCCGCGCCAGTAGTTCCCGCTGACAAAGAAACGCCTTTTGGCAATTTGCCAGTGATCGCCTCGTAAGCTTTCATATTGGCATAATCATCAACAATTTGATTCGTCGCGCCGCCTAAAATCTTCGGGCTGGCAATCGCAAAAATTGTGCTCCCAATTGCAAAAACCAACACCATCAACATTTGCCATCGAAAATCCGACAAATATTTAATCAGCTTCTTGACCGTTCCCTTAAAATCTTTAGCCTTTTCGCCAGTGCCCATTCCGCCCATAGGACCGCCCATTCGCACTTGCTGACGTTTTTTCGTGGTTTGCCTAGACATTACAACACTCCTTTCGCAGCAATAGACATTTTCTGCAAATCATCTTCCGAGAGTTGCGAATCGGCAATTTCTTGATAAACTTCACAATCTTTCATCAATTCCTGATGCGTTCCCTGACCGACAATTTTTCCCTCGTTAAGCACAATAATTTTATCGGCATTCATAATCGTATTAATTCGCTGACCGACAATTAGCACAGTTTTATTCTTAGTTTCCTTTGCAAGCGCAGCCCGTAACTTCGCGTCCGTCTTAAAATCAAGCGCCGAGAACGAATCGTCAAAAATGTAAACATTCGGCTCAACCGCAATAGCCCTCGCGATCGACAAACGCTGGCGCTGACCACCAGAAACATTGCCGCCGCCCTGAGCGATTTCACTTTTATAACCATTTTTTAACTCGCTAATAAATTCTTCCGCTTGGGCAATTTTGGCCGCTTTTTCGACCAACTCATCATCAGCCGTAGCGTTGCCGTATTTGATATTGCTAGCAACCGTTCCGCTAAACAGCACACCTTTTTGTGGCACGTAACCAATTTGACCAGACAAATCTTCCAGTTTCAGGTTTCTAATATCCACACCATCAAGCAAAATCTGCCCCGCCGAAACATCATAAAAACGAGGAATCAAATTAATCAACGTAGACTTTCCCGAACCAGTACTGCCGATAAACGCCGTTGTCTGACCAGGTTCGGCTACAAAATTAATATCCGAAAGCACCGGCAAATCCGCGTCAGGATAAGTAAATGTAACGTCCTTAAACTCAATTTTTCCCTTGGCATCTTTTGGTAATTTTTTCGGCGACTTCGGGTCAGTGATTGACGGCAAAGTATCCAAAACTTCTCCGACTCGGCGCACCGATACGGCGGCTCTTGGCACCATAATAAACACCATTGACAGCAACAAGAACGAGATTATCACCTGCATCGCGTATTCCAAAAACGCCATCATATTACCAATTTGCAAATTGCCGCTACTTATCAAATGCGCGCCAAACCACACAATTGCTACGCTCGAAAAGTTCATCACTAAAGTCATAATCGGATCAAGCAACATCATCAAACGGTTCACAAATAAATTCATCTTGTTCAATTCCACGTTAGCTTCTTGGAATTTTTTCTGCTCAATCTTCTCGTTATGGAACGCACGAATAACTTTTAGCCCAACCAAATTTTCCCGCGCCACCAAATTAAGTTTATCCACCAGCGTCTGCAATTTCTTAAACCTAGGTACGGCAATCGTAAATAGTGTAGCGATAACTACGAGCAAAATAAACACCGCCAAAGCAATAATCCAGCTTAAATCGGGCGCATTATTCATGGCTTTTTGCAGACCACCAATTGCCATAATCGGTGCCATTAACGCCAGTCTCAGCAGCATTATTGATGTTGTTTGAATCTGTTGAATATCATTCGTTGAGCGCGTAATCAGCGACGCCGTAGAAAACTTATTAAAGTCCGCCAAAGAAAAACTTTCTATTCGTTCAAATAATTTCAATCGCAATTTTTGTGCCATTCCCGTAGCAATTCGCGCCGCCAAAAAACCCACGATAATTGAACAAAACCCACCAGCCGCCGTCACCAAAATCATCATCAAGCCATTATTCCAAATCGCCGACATGTCTTGTTTAATAATGCCGTTATTGACAATTTCCGACATTTTATCCGGCAGCCACAAATTTGCCATCACAACACCATATGTGAACCCAACCAAGATAATAAACAGCAACCAATAGTCTCTAAAAATTCGTAAAATATGTTTCATTTATAGTCCTTTACGTTCTAAGTCCACCTTATATTATATCATTTTAGAACTAGTCGATTCCATTTTAATAATTACAATTGGACAAAAATATCTGTTAGTTTTATACTGTTTTTAGCGTCGGGGTGTGGCGCAGCTCGGTAGCGCGCACCGTTCGGGACGGTGAGGTCGCTGGTTCAAATCCAGTCACCCCGACCATGAAATTATTGGGTGTACGTTCAGACTAATTGAACCTCTGGCTATTAGCAATCAAAGGAGGTTTTATGCGACGAAGAGTAAACGTGCGCGGAATTATTATCAATGAAAACGGCGAAATTTTCTGCCAACAATTGACCGCCAATAATGGCAAAGGGCGTAATTTTTGGTGTACGCCGGGCGGCGGCTTGGAAATGGGCGAAAGCTTGCTCGACGGTCTACGCCGAGAGATGATTGAAGAAACAGGTGTTGAGCCAGAAATCGGTAAGTTATTATTTATACAACAATTCGCCGAATCAGGCGAGCAATCAGCGCATGGCCCGAACGAGCAATTGGAATTTTTCTTCCTCATCACCAACTGGCAAGATTACCAGCACATCAACCTGGAGCAAACATCGCACGGCGTCGAGGAAGTGGCCAAGTGCGGCTTTGTCGATCCGAAAACGACGCGAATTTTACCGAGTTATCTGACAGAGGTTGACCTGGACCAACTAGTTAACAAATTGACAGGAGTCCCAGTTCTAAGCGAATTATAGCGAGGTCACTCGGGCTATTTGGCGAAGAATTTCTTGGCACGTTCAGTTTTCGGGTGATCCATAACTTGCTCAGGCGTTCCATTTTCGATAATTTCGCCCTTGTCTAAGAAAATCATCCTAGTCCCGACTTCGCGGGCAAATTTCATCTCGTGTGTCACGATCACCATCGTCATTCCCTTTTTGGCAACTTTCCTGATCACGTCCAGAACTTCGCCAATCATCTCTGGGTCTAGCGCTGAAGTCGGCTCGTCAAAAAGCATAATTTTCGGCTCCATCGCTAGTGCTCGCGCAATTGCTACTCGCTGTTTTTGACCGCCAGACAAACTATTCGGCGAAGCGTCCGCTTTGTCTAATAATCCAACATCGTCCAATAAACTTCGCGCTAATTTTGTCGCTTTTTGATCTGAAAATTTACGTAGCTTTTTCGGAGCTAATTTAATATTTTCAATCACACTCAAATTCGGAAACAGATTAAATTGCTGAAAAACCATGCCAATATTTTGACGCAACGCATTCAAGTTCACGTGTGGATCAGTAATTTTTACTCCATCAACAATAATCTCGCCCGAAGTTGGCTCCTCCAGCAAGTTCAGACAACGCAAGAACGTCGACTTGCCAGAACCACTAGATCCAACCACCACAACAATCTCGCCTTCTTCAATTTCCACGTCAATATCGCGAAGAACTCGATTTGTGCCGAACGTTTTTTTCAAGTTTTTAACGCTGATCATCGTCATGTTTCAATTTCCTTTCTACTCGCGCCATTACTCGCGTAAAAATCGCCGTCAAAATTAAGTACATCGCCGCAGCAGCAAATAGCGACTGAAAAGCTGTCGCCGTCTGAAAACGAATGTTGTCCGCGCCACGCATAATATCATTCAGACCAATCCAACCAACAACCGAAGTTTCCTTTAGCAGCGCGATAAATTCACTAATCAACGCCGGCAACGAATTTCTCATTGCTTGCGGTAAAATAACTAGCCGCATTGCCTGCCAATTACTCAAGCCCAAAGACCTGGCTGCTTCCATTTGCCCCTTATCAATACTCTGAATTCCGCCACGAATAATCTCAGCGATGTACGCGCCGCTATTTATCCCGAACGCCACCGCCGCCACAAAAATCTTCGGCATAAATTGATACGACCCAAAAACGACGTAATACATAATCAATAGCTGGACCAAAAGTGGTGTGCCGCGAATGATATCGACATAAATTTTTCCCAGACTAGCTAGCGGATTAAAGTTCGCGAGTCTGCTCGTTTTCATCCTGCCAAATGGTCGTAAATTCGACGTGCGCATCAGGGCGACAAGCACACCAATTGCCGATCCTAAAATCAGCGACAACACAGTCAAAACCAGCGTCACCTCTAATCCATGCCATAAAAATAGCCATCGACCGCCGCCAAAAATCACTTCCCAAAAATTCACGATTTAGCCTCCTCACCAAAATATTTGCGGATTAATTTTTCATAGCGGCCATCTTTTTTCATCTTGGCAATTTCTTTATTAACCTTCTCCAAGAGGTCTTTATTATCTTTTTTAATAGCAATCGCATAACTTTCATCACTGAGCGCGCCCGGTAAGATTTCTAAGTCAGAAAATCCAGCCGAATACTGCTTTGCGGGAGCGTCGTCCAGAATAACTGCTTCAATTTTTCCCGAACTTAATTCCTGCAAAACACTCGGCGCGGTTTGGAATTGTGTGACTGATGCTCCAGCAATTTTAGACGCCAAGGTATCGCCAGTCGTACCCAGCTGCACGCCAATTTTTCGCCCTGGCAATTGATATTTATTGCGAATCGGACTGCCCTTTTTAACAATTATTCTCTGCGACGCCGAATAATACGGATCTGAAAACAGCGCATTTTTTTCTCGCTCAGGCGTCACTGTCATTCCAGCCGCCACCATATCAATTTGCCCACTATCCAGCGCCGGAAGTAGCCCATCAAACGACATATCTTCGATCTTCAAATCTTTGCCCAAACTTTTAGCAATTTCCCTCGCCAAATCGACATCAAAGCCAACCACTTGATTATTATCAATATATTCAAACGGCTTAAATCCAGCATTCGTGCCCATCACCAGAACATCAGTTTTTGAGCCAATTACGCCATCTCGGTGTAAAATATCGCCCAACATCAAACAAATCATCCCCGCAAATAAAACCAGCCCAATCCACCAACTAATTCCGAATGTGCGCGTCTTATTCTTGCTCATGCTTTTATTATACCCCTTCATCCGCAAAAAACGTAAGTGATATAATAGAATGGTGAGAAAAATTAAATTTACCAAACGTTTCTGGATTAAATCAATATCAATCATTTTGCTTTTTTTGGCGGCATTTTGCTTAATTGCGGCGCGCTATAAATATATAGTCTTTAAAGATTCACAAATCGACGAGATAATTTTTTATTTCGTCAACGGATTAGCTGGTGGCAAATCTGACAATTTATGGTCGGCCGTCCTGCAAAATCTCCCGCTGGTTTTCCTATTATTCGGCGCATTATTAATCCCAATGTTCGACAAATCGATCTCTTTTATCAATCGCATAATCGCCTTCTGCTTGAAAAAAATCAAATCATCACGAAAACTCATCTTGCCGTTTTTGAGATTACGAAATCAAGCAATTTACTCGTTGAGTATGTTTTTAATTGCAATTATCCTTCTGATTCAAAGTTTTGGCATTCCTAACTATATTTACGCCCTGACTCAATCGACCAAATTATACGAAGAAAATTACGTCAATCCAAAAACCGCCAAATTGACTTTCCCAGAGAAAAAACGCAACTTAATATACATCTATTTAGAGTCAATGGAAAACACTTTAGCATCAAAGGCTAATGGCGGCAGCTCCGAAACCTCCATCATTCCAGAGCTGGAAGAATTGGCGTTAAAAAATACCTCATTCTCAAACAAAGCATCTGGTGTCGGCGGAGCCTTGCCTGCAACAAACACCGGCTGGACTGTAGCGGGAATGGCTGCGCAATCCGCTGGCGTTCCGCTGAAGGAAAACTTGGTTGGTGGACGCGACCATAACGCCCTGGGCGAGTTTAAAAAGTTCTTGCCAGGCGCTTATAGTCTTGGTGAGATTTTAGAAAAACAAGGCTATAATCAAACATTTGTTATGGGCTCTGAAGCAAGTTTTGGCGGACGCGATAAATTATTAACTCAGCATGGCAATTTCAATATCGAAGATTACAATTACGCCAAAAAACACGGAAAAATATCCGAAGATTACAAAGTTTGGTGGGGTTATGAAGATAAAAAATTATTCCAATTTGCCCGCGAAGAAGCCTCGCGCTTGGCGGCGTCAGACAAGCCATTCAACTTGCAACTACTCACCGCCGACACACATTTTACCGATGGCTATTTGGATGAAACCTGTGCTAAAACCTTCAGTAATCAGTACGACAATGTTCACGCTTGCTCCTCAAAACAGGTCGCCGCATTCGTCAATTGGGTTAAATCTCAGCCATTTTATGAAAATACCACAATTATCATTTCTGGCGACCATTTAGGAATGCAGACTTCATACTACGACGAAAAAATTGGCGGAACTAATTATCAGCGAACCATTTACAACACGTTTATAAATCCAGCCATTTCGACTAGTCACTCAAAGAATCGTCAATTCACGACATTCGATATGTATCCGTCAACTTTGGCGGCTCTGGGAGTTAAAATTGACGGCGACCGATTAGGTTTGGGCACAAATTTATTTTCTGGAAAGAAAACCTTGGTCGAACAATACGGCGGAATTGAAAACTTAAATTCAGAACTTTCCAAACGTTCCGCTTATTACGAAAATAAGATTTTCACCAAATCTGGCAATTAGCCATTGTAGCCATTTGGATTATTACTCTGCCAATTCCAAGCGTCGCGGCAAGCATCTTCAATTGTCAATTCTGCTCGCCAACCTAGCTCTCTTTCCGCCAAGCCTGGGTCTGCATAGCACGCCGCAATGTCACCTGCTCGACGTGGCGTAACTTGATACGGAACATCACGACCAGACGCCTTCTCAAACGCCTTCACTAATTCCAAAACTGAAGTGCCACGACCGGTGCCGATATTATAGACTTTATATTCGTTCGGGCGACCCAAATTCTCCAGAGCCGCCACGTGAGCCTTTGCCAAATCAACCACGTGAATATAATCGCGCACACCAGTTCCATCTGGGGTGTCATAATCGTCGCCAAAAACGCTCAAATGGTCTCGCTTACCAACAGCAACTTGCGACACAAACGGCAGAAGATTGTTCGGGATCCCTGAGGGATTTTCCCCGATGCGACCGCTCGGATGCGCGCCAACTGGATTAAAATAGCGGAGAGACGTAAATTGCCAATCTTGATTTGTCGCAGAAATATCGCGAAGCATTTGCTCAATCATCAACTTTGTCTGACCGTATGGATTCGTGGCGGACAACGGCATATCTTCGGTAATTGGTAATTTAGCAGGATCGCCGTAAACTGTTGCCGAGCTGGAAAACACCAATTTCTTCACGTCAAATTCTTGCATCACATCAAGCAAAACCAACGTACTTTCAAGGTTATTTTTATAGTAAAGAAGCGCCTTCTCAACCGATTCACCAACCGCCTTCAACCCAGCAAAATGAATTACAGCATCAATTTTCTCAGTCTTAAACAATTCTGATAGTCGCTGATGATCACACAAATCGAATTCATAAAACGGTATTGATTGACCGGTGATTTCTTCAACTCGCCTCAGACTTTCAACGGACGAATTTGATAAGTTATCAACCACCACTACGTTATGATTTGATGATAATAGTTCGATGATAGTGTGACTGCCGATATATCCAGCGCCACCAGTGACAAGAATATTCATACACTTAACATATCACAAAATGACTATTTATTTTATTAGCACTCTTGCACTGAGAGTGCTAATTTGCTATGATAGCTATATCAAATTTCACCATTCTGTCTTTTACTGGGGCGCAACAAATTAGGACTAAAAATCAAAAGGAGGATTTTATGCCACCAAACATGAATCAAGAAGAAACAACTAAACCACTCGAGAAGTTCGGTACAGATATAACGGCGTTAGCGCGAGAAGGCAAACTCGATCCAGTGATCGGTCGAGATGAAGAAATTCGACGCACTATGCAGATTTTGAGTCGCCGCACTAAAAACAATCCCGTCCTCATCGGTGAGCCGGGAGTTGGTAAAACCGCAATTGTTGAGGCGTTGGCGCAACGAATTGTCAAAGGCAATGTTCCCGCTTCACTGAAGGACAAGCGGCTAATTTCCCTGGAAATTTCCAGCCTTCTGGCGGGCGCTAGTTTTCGTGGGCAATTTGAGGATCGATTAAAAGCCGTTCTGAAAGAAGTAGAAGAAGCGGCTGGTGAGATTATTCTTTTTGTCGATGAAATTCACACCATGGTTGGTGCTGGAAAAAGTGAAGGCAGTATGGATGCAGGCAATATGTTAAAGCCAGCGCTGGCTCGCGGAAAATTACACATGATTGGCGCGACGACACTCGCTGAATATCGCCAATATGTCGAAAAAGATGCCGCTCTAGAACGAAGATTCCAACCAGTTTACGTTGGCGAACCAAGCTTTGACGACACCGTCGCCATCTTGCGCGGATTGAAGGAAAAATACGAAATTCATCACGGAGTAAAAATCGCTGACGATGCAATCGTGGCAGCCGCCAGATTGTCCACCAGATATTTGCCCGACCGATTCTTGCCAGACAAAGCAGTCGACTTGCTTGACGAAGCGACCAGCTCGCTCAAAATGCAATTGGAAAGCGTGCCGATTGCGCTGGATCGATTGAATAATAGACGCTTGCAATTGGAAATCGAGGAAGCGGCGCTAAAAAAAGACAAATCCGACCACGCCAATATTCGCAAAGATGAAATTAAGGAGCAAATTGCCAAAATTCGCACCAAAGCCGAAGTGATTGATAAAAAATGGCAACACGAAAAAGACATTTTGCAAACCGTCAACACGACTACCGAAAAAATGGACAATCTGCGCTCACAATTAGAAATTGCTGAACGCGATGCAGATTTAGCCACCGCCAGCCGCATTAAATATGGCGATTTGCCGGAGCTGGAGAAAAAATTAGCAAGCGCCCGCGAGGAGCTAGCGGCAATTCCAACTCACGACCGATTACTCCGCGAAGAAGTTACGCCTGACGATATCGCCGGCGTGGTGGCGCGCTGGACCGGAATTCCAGTGGAGCGATTGATGGAAAGTGAATCTAGCAAGTTGACCAAATTGGAGGAATCAATTAGCCGCCAAGTCATCGGACAAGATCGCGCCGTGGCAGCCGTAGCGAGCGCCATCCGCAGGTCACGCGCTGGACTCGGCGACGTTAATCGACCGATTGGCTCATTTTTATTCCTAGGCCCTACTGGCGTAGGAAAAACAGAAGTCGCGCGCAGTTTGTGCCGTGAATTATTCGACGACGAGCACGCCATGATTCGAATTGACATGAGTGAATACATGGAACGCCACGCCGTAGCCAGATTGATCGGTTCGCCTCCAGGATATGTTGGTTACGATCAAGGCGGTCAATTGACGGAAGCCGTTAGACGACGCCCGTATAGCGTGGTTTTGTTTGACGAAATCGAAAAAGCACATCCCGATGTGTTTAACGTTCTGTTGCAAGTTTTGGACGACGGACGATTGACGGACGGACAAGGACGAACGATTGACTTTAGCAACACCATTATCATTATGACCAGCAACGTCGGATCGCAAATGATTATGGACTACACGGGCGACGACATTAGCTCGCTCGACAATCAAATTTTAGAAACGCTTCGTGGTCATTTCCGCCCAGAATTCTTAAACCGAATTGACGATATTGTGATTTTTGATCGCATTCATCCTGAATCGATGCGTGCAATTGTTGATGTGCAATTAGAAAAAGTTGTTCGCCAAGTTAAAGATAGTCGCGACATAACGCTGGATTTTGACAATAGTGTTCGTGACATGTTGGCGCGAGACGGCTACGACCCGAGTTTCGGCGCTCGGCCACTTAAGCGTTTGATTCAAAAACGCGTGCTTGATCCTTTGGCGCTCGAACTGATCGACGGGCGAATTCACGACGGAGATACAGTAAAAGTTGCTGCCGTGGATGATCGAATTGCCTTTACGAATATCGTATAATAGATATATGAACCAAATTCGCAGCGAGTACTTGGAAAATCATACCAACAAAACCTATCAAGAGCGGATGAACCAGACAGCGTCATCCAAATTCGGAGCCATCGAAAAACACCTTGGTAAAAACGTTAAATTGCTTGATTTCGGTTCTGGTTTCTCGCCAGAATTCATCAAACAAGTGACGCAAACAGGAACTCACTACGTAGCCTATGATGTTTCACAAATTGTTCAATCTCAGCTTCAAGAAAATAGCATTGATTTTATTACTAAAGAACAACTTGAAAACGCCGAAGATGAATTCGACATTATCTACATGTCGAGTGTATTTCACGAGTTGATGAGCTATCTATCCCGACCCGAGCGCACTAAAACATTCGCAATGCTAGATAGAGCACTCAAGCCCGACGGCACCATTATCATCCGCGATTGGGGTCCCGGCAAGACGTCGAGCCTAGACACGTCTATCGAAGTAGCATCCGAGGATGTTAACGATGAAGTTTACACATGGATCGAAGCGCTTGTTAAAAATTCAGTGATTAGCATGCCTACTATAGTTTGCGACGACAATGATAATCCTGTCGTTCCGTACACCTACAAGGCAAATAACCAAACTATTTACGAAATCATGTTTCACGCGGTTTGGGGGCTAGATTCACTTGAACGCGAATCAAAAGAATCGTACGCTATCGAAAAACACCTTATTCACAAATGGATTTGCGCGCCACACGGCTACAAAATAACACAGTCGCGGAATGAATTCGATGAAGCCTATTTGCCGCATTTACAAAAATACTTCAAAATCGATAATATTCCATGGCCAACAAAAGTTATTTACGAACTAAAAAAGGATATAGTAAATAACACACCAGCAAATTTTATAACACAACTACCACGATGAATCGCAACGATAAGCACTACAAACTAACCATCAAATCAGCGCTTTTAGGAGTCGGCAGAATGCTTGGTTTACCGAAATATTTCCTAATAACAATTGTCGCGACCGTCGCCTTCGCCGTGATAATTTATTTCGCAATCAACGCCAATTTTTACGGACCACTAATGATGTCGCGTCTGCCAATCCTCGATAAAATCGCATTGCTCGGCTCGATGATTATAGACGTATTCAAACAAAGTTTCACTTCACCAAATGGCGCGCTGCTTATGATAGTGTCAATTCTTCAAGGAGTATCGATCGCCGCTGTAATTTTTACAGCAAAGAATAATCGCGACAATGAAAAAACTATATCTCGACAAGTCGGATTAAGCGGAATCGCATCAATTGCCGCAACAATTGGACTCGGCTGCGTTCCCTGCGGAACATCACTAATTTTACCAGTTGTAACCCTGTTTTTCTCGGGAGCTGCCGCTGCCGCCGCCGCAAATATCGCCAGTATAATAGTTCTTTTATTAGCTTTACTGCTCAGTTTGTTCTCGCTATATAAATCAGGTCAAATTATTTTTATGTACACAGAATTATCTAAACAGGAGAAAATATGAATCGACAAAAATCATCAGGCATAGCGCTTATTTGGGTTCTTTCGGGAATTGTAATCGTGGGAATCGTAGCTTTGTTTATCTATGGAATTGTCAATCGCCCGCCGAATCGTCACATTGGTGATAATAAACCGTGGAACGAAAAAATGTCGCAAGGATCCGCTGACGCAAAAAACGTGTTCATTGATTATACTGACTATTTTTGTTCATTTTGCGCCGAGGTCGAAGCCGCAACCAGCACAGAATTCTTCAAAAATGACTATATTAAATCCGGAAAAGTTCGTTACGAGCACCGCGTAGTGACACTATTAAAAGAGATGACCAACAATACCGAAACCGGTGCTCACGCTGCGTTTTGTGCTGCTGATCAAGATAAATATTGGCAGTACACCCACGACATCGTCCCGCGCATTAAAAGCGACTATTTCGATAAAGGAATCGGCGTAAAAAACGTTGCTGTGCCAAAAAAAATCCCTGTTCTTCCGCTGGAATATTTCCTGACTTCCGCTAAAAATGTCGGCATAAATGAATCGCAATTTTCCGATTGTATGACCAAAAAACCGTACCAAAAAGAAATTGATAGCAACACACAAAAAGCTCTGTCGCTTGGCGTGAACGGCTTGCCATATATGGTTATTAATGACTATCAAACCAGCGGATTCGTCGGCGGCGAAAACGGATTAAGAAGCATCCTTAAGGCTGGCGGCGTCGAATAATTATTTGATTTACCGTATAAAACTGCACCATTTCCATTGTCAAAAATATCAAGCACCCGCTTATGATAAGCGTAACGTTTTTCTATTTGTTTCGCTATCCTTGAATAGTTATTCCCACCTAAATAATTTAATAGCCATAAGGTAAATTACGAAAGTCCAGGCTGCGATAATTCCAAATTGTGGTAAAACTTCCATAAAACTTGCGTGCTCAGTCATAATTAGCCGAAAACCATCCGTGATTGGAGTTATGGGGACAAATTGGGCAACGCTTCGCAGCCATTCTGGGAATAGATAAAGCGGGATAAACGTACCGGACAAGAACATCATCGGGAAAGAAATTAAATTACTTAACGCGGAAGATTGGTCTTCGTTTTTCGACCAGCCAGCAATCAATAGCCCTATTCCCACCATCATGAATGCCGATAATACAGATATAACCACAAACAACGCCCAATCGCCTCGCATATTAAAGTGGAATATCAACGTCCCAGCGATAACCATCATCACCAAACTAAGCAAGGAAATCGTCGTATAATGAATTGCCGTGGAGATGATTAATTGACCCGAAGTAAATGGCGCCGCACGTAACCGACGATATAAACCACGTTTCTTCTCAGCCGGTATTTGGTTAGATAGACCAAAAATACCCATACTTATCAAGCTGAAAGTTAATAGCCCCGTAAATATGTAATCAAACGATTTTAATTGCTCATCACCAATCGCTTTACCGACGGCTTTAAGCGGAGCTTCAGGTTGACCCATCCGACTATTGATACTATTAGTGATCTGATTCATCACTGCCACCAACGCGCCACCTGTTTGCTCAGAACCTTTGGAGTAAATAACATTCATAGTACCTGTTGGAATAGGATGATTGCCATTATTTTTTATCGCGCCAAAATCACTTGGAAGCTCAATAATACCGTTAAGCTCCGACCGCTTCATCTTTTCAAGTGCGTCATTCATATCTTTGACGTCTTTAATCTTGAGAATCGAATCCTTCGAATTTTCTTTGGCATTTTTAACGAAACTTTTGGCAAATTCCGTCTGCGAATTGTTGACAATTGCAATATTAAAACTGGTCGAATCATTACTAAAAACCGACCCGAACACTAATAGAAAAATCAGCGGAAAAAGGAAAGTAAAAAATAGCGCCATTTTATCTCGAACGAAACGCTTTTGCTGAGCGCGAACTTGCCCAAATATTCCAATCCAATATTTTTTCATATTAATCCCGAATTGCCTTTCCTGTTAAATCAATAAACACGTCCTCCAAGTTGGCCTGCTCGACAACTTGTTCCTTCTTAAAACCGCGCGCCAATAATTGCTGGATGAGATTATGTGGCGTATCAATTGTGATAATATTGCCGCTGTCCATAATTGCCAGACGGTCACATAATAATTCCGCCTCGTCCATATAATGCGTCGTCAAAAGAATCGTAATTCCCTCGTCGCGAATTTCCTTAATCAAGTCCCACAAATTTCGGCGCGCCTGCGGATCAAGCCCCGTGGTCGGCTCATCCAGAAACAACACTTTTGGATTATTCACCAATGTAGAAGCAATCGCAAAACGCTGTTTTTGACCGCCAGAAAGCTGCTCGACATAATTCTTAGCCTTTTCCGTCAATTGAACTTTAGCAAGCAGCGCCTCAGTATCAACTGTCCGACCGTATAAACTACCAAACATTTTCAATTGTTCACGCAAAGTTAGTTTGTCATAAAAAGCCGTCGACTGAAGCTGAATGCCAATTATATTCTTAATATCCTTAGGTTTCTTAGCGACATCTATGCCGTCAATTGTAGCCACGCCGCCATCAATTGACCTGAGCGCCTCCAACATTTCCAATGTTGTTGTTTTTCCCGCGCCGTTAGGACCAAGAATCCCAAATATCTCGCCCTTTTTAACTTCAAACGACACGCCGTCGACCACGTTATTTCCATCATAAGTTTTAACGAGTTTATCGACTTTTATAATTGGCTCGAGTTCCACTCCGTAAATTCCTCTCTGTTGTAATTATAGTAAAGCTGGTCTTCATTTATCATCGATAATAACAAAACCAAAATACTAGTGCTATACTTATAATATGCGCATTCAAAGAAAAAAAGCAAAACCAAAATCGAAAAAACTATTTATTATCATACCGTTTTTGATATTGCTATTTTCAGCAGGGCTATTTGGGATATATTTCCTCAATCAATCACACTCGCGACAAACAACTGCGCCATCTGACGAAAAGTATTATTTTGCTGATTCGAAATATTCTGGCATTCGCTCAAAGTTCGTCACCAGAGATAACAAGCGAGAAAAAGTTTCAATTGAATATCCGATCACGGAAAATGAAAGAATTAATCGCTTAATTAGCGAGTCTATTGATAAAATTGATCGCGATTTTCAAAATACGGTTTTACTGGCAACAGTTTTTGATAAGCCAATGACCGAAACGATTAGTTATCAAGTCACACACAACACTTCAGAAGCGCTGTCAATTGTCGTCAATATTAAGCAGGATATGAACGGCGCGCATCCAGCATCAATGACGCAATTTTGGACTTTCGACAAAAAATCTGGCGAAGTTGTCGGATTAGCTGATTTTACAGAACAATCTGATGAGGCTGCCGAAGCAATCATATCCGCTGCCAAAAATAATATTTCTCAGATTATCAAGCAACGCCAGCAGCCAGAAATTGACCTGAACGAAATCATAAATAAAGAAGCTTTGTCTAACTTTATCATCACCAACGACGGTAATGCATTGGCTTGGCCGCTCGGTCAGGCGTCGCTACTGCCATCATCTTACGGTGAATTGACAATTACCGTGCCAATTTCCTCCGTCTCTAAATATCTACAAAACCCAACGGCGAGAAAATTCGCCAACATCCCCAAACCTGCAGAAAAACCAAAACCAGCGCCCGCAGCTCCAACGCCTACCGTCGCAAATAAAACAATTGCCTTAACTTTTGACGACGGACCTGGACCGTACACTGAAAAACTGTTGGATATATTGGATAAGTACGACGCCAAGGCGACATTTTTCCTAATCGGCAGCAAAGTTTCAGCACGCGCCAACACGTTACGTCGTATGCAGTCGCGCGGACATCAATTAGGCAATCACTCTTGGTCGCATCCAGAGTTAAATAAAGTTTCGGCGGAGCAACTCGCTAGTGAAATTGACCAGACAAATAACGCCATAAAACAAGCCGTCGGCACCAAGCCTAACATCATACGTCCGCCGTACGGCGCGTTTAATCGGGCAGTTTTGGAGCAGTTCCGTCAGCGCGGAATGTCGGCGGTTGTTTGGTCGGTCGATACGCGCGATTGGGCTGATCGTAATAGCGAAATCGTCTGCTCAAGGGCTGTCGCTGGCGCTCGCAACGGAGCTGTGATTTTAATGCACGATATTCATCAGACATCCGTGAATGCCGTTCCTTGCATCCTTGATTCACTCAAACAACAGGGATATTCATTCGTAACGGTACAAAATTTAATCGGTGACATGACGCCGGGCGCCGTTTATCCGTAAACTTAATCAATCTCAAATATCTTATATTTTGAAGTTGCACCGCGCACTAATTTAACCTTGGACGATGCAACCTTAAAATGTTTTGCCAATAATTTAATAGCCGCCGCGTTGGCTCGACCTTCAATTGCTGGAGATTTGACATAAACCGTCAATGTGTCATCGTCATTTTTCACAACTTCCTCACGATGGCGAGAGTTTGGTTTAATGTGTACGGAGATTTTCATAAAATCTTAAAAATTTATCACTTCCAATTCCCGCGGCAAGATTTCTCGCGCAACTTTACTCATCATATTTGTCCATTATATATATTTCTGTCTCATCAAGTGACATAATGTCGTCCAGATCGGTAATAACCGTCTCGTCTATAAAACCAACTTTAGACAGTTCTCTGAATGACGATAGTTGCAACCATGAAGAATTCCAAACACCAAACACCATTCCATCTGCAATTACAGGACATCCGTATAATATAGAAATAATTGAGTTGCGTGACACAAGTCTACACAAAGGTTCGTTAAATTTTCTATTTCTGTCTAATTTAATACTAATACGTTGTAGCCATATATCTAAGTACCCCACATTTGGAACATCGGAAAACTTACGTATAATTTTTTGGTGTATATCCCCTCGTTCCTTTTCCGCCTCAAACGATATCAACTTTGATATCACAGAAGCGCCAGTTGCATATGTCCGAGGATTATTAAGCATTATATCCACTACGGTAGCAATCATCGCATCGCTCTGAAAGGGCTTATTCTTAAGAGCTTCTATACGCTTTCGAAAATCCCCAAGCAACCTATTTACGCTTCCCGAATTTTTATGTATTTTTGAGAAGTTCCTTATATAAAGTAACTGATGCTGTAGTCCAAGATTATTATCTCCATAATTAGATAAAATCAGGCTAATCTTATCAGCCTTAACCGAAGTGTCAATAACATTATCCGCGACCACTGTCTTGTTTGGATTCAATTTGAAATTTAATTCCGCTAATATACCACTCAACTCTAGAAGAATTTTTTCAGCATCTTGACGACTATTTGTGAAAATTCTATAGTCGTCCCGATATCTAAGTATCTTATATTCTTTAATCTTCGCTTTTCTCAGCTGCTCGCTTAACAACATATCTGCGAAGCCAAGGACCATTTCCGCAATTAAATCAGACACCATGTTGCCTTGAGGTATGCCGTTTGTCTGTCTGTTATGCATATCTTGCAAACAATTGTCAATACTATTTCCTAGTAGTCCATTTTCTTTGTCTAGACCTTTGCGGTTAGATTTCGCTGTTTTTTTGTCATGAAGCGCCCACGCGACTGAATGTGTATACAAAGACCCGTAACAATCTGTAATATCTGTAGTTGTAAGATATTTGAATTCTAGTGATAATTTAATTGACGCCTGTTCTGTCTCGCTCCACCAACGATTTATATTCTCTTCTTTTTCTGTGTTTCCTTTGCTATCATCGGGTTTTTGTGGAATGTTTATCGCAATAATCTTATCATTGCTTCGCATCCTTTCGAAGCGTTTCTTAATAAAAGTCCAATTCTTTTTCTCTGTAAGTAAATTCACTAGCTCAACATAAAGAATCGGGTGAACAAGTTCGTATGGTCTCCATGTGTATGCACCATCCTTGTTAGCGAGTAACGTATAATTCACACCCTCAAAAGCACCTGGACCTTTTGCATTCTTACTACTATTCCTATAGTTTCCTTTTTGCACTATGTTATCAGCACAGTCTAATAGATTTTGCATATTAAAATAAGTAGGCAAACCAAAATTGCAATATGAATTAGGTCGTAATAATAAATCTCTAGCTTCAGAATGCTCTAATTCTAAGATAAGCTTACCCATTATTTCGCAATCTTCCAAATAGTATCACCTGTTGTCATATTAAACATTATACTATGTCCCATTCTTATCTTATGATTATTTCCTGTTTTATCGAAGAGATCTTAATAGCCAAAAAACCTAGCAATTCCGCTAAAGGTAAAAACATATTGACGCCATAGCTATTCGAAGTCGTATCATCTTCCGGATTCAACGGACTGTCATCAGCCCAAATCCCCGAATAAACGCCGGATATATTTGTATTATTCGCATCATCTTCGCCACAATTATAATTAACTTTTTCCTCCGATGAATTATCTGACGAAACAGGAATTTCTTGAAGAACTGGAATATTTAATTCCCTGTTCAAAATATTATCGGTATCATCACAATAATCGCTCGATTCTTCAATTTTTACAGAGCATTTTGCCTCATCGCAATCATCCGTAGTAACCAATCCCCTACATTCTTCAGCCAATTCAGCTTTTTTCGCGAGTTTTTTCACAACCTTATCGACGATATTATTCCGATCAATTACATCATCGGCTAATTTCAAATCGGGAGTAAATTGTCCCATTATTTCAGGTCTATTGGTCGGCAATTCTTCCGATTCACGCGTAACTTCTTCGCCCAACTCTGCGCAATCACCCAAATCATCCGCCATATTATCTGTTTCATTCACGACCGTACAATTGTCAAAATCTTCATCCACAGCAATATTCTCTGAATCTTCGAAACATACTTTATGCTTTCCAAAATCACATTGCGGTAAAATTGGCAAATCCTTCTTATTTTCTGTCAATTCAACAGATTCAATTCTTTTACGCACAGCCTCATCGTTAAACTCTGTCTCAGCTGGCGCATTATTATTGTCATCTTTCATCACCACATCAATTTCATTATTGACTTGAATAAGATCACGCACAGGCGAGGAGTTTGTCTCATTATGAATAACTTTCTCAGCCAAACCTTCCTTTGAAGTAGAATCTTCCAAAAACAGTGCAGAGTTTATGTCGTTTTCATCTCCTACATGGCCATCTTTCTTTATAGATAATTCTCTCGGCAATTCATCCTCTTTATCAACAGCCGGAGCTTGATTTTCAAAAGACATATCTTCTTTATGAATGTCTACTTTTTTATCAACATCTTCCGAGTCCATCGAGTTAATTTGACTAGCCGCCTCAGTCTCGTCCGGCTCTTCGTTAATTTTCGGCGAGATATTTTCTTTGACTATTTTCGCGCTTGGAATATTTTCCGACAACTCACTTTCATTATTCAAACATTCATCATCCGTCGGTTTGTTCACTTCATTATTTTCCGCCGACACGCACATCGACGTATCATCATCGCTCACTTCCGATTTAACCGCAGGTTTTTCTGATACGGATTCAGTTTTTTCATTTTCTGATGGACTATCTTTTTCAATCGACTCAGATGGCTTCTCTTCATTATCAGCACTGACATATCCAGCAACAACAAAACCACAACCACTCTCCTTCATTAAGTCAGGCAAATAACTCTCCGGCTCTTCTGTCGCCGGACGCAAATTCTCTTCCGCAAAATTTCGCATCCTTAGTATTGGACAGTTTCCCGCCGCAGCGCAACTGGCGCACACTGCACTGGCTACGTTTTGGCAAATTTCCGATCGTCTTTCAGCGTCCAAACATTCTTCTGTTGTTTCCGCTTCACTTTCTTCGGCAAATGACGTATCAATTTTCTCACCGCTAGCAACCGCTTCTACCAAATTTAATTCAATCGTATCATCAATTTCTGAAGATAGATCCTGAAAATTAGCATCGCCATTCAACGCCGAGAAAACATTAAAATCGCCCGCTCCATCCGCCAAACCTTCGTTCATTGCTCGAAAAAAGTCTCCGTTGAAATTTTCAATTCGCTTACGCCGGCGGCGGATAATTTTTGCCAAACATCTTTAACAAACGGCAAACTTCCACAGACCAAAAAATGCGCATCTTCTGGCGTTTCATGAACAATTTTTTCCACATTAAATCGACCGTTAAACCAACCATCTTTTTCCTCAATCTGCTGGCGAGTACTGAACTTCTTCACTTTAATATTTGACGCCGCTAGCTCATTTCCAAAAACCATATATTCTGGCGATTTTTGGCTAAAATATAAAAACGTCGGCTGGCTAGAACTTGCCATAACGCTCCAAATTGGACTAAGTCCGCAGCCCGCAGCAATTCCGACCAAAGGACTTTCTGTTTGCGGATTAAAATCGCCATAAGCGTGGCTAATTTGTAATTTATCGCCAACATTCCGTGAACATAAATAGCTAGAAAATTCACCGCCAACATTCTTCACGGTAATTGACATTAGCTCATCGTCAGGAGGAGAAGAAATGCTATAAGCCTTCCCCTCACGCACACTACTACCATCAATAAAAACCGTAATATATTGTCCGGCGGTAAAGTCGAACGGTCGCGCAAAATATAACGTCTTCACCTCAGGATTTTCCTGACGGACGCGCACAATTTCAACCTCTAATGAATCACGCATTCTCCAACATACCTTTCCATTATTTTCTGAGCTTCTCTAAATTCTTCGTCAGTAAAAGTGTGGTAATTCGCAAACTTTGGACTAATTGTCGTGCCAGTGCGAAAATGCTGCAAGGCAAATCTCTTCGCACCCTTAACCAACTCGCCAATCTTCTCAAAATCGCTAACTTCTAGTTGCTCGCGGACAATTGTCGTACGGAATTCGTGATCAATTCCCGAATCAATCATCAACCGAACATTCTCCTTAATCGCTTCCAAATCAATCGGTCGCGCCGCAATTTCAACATATTTTTCCAGCGGACCTTTTACGTCCATCGCAATAAAGTCGATCAGCCCTTCTTCGACCATTCCGCGAACTATATCTGGATGCGTGCCGTTGGTATCCAATTTAATATCAAAACCAAGCTTCTTAATCATCCGACATAATTCTGGTAAATCTTCACTCATCGTTGGTTCACCGCCAGAAATCACCACGCCGTCCAGCCGACCAACTCGCGATTTTAGAAATATCATCACTTCATCAACTGGAAGGCTCGGCGCCAATCGTTCAGGTAATACCAATTCAGGATTATGGCAATAACCGCAGCGCATATTACAACCAGAGAGAAACAGAGCTGCCGCCACATGCCCTGGATAATCCACGAGCGACAGCTTCTGAATTCCACCAATTGACACCTTAAGCTGCCGCAACGGCGCTAAGTCGCTGGTGTTCGGCGGCATTGTCATAATGTTCCCTCATTTCAAATTCCGCTTGCTTACCCTTATTCCATTGAGAAACTGGACGCAAGAAACCAACCACGCGTGAGTAAACTTCAGTCGCTTCACCACACTTTGGACATTCTGGATGTTCACCAACAATATAGCCGTGATTCTTACAAATTGAGAAGCTTGGGCTGAATGTAAAGTATGGCAATTTGTAATTTTCACAAATCGTTTTCACCAATTTTTTCAAAGTTTGCGGATCGTCCATGCGCTCACCCAAGAAGAAGTGAATCACCGTGCCGCCCGTGTACTTGGTTTGCAAATTGTCCTGAAGATCCATCAACTCAAACAAATCGTCCGTGTAATTAACTGGTAAGTGACTAGAGTTGGTATAGAACGGACATTTAACTTCCGCGCCAATTCCATTAGCAAAGTGCGCTCGATCTGGGAAGCTGGCTTTATCAAGTTGTGCCAATCGATAAGTTGTGCCTTCAGCTGGCGTTGCCTCAAGATTGTAATTATTGCCAGTTTCCTTCTGATATTCCACCAAACGATCGCGCATAAAATCAAGCGTTTTCTCAGCAAAAGCCTTACCTTTTTCCGTGCCAATATCAACGCCCAGCAAATTGAGCGCCGCCTCGTTCGTGCCGATCAAACCAATGGTTGAAAAATGGTTTTTCCAATATTGATTGAAACGCTGTTTAATGTTTCGCAAATAAAACTTAGTGTACGGATACAAATTAGCGTCGGTCAATCGCTCCAAAACTTTACGCTTGGTCTCCAAACTGTCCTTTGCCATATCCATAAGTTCAGCCAGCCCCTTAAAGAACTCTTTTTCGTTCTTAGACTTTAGCGCCAGTCGTGGCAAGTTTATTGTTACCACACCGACCGAACCAGTCATTGGATTTGAGCCGAACAAGCCACCGCCACGATATTCCAATTGACGATTATCAATACGCAATCGACAACACATCGAGCGCGCATCTTCTGGATCCATATCAGAATTGATGAAGTTTGAGAAGTACGGAATGCCGTATTTAGCGCTAGCTTCCCACAAACTTTCAATCACCGGATTATCCCAATTGAAGTCCTTGGTGATATTAACCGTTGGAATTGGGAAGGTAAACACGCGACCATTAGCGTCGCCCTCAGAAAGAACTTCCAATAGCGCCTTGTTTAGCATATTCATTTCTTCTTGATATTCGCCATAAGTCGTGTCCTGCATTTCGCCACCAATAATCACTGGATTATCTGCCATGTGTTTTGGACATTCAAGGTCAAGTGTAATGTTGGTAAATGGCGTCTGGAAACCAACACGAGTCGGCACGTTGACATTAAAGACGAATTCTTGAATAGCCTGTTTTACTTCGTCGTAGCTCAATTTGTCGGCACGAATAAACGGCGCTAATAGCGTGTCAAAATCAGAAAAAGCCTGCGCACCAGCCGCTTCGCCCTGTAATGTATAAAAGAAGTTTACAACTTGACCAAGCGCTGATCGGAAATGCTTAGCTGGCTTGGAGGCAACCTTACCGGCCACGCCAGTAAATCCTTCTTGTAATAAGTCAGTCAAGTCCCAACCAACACAATAAACACTTAGCAAGTTAAGGTCGTGAATATGCAAGTCGCCTTCTTTGTGAGCTTGCCCGATTTTCGATGTATAAATCTTATCCAGCCAGTAAGTCTTCGTGATCTCCGCTGAAACATAGTTATTCAAACCCTGAAGACTGTAACCCATATTAGAGTTTTCATTAACTTTCCAGTCCAAATTTTCCAGATATTTATCAATCAAATCAACGTGTGCATTAGAGGTAATTTCACGCAATTTTTTATGCTGATCGCGGTAAATAATATATGCCTTTGCGGTTTTCTTAAACTTAGAGTCAATCAACGCATCCTCAACAATATCCTGAATATCTTCAACGCTTGGTAGACGCTTTTGGTTACGAGTTTCCAAAACACCCAAAACCTTGTCGGTCAATTCAACTGCTTGAGCGGCGTCAAATTCGCCAGTTTCCAGCCCTGCCTTTTCAATTGCTTTTTCAATTTTTTTTCGATCAAATTTAGCAGTTCGACCGTCGCGTTTTTTAATTGATTTATACATTCCCCCTCCTTGTTTATAAAAATAGCAAACTAGCCCAACCTCTCCAGTGGGTGCATGTTGCAAAAAACGTTATTTATTTTCTAAAACACCATATGTAGTGCTTAATATTGAATATACACGCGATATATAGCGTCTGTCAATGAAAGTACATTGTATTATTTACATTTATGATTTCTTTACATAGATTGCAATAAATCGTAAGCAACAGCCGCTGATAACGCTTGCATTTGACGAAGATTATCACCCGGCTTGAGTGGTGACTTGAGGCTACGTATAAGGAAAAATCCGACAAATGACGCCAGCATTTCCACGTTCAACTCACCTAGCCACGGCGTTACGTCATGAGCATGGCGCGCCATATCAACCAGAAATTCTGTCGCACCAGATCCCTGGGGCGCATAGGAAGTCCAGTTCCAGTCAACCAACTTCAATTCGCCAGTTTGCGGATTAAATGCCAGATTATCACTACGAACATCCGAATGATTAAAGCAATCTTCCGTCTGCTTGGCAAAGTCTTTAGCGCGCACCGAAATATCAATCAACTCATCGCGCTTTTCTAACAGCTCAATTATAGCCTGACAACGCCGCTGATTAATCTCCAACTGACTTGTCAATAGTTTTTGATAGTTATCAATCAACCGACGACGAATATCAGCATCAGCAATAACCTGATCAATTCCATCATCTAAGCCAAGCTTTTCCGTCGCAAACGGTTGTAATTGCAATTCTTCAATTATCTCCTGCGGCAATTTTATTTTTTCCAACTCGCGAACCGCGGTTATCACCGTCGAAATATAACGTTCCGCGACAGAGTTATCCGTCGGAGGTTGCCACAACCACCCATCTGACGAAGCATAACTGCTCGTCATTAGCACGTGACCATCATCAGACAATTCAGTCCAATCAGCAACATATTGCGGATAAGTTTTCTGTAACAAGCGTGTTACTGCATAATCTTTTTTTAGCCAGCCTAATTCCCGCTCACCCTCATCCGACAATAAATCAGCATCAACTTCTTTAACGAAAATCGTTCGACTACCAGACGACACTAATGCCCGACGATTAAGCGAAAAGCCGCCACTTACTGGCGTAATCCGTAATTCAGATGAATCAACGTTCAGCTCCGTCGCCGCACACCGCAAGGCTCTGTTGGTTAATAATTTATCGTGATCTGGCAACGTTCCCATGCATAAATTATAACATCAGACAACTTAAATCCGCTTAGTGAATATCATTACTCGGTTATTACGAGTTTGGGAATTTTTTATCCATTCCCCTGCGCACGTCATCAAATTCAGACCCTCAGATACACCATCAGCTGGCCGAATAAAACTATTCATATCCACATCAGATAATTTAACTGTTTGTTTTTTTATCACCTGATAACGCAGTATTTTACCATCGCCACGCTCGACACTAATCGTATCACCGGCATTCAAAGACTCTAGCTTATTAAAAACTCCACCTGAAGTTGTACCCGACGCATGTCCGACAATAATAGATGCGCCTAACTGACCTGGCTTAACACTGCCGGTATACCATCCAGCATCAAAGATGTTGACAGGTGACTGCATTGAACCGTCCGAATTGACGCTCATTTGCAAAACCCTAGCCTTAACCCCCAACTTCTCAATGGTGATGACTCGCGGCAAATCTGCAGCAACCCTATATTTGGCAATAGCATCATTAGACACTTTAGTTTCGTCTTTACCTTCACTACTTCTACGATCATTAGAATCATCGCTGCGTGCTGTTACTGGCGCCCCATTAACGGCGTTCTTTATTCGACTATTCAACAGCCAGGAGTCAACAAACGAATATATCGAGATTGTCAAAAGAATAACTGCAATTACGCCAGGAAGCTTTTTACGAAAATTACCACCTAAAATATTTCGCAAAGATTGCTTAATACGTCTCCGCTTGCTACCCCGAAAATCACCGACAAACACAGACTCTCCATAGATATCTAGCAAGCGGGCTGCTCGAGTCAGTTTTTTATTAGTTAGCGTAGGTTTCTTTGATTTTATGCACTGCCGAGGCTGTTTTGTCTTAGTCGACACAGAATGATGAGCAATATCCGCAGTATGCTTCATATTCACACTATCAGTCACATTTACAACAATATCACTCATCAGCCTGCGTCGCGGTACGACTACTCGACCCCTAGTCCTTGGCGGTGTCTGTAAATTGCGTATATTTCGTTCTCCCCGTATCATACCTACCTCATTGTAGCCAACAGGCACGCTCTGCGTCAAACCGCTTATGGCGTGCCTGTCGATTTTTTAAGCCTTTACTTCGGCTCTTTATTTCTTACTAAGACTCTTTCGTTTTGTTACGAATAGCAGAGCGGCTGCTGAAGCGACTCCAGCTATAGCCCCAATCAAATTAACAGACAATTTTTCACCACCCGTATTTGGAGCTTTTGGAGCTTTTGAGTCATTCTGTGCCGTCAGTACAACATCATTACCGTCACCGCCAACATAACTAATCTTGAAGGTTGCACCACTTACAGTTACTTCTGCACCTTCTGGTAAGTCCTTAAACGTTCCCTGGACAGGGTTAGTGCCGTTATTATTAACGATCGTAAAGGTATCGCCCTTCTTAATGACACCACCAGCCAAGTATGTTAAGTCTAGACTACCCTTTAGATAAACATCATGTGCAACAATCTGATCATAGTGATCCTTGTTTAAGATTTCAGCCTTATATACACCGGTATTATTTAGAGAGAAACCTTCCAGTACAGTAATTTTACCTGGTGAGTTGCCCGGAGAAACAATACCTGATACATAAAGACCCTTTACCGTGGCATCACCGCCAAATACACCACCTTCACGAACGGTCACATGAGAGCGACTACCATTTAGTAAAACTGTTTCACCTTTTTTAACAGTCACAAACTCATCAGGCTTGTCGCCGTCTAATTGTATTGTTTTAGCCTCGTTAGTATGACCAATCTGACCGTTCGGGGTGCCACTAGTGTTATTTGAAGACTCAACCAGTACTGTACCTTCATTATCTTTATGAGCAACCAGTTTACCTGGACCACTAAGTTTACCAGTAATCTTCAATGTGACATTTGGTGCCAGCTGATACTCAACGTCACCATTAAGTGTAATGTCGCCAGACAGAACCGTCGTCACATTCTGATGACTTGCAACGTAATAACAACGTATTCCACTAGAAATCATCGAGCCATTTTCAAAAGTGATTTTACTGGAACTTGTCTCATCGCTATAATAACTAATGTCTAGTTGACCTTTGTTCTTAATAGTAACACTGTTAGCGTTTTTTGGCCACGCACCGGCGTTCTCTCCGACAATTATCTCTGAAGCTTTCACACCAGCTATGTCATTACAGCCAGAATTTGCAACCTCAAAACGATTTATAGTCGACCTATTTTTTTCTTCAACTCCCTCCTCAAGTCCACCATCAAATCCATTAGACTTCAAGTTTGATAAGCCATTAATAGTGCCAACAATATAAACTTTAGGGATTTTACGCTCATCCTTACTATCGCTACTGGTATGATCTCCAGTAAATTCAGCATCTGACGTAAACCGCATCGTATCAATATTATAGTCGGCGCACGACTTACCGTCAGGAAGACTATCCAGCTTTTTAACCTCTAAGCCTGACAGAGCTACCGTTAAATCGTTCTGAATATTTTCAGTAGGCCCATCAACACACTTAAATACCAACTTAGAGCCTTCTGTTGGTACTTGACCTTCTTTCCAGTTGCCAGCGGTTGACATTTTATGGTCGCCAGCTGAGCCAGTCCACGTAAATGAAGCTGGCGCAGCACTTACCGGCGAATGAAGCGCCACTATGCCAACAATAGCCGCCACCGACGCGGCGCCGATTATTTTAGTATAAGAAACACCCATTTTGTTTCCCTCCCGTACACGTTTGTGTTTTTACTTAATTTGTGACCTCACAATATCATTACTAAATGAGCTTTACAAGCATAATTGTATAAAATACAACAAAAAACTATATATTCTATCTGTTATTAGTTTGGAATAACTAGTATAAATTCCGCGCCAGCTGATGGCTTGCTTTTGATGCGAATAGTATAACCACAGCGATCTGCCAAGGTTTTAGCAATTGCCAGCCCCAAACCATAGCCCGACGCGTCGGTTCGAGTCCGTGCTGCGTCTGCACGATAAAATCTCTCGAAAATATGCTTTTGATCATTTGACGAAATGCCCGGTCCGTTATCTTTAACTATAAATTCCACAGAATTTTTATTCAAACCAACCTGAATCTTCACTTCGCCGACTTTTTGCGGCGCGTACTTAATAGCATTGTCCACCAAAATTGATAAAATCTGACGAACCGCATTTGCCTGTAAAACTACTTTTTGACCATCTGGAGCGTTCTGTAAAATTTTAATCTGCTTTGCTTTTGCAACCTGAGAATACTGCCCTGTAACTTCTTTAATGATTTCAGAAATATCAATTGACTCTGGATCATTCAAAGCATTTTCTGACTTCGCCAAATCCAGCAGCGAATTGCTAAGATTGGTCAGCTTTTTAATTTCCTCAACGTTTCGGCTCAAAACCTGACGAGCTTTTTCGTCGGTCAACACACGCTTACGCATCGCTATTTCATTACTCAAAAGCAACGCCGCCAACGGAGTTCTTAGCTCGTGGCTGGCATTAGACACAAATTGGGCTTGCTGCTCAATTGACCGTTCAATTGGCGCCAGCGTTCTTCGTGCCAACACTAGACTTAGCCAATATCCAAATATCAACATCGCACCATTTAATACAATTAAAGATACCACCACCATTTCGCGCGTTTCATTGTCACGTCGCTCTAACCGATGATGAAATTGATCTTCGATATCCGCAGATTGCTTAATATGATCATCAGGCGGCAATTCTCGATTAAGCTGTGTCGAGGTAACGGCATAAATAATCACGCTAAACGCCAGCGACAATGTCATAATCACAGCCAAATAGCTCAGCGCTAGTCGCTTGACGCGTTGCTGTTTCATGATTTCTCCTCTAATTTATAGCCAAAACCCGAAACCGTGTGAATTAATTTCGACTTAAATGGCTTATCGATTTTTCGGCGCAAAAACATAATAAATAGCTCAACATTATTCGGCAATACGTCCGCATCAAAATCCCAAACGTGCGATATAATTTGTTCTTTCGATAAAACTTTACCCTTATTTCGCATCAAATATTCCAGAACACCATACTCCTTAGCGGTCAAGTTAATTTCCTGCGAAGCTCGCGTTACTTTTTTTGAGCTTGGGTCAAGTTTCAAATCGCCCACCTGAAGAATTTCCTCTAATTTCTCATTCGGCCTACGAAGTAACGCCCTTATACGAGCCAATAGCACGTCAAAGCTAAACGGCTTAGCTAAATAATCATCCGCCCCTGTATCCAAACCTTCAACAATATCACACTCCGCATCACGCGCAGTTAACATTAAAATCGGCGTTTTATTACCATCATTTCTCAAAGCTCGACAAACTTCATAGCCGTTCATTTCTGGCAACATTATATCCAAAATAATAACATCATAGTCATCAGCCGCGGCAGTCCGATAGCCTTCGCTGCCATCATTCGCCACGTCAACTGCATATGACTCGTCTTCTAACCCTTCTTTTAATAGTCGAGCAATTGTAACATCATCTTCAATCAGTAAAACTCTCACGTATTATATTATACCTTTATATTTCAACAATTTCACATAACTACCTAAAGTTGCGAAGTCATCGTCGCCATAGGTTTGTTGTTAAATTAACTTGTTCTCATTTATACCTTTTTCATGGTAATTATTCCTCTAATTGATGCTATTTATATAGTAAATAATGGTTCTTTAATTTTGCTGTAAAATTGACTATTCTTCTTTTATTTTTATTATGCTTGTTGTTATAATTGGTGTCTAACATAAATTTAAGGGGAGTGTATGTTAATAAGAAGACGCTTTTTAAATACAAAAGTTAAAATGTTAACCGGCATAATGATAGCTGGATTAGTTGTCAGTGGATCACTACTTACCTTGCCAACCGTACAAGCTAAGAATACTGTTAGTGATGATTATCCACTAAATGATAGCGCCAACTGGAATCAAGAGCCTGTTTGGCGCGACGAGTTTGACGGCACATCATTGGATAGAGAGTCCTGGAATGTACGTAGCGGCGGATGGGGTGCAAACCATGTTCAAAGTTGCTATAGAGACAGAGAGGAAAATGTCAATGTCAAAAACGGCAGTCTAAATATAGTTGGACTATACAAGCCGGGCGAAAAGTGTAGTGGCAATGAAAAAAGCGGCAATTTCACCTCCGGATTCGTGGAAACCAAAGGCAAAAAATTTTGGACTTACGGATATATTGAGGCTCGCATAAAAATGCCGAATAATAAGAGTACTTGGCCAGCATTCTGGATGAGCCCTAACGAATCTACATATGGTAGTTGGCCTCGCAGTGGTGAAATTGACATCGTAGAGACTAAAGGCTCTAACTTAGATTACGCGGCAGCAGATGCTCACTGGGGAATCTCACCAGGATATAAGAAGCATGCCCAAGGTAAAAAATTGCCAGCTGGATTTAAAGACACTACTCAGTGGCACACTTACGGCGTAAAATGGACTGAAGGAAAATTGGAATATTACATTGACGGCGTAAAATTCCATACAGTCAGTAGTTTTGGATGGCCAAACGCAGCAAATACACCTTATGGTCCGTTTGACAAGCCATTCTTCCTACGACTCAACTTAGCAATCGGCGGCGACTACATTGATGGCAATGGTAGCAAGTGGTCAAATGCCTACAACGCTCTAGCTGAATATCCAAAGTCATTCCCGGCAACTATGTCAATCGATTATGTCCGCGTATACGAAAGACGAACAGCTAAAGAAGTTAATGTACCAGACAATAACTTGCGCGCTCAACTTAATAAAAAATTGTCTACTCAATTTAACAACTCTCGCGCAGACGATCAAAAAATTACTGACGTAGAGTTGGAAAAATTGACAGACCTTAACTTGGACGCAGCCGACAACGCATCAGAAGCAGAAAAGATTCACGACCTAACAGGATTAGAGGCAGCTAAAAACCTTAAGTCCTTATCTCTTAAGAACAACTCTGTCTTCGACCTAAGAGCAGTTTCTAATATCAAATCTCTAAAATCAGTAAACCTAACGATTAATCGCTAATTCGACTTAAGTGTTTATAGAAAAATTGTCATCTCATTATGGGGTGGCAATTTTTTATTTCAACCTGAAACTCCAGTATTCGACACCTCTATAGTTCTGTTGTTAAAATAGCTACATATTAAACTTTACTTTTATTCCGCTTATTGTTATAGTGGTGTTAAATATCAAAATATTGGGAGAGATAAAAAATGTTAATAAAAAAACGTTTTTTGAATACAAAGCTTAAGTCGGTAACTGGATTAATGGCCGCTGCGGTTATTATTGGCGGGGCGTTGTTTACTATGCCTATAGATAATGCCAAAAGTGCAGGAAGTCCATATCCGCCAACAGATAGTGAATACGAGAAAGTATGGTCAGATGAGTTTAATGGAGATTCACTAGATACGAACGTATGGTCTCCATACATAGGAGGCTGGAACGCTAGTGAGGTTCAGGGGTGCTATACAGAATCCGCGGAAAATATAAACGTCAGTGGAGGTAGCCTGAATCTGATCGGTCTATATAAACCAGGCGTAACCTGTAATAAGGGTAAAAATAAAGATTTTACTTCTGGATTCGTAGAAACAAGAGATAAACAATCTTGGACTTACGGATATTTTGAAGCTCGCATAAAAATGCCAAATAATAAGAGTACCTGGCCAGCATTCTGGATGAGCCCTAACGTAAAAAGATACGGTGACGGGTGGCCTATGAATGGCGAAATCGACATCGTAGAAACAAAGGGTTCTGATTTGGACTATGCTGCCGCGGATGCACACTGGGGAAAATCCATAACCAATAAAACACACAAGAATAGCCACAAAGCGGATCTACCGGCAGGCTTTTCAAATACTACTGACTGGCATACATATGGAGTAAAATGGACCGAAGGAAAGCTAGAATATTTCATTGACGGAAAGAGCTATCACACAGTTGAAGGATTTGGTCAACCAAATGCCGCAACCACGCCACACGGACCATTTGACACGCCATTCTTTTTGCGACTAAATATGGCAATTGGTGGAAATTATATCGACGGTCCTGGTGGCAAGTGGTCAGATGCTTACAATGTCGTAACAGAAGAACCAGGCACATTCCCAGCAACTATGTCAGTCGACTACGTTCGTGTATATCAAAAGCGAGAGCCTAAAGAGGTTGAAGTCAAAGACACGGAACTGCGCAAGCTGCTCAATGAAAAACTAGGAGAAAAACTTGGTACAACTCGTACGGAAAATCAAAAAATTACTGACGTAGAATTGGAAAAATTGACAGATCTTAACTTAGACAATTCAAACATCACCAACCTAGCTGGAATAGAAGCCGCCAAGAATCTTAAGAATTTGTCGTTAAATCACAACTCGATCTCAAACCTAAGCCCACTAGCTGGACTGACTTCCCTAAAAACTCTGTCACTTAAAGAGAATAAGATTACAGATATAAACCCACTAGCTGGATTGACTTCCCTAACTTCACTAAATCTTGAAGATCAACAGTCTAGTATTAAGCCTACCGACAAATCATTCGCTTCGCCATTAAAGGATTTGGCAGGAAATGTAGTTTCCGTGACCAACTCAGCAGACGTTATTAACAGCACGGCAACTCCTGGAAATATTCAGTTACTGTCACTGCCAGCTAGCGGAGCATCTCCTATCCTGAATACTCTTTGGACAAGAAGTGTAACAATCGGAGCAGTTTCAGCTACATTTAGCGGTACTCTGGCTATTGACACATCAGCAATCCCTAGGACAGCACAGCCACAACCTCAACCGCAACCTCAGCCACAGCCACAGCCACAGCCACAGCCTGCTAGTCCATCAGCTGCCGCCCACAATCCAGCTAATAAGCCTCAGAATGCCGTAAGTGGTCTACTCGCAAACACAGGATTTAATATCTTCTTAGGCGTTATCGCCACTCTAGCATTAGTTGCTGCAGGACTATTCATTCTACGATAACCTGCAACTACATAAAATTACCACCCCGTGATGAGGTGGTAATTTTTTATTGAGAACTAGGTTTTTATTGTCGAGAGGATTGAGAAGTTGGTTGCGGTGCTACGCCAGACTGTGAAGTGTCTGAAGGCGGCGTGTTAGTTGCGTTATTTTGAGCTGACGGAGTTTGCCCAACTGAAGATGAATCTGATTGTCCTGATTGATCAGATTGAGTTTGAGGCGTGCTGCTATTTCCGCCAGATTGTTGCCTAGATCCGCCAGGACCGCCTTGAGATTGGCTCATTCCTGGAGGGCCGCCAGCTTGCCCGCCCGTTTGGCTTCCGCTCGAGACGCCAACTTGCATACCCGCAACAAATCCCAGTCCACACAAAACCACGCCACCAATTGCTATTCCCATTGCCGCGCCGACACTAACTGAGCGTTTTTCGTTCGAAGTGCTTTCCGAATTGTTAAAGATATTTTCTGGTGTTGTTTGAGATTCTTGGTCTAATCTTTTCATAATATTTCTCCTTTGGTTAAATTTATTTCCTATGCAGATAGTTCGTATAATGTTACATCACTACCTCCATAATTAACGACTTTACCGTTTTTCTTAATCCAATTTGTGATTTCGCTATTTCCGCCGTTTGGACCGCCACCATGACCGTGCGAGCTGGCGGCATAATATTTCAATTTACCGTCCGCCACCAATTGCTTAAATTGTTCAAGCGTGAGTGGTGTGTCGCTACCGTTAAATCCGCCAATTGCCATGACTGGTTGACCACTGGTTAACTGAATTGCCGCCGATTCATTAGCGCTATCCACCGCCACCAACCAAGTCGCACCATTTTGGTTTTGTAAAAGATACTGAACCAACGCACTATCTGCCTGAGATTTTTCATTATTGCTTCCTTGCATCGCCGTCGAACTTGGACCTGCCGTCGGAATGCTGCCCGTATGCGTAACGTTGATAGTCGACAGCGTGTAAACAACCGGAGCCGTCATACACGCAGCCACAGAGGTGATAATTGCCAAGTTCTGAAGCCAACGTTTCGGCGTATATAGATTGACCAATAGTCCAATCATACCGATAGCCCCCAAAGCACCAACCGTCCACATTAGCCAAGTCATCGTACCAGCGTAGCTAAGGATAATTATCGCAATCGCCACCGTCACGCCAACCAACATCGGCAAAATCCAAGCATACGACTTTCGTCTGATGTACGAACCCCACAGAAACGGCACACCAATCCCAACCAGAGCCGCGACAGCCGGTGCCATAACCACCACGTAGTACGGATGAATCACGCCGCTAGTCATACTAAATATTACGATGTGAATAATCAACCAAAGCATCCAGAATATCACCGCCGCTCGTCCGCGATTAGTCCGCGGAGTCTTGCGCAAAATCCATAAGAGTAGTCCGCCACTTGCTAATGCCAAGATTAGCAACCATGCGATGTTCGGTCCGAAATCATTATTAAATATCCTAAATATTCCCGTTTGCCCGCCAAATCCAGTACCTCCAGGACCGTGACCGCCACTGGGAGCACCGCCGCCCATTCCGCCAGGGCTTACCATTGCCATTCCACCACTCGGAGGAGTTCCGCCACCTCCGCCGCCGCGGTTTCCTAATAGCCGACCAAAACCGTTATAGCCAAAAATCAAACTCCAAATACTATTGTCATTCGTACTACCAACCCACGGTCGATTGCCAGACGGCGTCAGCCAAACAAGCACGCTCCACCATAAAGTCGACACCGTTGTAATTACGCCCGCAAACATCAAATGTAGAAATCGCGTAACAATTGGCGGCTTGGCGAACGCTAGATAGACAATCACCATCGCGGGCAAAACCATCAAGCCCTGAAGCATTTTCGTGTTAAAAGCCAGCCCCGTAAACAATCCCGCCAGACCAAGCCATAAAAGCGGTCGCCTACCTTCTAATGACCTGAGAAATGCGTAACCGCTGGCGGTGAGCATAAATGTCAAGATAGCATCTGGATTATTAAATCCGAACATCAATGCCGCAACAGGAGCTAACATCAGTGTGACTGCGGAAATCATCGCGCTAGTAAAGCCGAATTGTCGTTTCACCGCCGAATATAACAACCAAACCGAACCAACGCCCGCTAATACGCTTGGCAGTAACATTGAAAAGCTGGAAAAACCAAACAGTCGAGCACTAAGCCCCATTATCATCGTCGCCAGTGGAGGCTTGTCGATTGAAACATAATTCGCAGCGTCCAAACTGCCAAACAGCCACGCCGTCCAATTTTGGCTTGCCGCCTGTACCGCCGCTGCGTAATAGCTATTTGCCATGCCATTATGAATCGCGCCAAACACATACAACACACCCGTCACAATCAGTAACATCGGAAGAGTCATTTTCTCAAGCCACGAGCGATCGTCTAATTCCTTATTAACTCGATGCAGTCCTTTTAAGTCATCGACCGCAGTTTTTACAATCTTCACACGACTATCAGTATCTTCAATCCAAGTAACGGGCTGCTCGTGAATCGGCACGCCCGCGCGCTCCGTTTTAATCAAAAGCTCAGTGTCGAAGAACCATTCATTGTCCTTAATTTTTGGCAAAAATCTCTTCGCTACATCGCGACGAATTGCCTTAAATCCGCACTGTGCATCACTAAATTTGGTGCGCGACGTCAATTTGATAATCTTGTTATAGCACCGTGAAATAAACTCCCGCTTAAAACCGCGGCTAGTCTTTGATTTTTTCATCAATCGAGAACCAATCGCCACGCCAGCTTCGCCCGCCACAAGCGGCTGAATCATCGGCAGAAAATCATCCAAACTAGTGGACAAATCGACATCCATATACGTCAAAATATCCGTCTGACTGCTTTGCCAAACCCGCTTTAATGCTCGCCCGCGACCGCGTTTAGCCAGTCGCACGACACGAACTGATTGATGATTTTGTGCCAAGTTTTTCGCTATTTTTAAGGTGTTATCTTGGCTGCCATTATCTACAATTGTTATCTGATAACGATATGGCAAATTTTCCATCATGTATTCGTCAAGCGTTTCAATGCTGCTTTGAAGAATTTTCTCCTCGTTCAGCACCGGCACGACTATGTCGACAAATGGATTAACTATCGTCCGAAACGGCGATGAACTAGAATCGGACGTAATAAGTCGCGACCTAGCTAATGGTTGGGGTGTGGTTATTGCTTTCATGCAAACCACTATAAACAAGCGTTCTGTAAAAATGCTTTAAGACGTCTGCAAATATCTCAAAATGCCTACATACCATCAAAAACCAATAAAATCGCATCGCCATCTACATTATTGACACCTAGTTCTATAAACCTCATCAAATCATCTATCTGTTTAACAATGTCAACCTCTTGTCTCTCTTCCACTAACTTTCGTATCTCTGGCAATTCATTTTTTACCAGCCGAATATATGAGTAGCTGTCTACAGCGGTATGTCCATAAAGATCAATATGCGCAATCACTGGAAATCGCCGCTCAAAATCTTCAACATTCTCCACTAAACTACTAGCAAAGTTAAAAATGTCCTTTAAATCACTACTCTTTGGGCCGCTCTTAAAATCATCCCGTAAACATTGACTAGAAAGAAATCTAGCCCACATACCATCGCAATAAGTGTTATTCATAGTCATTATTATCTCACCTACCAGTCCACATCAATAAAGAATAGACTCGATGGCTGACCAAACAACTTAATATCAAACTTGAGGCTTGGCTCAACAATCGTACTAGCGTTGTGTATTCTAAATGATATAGCCCAACCATTATTCATAGTCAAATGAACCGTAGTTTTTGAATCATCCTTAAATGACAGTTCAATTATCCGTGTAGGCAATTCTATGTCAGGTATTACAATATCAGGTTCCTTTGAATTACTAGACTGGTTAAGTGTACCAAATAAATTAAAAGGTATAACTCTTGTCGTATGATTTTTGTAGTGGATAAGCTTGTAATAATCGTTCCCATTACTACCTAGAAGATACTTCACAAGACCAGCAGTAACATCGTCACCATATTTTTCATAGGCTCGCTGCAATTCATCTATAAATGCATTCAAAATCGGCACATATATACTATGCTCCTTATCTGGCAGCTCTCGCCATTTCACTTTTCTGCTTTTCAGGTTTTGCAATTCCGAAAAAATTAAGGATATTTCTTCAAAATACACAGAAGATGAAGGTATGCCAAACCAAGACTTCCCGAAATCTAACTTCGCACTAAGTCTTGAATGCTTCAAGGCTTCGTGGTTATGTTTTACAGATACACCTATTTCCCACTGGACATCCCGCCTGATTATCAACACATCTCTAATGTCGCCTAATTTTGCCACGTCGTCAGACTGAAGCGAAACAGTAAGTTTATCTTGTCCATCTTCTGTGATCTTTGGTTCCATTTTTATTATTGCTTCAATGCCCGCTTTTGCTGAAGTAAGCATATCATTACGTTCTTCTTCCGTAATATCATTTAGATACCTGCCACGAGCAATAAGAAGACTATTATTCTCTACAATCTCAACAGGACGGATTGATTTAACCGTCTCTACCAAAGCTGTAAGACAAGCATACTCATATGCCTTACCTTTTATTGTTGAGTTGATTGTACTTCTGTCTTCGTCCATACGTCTTTAAGCTCCTTCTTTATCTGCTCGGCAATAGCATTGGCAAGATTAACTGGAACGGCATTGCCTACCATCTTATAGCCGTTCGCTACATCCCTATATAAAAACTTGTAACTATCCGGAAATGTTTGTATCCTAGCAGCTTCTCGCACACTTAAACGTCTATACATGTGTTCTTTGCCTTCACAAAATATCTGCTTATTAGGTTCAACCTTAACCATCTTTGGTGCTTTAGGGTGTAACGGGGCTTGTCGTCCGCCAGCCTGAATAGTAAACGACGGCTCATCCCAAGAGCGAACCCTATTTCTTGACATAAAAATCGGCGAGAATCCACCTATCATATACTCGTGGTTGTCAATTTCAAGGTCGCCATTTGTCTTATTTTTTTCAAGAGCGGGTATCGCCTCTGGTAAATCACCAATTGCATCTCTGAGGTTAGGCTTATATTCATTTGGCTCCGGAAATGTAAATGTACGATTTAAATCCTTGCGATAACCCACTATGATTACACGCAGACGGTCCTCTGGAACATTGTAGTCATTTGCATTGACAAGCTTCCAGCTAATATTATATCCAGCTTCCTCAAAATCTTTAAGAAAACCATTGAAGCTTTCGGAGTGTTTTGGAGCGAGAATACCAGAAACATTTTCAACAAGAAAGAACTTTGGCTGCTTTGCTTTAAGAATGCGAATATAGTCGTTAAAAAGGCGCCCTCTTTTATCGGCTATTCCACGACCCGCACCAGCCTCACTCCAACTCTGACAGGGAGGACCGCCAAGCAAACCATCGCAATCTGGTACTTCGTTCTCAGGGACGTCTGTAATACTACGTTTGTCTAATATTGTGTGCGGGAAATTATACTGGAAGGTATCCCAAATAGTCTTGTCATACTCGTTAGCCCAGATAATCTGGAAACCAGCATTTTCAAAACCAAGGTCCAAGCCTCCAGCTCCCGAAAACAGTGATACTATTTTCATTGGCATTGCTTTTATCCTTTGTTAATTATTTACTCTTTAATTATATCAGAATAAGCATTTACGTTATTTACTATCATAGAAATGGCTAAAGCAAAAGAGTAAGATTTTGAAAAATAACATCCCCTCCAATAAAAAAGACCTCAACTATACTTGTTGAAGTCTTAAAATTCGATTTGGCTCCGGGGGCGGGGTTCGAACCCGCGGCCTATTGGTTAACAGCCAACCGCTCTACCGCTGAGCTACCCCGGAATATGTGTTGTATTATAGCGAGTTTTTGAATAGTTGTAAAGTTACTGGTGGACAATTTCCAATGCTTTTTTTAAAATCTCCACTTCCGAGCGTGATTTTTCGTCATCTTCAGCTTCTCTCTTCTTAATTTCTTTCGCTAAATTTTGCCACCAAACTTCTTTTTTCTCACTGCTCAGCGTCAAAGACCTAACTTCGCCGTCCTGCTTCTCCAAAAATCCCGCAGCCACCAAATTATCAACGTGTTTTGCTACCGTCGATACCGATTTATAACCCAAGGCGCGCATAATTTCCCGAAGCGTCGGGCTATAGCCATTGCCTTTTATAAACCCATCGATAAAATCCAACATTATTTTTTGCTTTTTCGTCAGTTTCATATCTAAAGTATACACCATACGCTATACTTAAAATATGGCAAAAAAATACATTAACGACGTTCGATTATGGCTATTGGCTATCATTGTTTTTGGCGGCGGATTTGCTCTGCATCCCAGTGTCGGCTTATCAATTCTGGATTTCCCGTCGCTGCGCGTAGGATTATATCAAATCGTTGCCGTAAGCCTACTGTTATTTTCTTTGCCATTACTACTTAAAAAACGCCAAGAATTGTTGAAAAACCGATGGCTAATCGGCGGATTTTTGGCAATTTTTATCGCCATCGTCGTCGGCGTATTTTTCGCAGAAGCACGCCTGCGCACCGCGTTATATTCATTATCGCTATTATTCTTACTCACCGTCGGATTATCCGCTGGCTTAATTTATAGTGAATTGTCAAAATCAGAAAAACGCAAACTCATCAGCGTTGGATTATGGAGCGGGCTGGTTTTTGGGATTTTAGCAATCATTCAGCTCATCGTCGCCATTTTTGAACCAACAGGATTTGGTACGCTTTGCGCTGGCTGTAAAGCCGACGTTTTTGGATTTCCACGAATCAATTTATTCGCCGCCGAACCACAATTCTTCGCCAATTCTCTACTTCCAGCATTCTTCCTTGCACTCTTTCAATCAAAATCTCACTTAGCCAAATTTAGCCTATTTTTCACAACTCTCGCCATATCTTTAACATTTTCCCGTGGCGGATTTTTGGCAATTTTTATCGCCATCACAGCCTTATTTATAATCGTTTTCATAAAACGAATTGACGCATCTTTTATTCGTAAAAAACTTCCAATCATCTTCGTTGGATTACTATTCGGATTCATCTTATTATTCTCATCAGCCAACATTAGATACGCCAATACGCCCTTCATCGCACACAATACCTTCGTCAGTATGGTTGATCAATTATCTCTCGGGAAAATTAAGATTCCACAAAAATCCGTCGCCAAAAATCCGTCGCCAAAATCCGCCGAAAACATTCCACCAAGCAACAATTCTTTCCAACCTGCCGGTTTTGTTGAAGCTTCCGCCAATGACAGGCTCAGCGCCAGTGACTTAGCCATAAAATCTTGGCTATCATCGCCACGAACGTTCTTCTTTGGCGTTGGACTCGGCAACCTCGGTAATTTCATCCAAAAACATCTTCACATAAACGTCCCAACAGACCAAACAGTCTACGTTTTTTACATATTATTACTCAGTGGCTTAGGAATCATCGGGCTATTTGCCCTTCTAATTGTCCTGTTGATAATCATATTTTTCGCCATAAAAAATATCCGTAAAATTAAAGCTCAATTTATCTTATCCTTGACCATCGCGATGTTTGTGCATTTCTGGTTTTTTGGCAGTTTCATAAATACGATTCATTGTTTTGCTATAATCGGCATATTTTTGTATAATTACCCCAGAGATTATGCGGAAAAAGTCTGATTTTTACTTCAAAATTGTTCTGGTCATCCTTGATATCTTAGCTTTATTGAGCGCATTTACTATTGCCTATATTTTGCGAATTTCCCTGGATCCTAGACCATTCCATATCAGTATCAATGCCATGGATTTTATCACCTCCATTTTTATGACGCTGCCGTTGTGGATTGTAATGTTCTATTTCTTTGGCTTATACGACCGAGAGATTTACACGCACCCATTACGAAACTTTGGACGAATACTTTTAGCGTCAATAACTGGAATTATGATTATGATTTCCGTGACGTTCTTTACCAACACTCCGTTATTCCCAGCCAAACTCGTCGCTGGTTATGCCACTGGAATTGGCTTTGTTCTACTAATGATTTTCCGCAGCGCCGCCAATATTGTTCGTCTGAAGTTATTAAAGCGCGGCTTAGGAGCTCGCCGTGTTATATTAATTGGCAATTGTGATTTAACTCACGTTCTGGCTGATTTTATAGAAACTAATCCGTTAACTGGCTTTAAGATTAGCGGAATTGTTGCACAAACCCAGTTCATTCCTATTGAACTAAAAAAGCTTCGACGCTCGTCATTAGAATCGGCGCTCACCAGAGATAAAATTGACGTCATCATCCAAACCGACTCAAAAAACGTTAGTGAACATTATCAAATTGCCCAGAAACATTATCTGGATTTTTATCAAGCGCCGGAATTCGACGGAATTATGACCACCAAGCACACTATTGATATCATCGACTCCGTGCCGCTAATTCACACTCATCCGACGCCGTTAATGGGCTATGGGCGAATTGTTAAGCGGATTATGGATATTATCGGTGGAACAGCTGGGATTATTATCGCCTCGCCAATTATGCTTTTGGTGGCAATTGCCGTAAAAATCAGCGACCCAGCGGGACCGATTTTAATGCACGGCAAACAGCAAAAACGTCTCACTCGCTACAATCGACCGTTTAAGGTCTATAAGTTCCGCTCGCATTATGCAAAGTTTGATGGCAAAACTGACGAAGAAGTCTTTCGAATGGTTGGTAAGCCTGAGCTAATTGAAGAATACCGTAAAAACGGCGACAAGCTTGATCATGATTTTCGTGTGACGCCAGTTGGTCGATTTATTCGTCGCTTTAGCCTTGATGAATTACCGCAGTTATTCAACGTCGTTAAAGGAGATATCAGCCTAGTCGGACCGCGAGCGCTGGTACCGCACGAATTAAGCGCATACGATAAAAAACACGTTTTATTAGCGGTCAAATCAGGACTCACTGGACTTGCAGTAGTATCTGGTCGGCGCAGTATTAGCTTTGAAGAACGGCGACGAATTGACTTATATTACGTCCAGAACTGGAGCATCTGGATGGACATCACGATTTTATTAAAAACCTGCTTGGTTATTTTCCAGAAAGATAATTAATGAGTAAGCCAAAAATTGTCATAGTTCACGATTGGATTTACGGCGGCGGAGCCGAAAAGGTCGTTTTGGAAATTCACAAATTATACCCAGATGCACCAATTTACACTTCTTTTTGTAGTGACGAATGGCGAGAAAGATTAGACAACAAAGTCATTACTGGTTATTTACAGCGATGGCCGTTTTCAAAAATTCGACGATTACTGCCACTTCTTAGACAGTGGTGGTTCGCTAAACTTGATCTTAGCGAATTTGACATTATCATCTCAAGCTCTGGAAATGGTGAGGCAAAATTCGTCCGCAAATCCAGACCAGATCAACTTCATATCTGCTATTGCCACACGCCAACGCATTTTTATTGGCGACATTACGACGAATATATCAAACGACCAAGTTTTCGCCCGCAATGGCTGGCACGTTTGGGCTTAAAAACCCTAGTTAGACCACTGAAAAAACGAGATTTCAACGCCGCTCAGCAAGTCGATGTTTTTATCGCCAACTCTACAGGAATTCAGGCTGACATTGAAGAGTTTTACAAACGAAAAAGTACGGTTATTTTTCCGCCAATTGACGTGTCGAGCTTTTCGCCACTTGCTAAAAATCGCAAGCAAACGTCCATCCCCAAAAAACCTCGCTGTCTGATTTGGGGGCGAATTGTGCCGATGAAACGGCTTGATATTGCTATTAAAGCTTGCCGGAAACTTGGCTGGCAATTAGATATTATTGGAAAGGGTCCAGACGTTGATAATCTAAAAAATATCGCCGATAAACACACTACTTTCTTAGGATTTGTTGATAATGCCACGCGAGAAAAATATATTAAAAAAGCAGATTTGTTTATTTTTTGTTCACACGAAGATTTCGGGATTGCGCCAGTTGAAGCGTTAGCATCTGGCATTCCGGTGGTTGCGTATGAAGCTGGCGGCGCACTTGATTATATAAAACCCGAAAAAAACGGCTGGTTCTTTTCTGAGCAAACAGATTCTTCATTGATAGAAACCTTAGAGAAACTTCCTGGTAAAAAAGTTTCACCAACAAAAATCTCAGCCACAGCAAACGAATTTTCAGCCGCAATTTTCCATAAAGCGATAAAAAATATAGTTGATAAATCATGGAAGGAACATTATCGTGAAAATCGTAATTGACGCCCGAACATTAAGGACTAGCACTGGTCGGTACATCGAACGGCTGATTCATTATTTGCAGAAAATTGATAATAAAAACGATTACGTTATTCTGCTCAAGCCAAAGGATTTTGATAGTTGGCAGCCGAGCAATTCGCGCTTTAAAAAAGTCATTTGTCCCTACAAAGAATACACTTTCGCCGAGCAAATCGGCTTTAAAAAACAACTTGAAAGCCTCCATCCAGACTTAGTTCATTTTGCGATGGTCCAGCAGCCTGTTTGGTATAATTCCAGTCCAGTTGTTACTACGATGCAAGATTTGACCACTGTCAGGTTTAGGAATCCAGATAAAAATCCTGTCGTTTTCTGGATTAAGCAGCAAATTTATAAATGGGTCAATAAAAAAGTTGCGAAAAAATCTTCACATATCATCACAATTTCTAACTTCGTAAAAAATGATTTGATTAAATTCACCGGCGTAAACCCAGAGAAAATTACTGTAACTTTGGAGTCTGCAGACGAACTGCCAAAAGGCAACGAACCTGTTGATGAGCTGATTGGTAAAAAATTCATTATGTATATCGGTAGACCAACACCACATAAAAACCTTCAACGACTAATTGACGCGTTTGCCTTGTTGCAGAAAAAATATCCAGATTTAACGCTGGCTTTGGCGGGTAAAAAAGATAGTAATTACGCTCGCCACGAGACATATGTAAATGAGCACGGAATTAAAAACGTTGTGTTTACAGGCTTTATATCAGACGAGCAATTGCGCTGGATGTATGAAAATACGGCAGTTTATTGCTTCCCTTCGCTCAGTGAAGGATTTGGTTTGCCAGGGCTAGAGGCAATGCTACACGGCGCGCCAGTCGCTTCGAGTACGGCTACTTGCTTGCCAGAAACCCACGGTGATGCCGCTCACTATTTTGATCCTTTCAGTGTCGAGGATATAGCAAAATCAATCGACGACATCTTATCCGACGATAAATTGCGCAATGAACTCGTTAAAAAAGGCAAGAAACACGTTAAGACATTTTCATGGCAGCGCATGGCCGAGCAGACTTTGGCTGTATATGAAAAATATGGTCGAAAAAGCTGAGATTAGCTTTCCTGTCCAGTAGCTTGATTAATTCGAGTAGACGAGTCTGCTTTATTTGAGCCGCCAACTCCATAGACCATTTCAATGTTGTACTTTTCGCAAACATCACGCTCTGGAACAACTTCCGGTGCCGATCTATCGCCACCATTTGCAAACACCAATTGACATCCCGGATATTGCCGAGCGATCATCTCTAAGGTTTCTGTAACCGGAGGATTCTCATCAATAGAAAGCATCACCTGATCCACGCCCTTTAACGCCCGCATTAAGCGGAGTCGATTTTCTTCATTAAGGATAATTTTTCCTTTTTTTAGCAATTGCTGTTTGTCGTTATTCACCACTACAATCAAATAATCACCCATTTTTGCAGCCGCTTCAATCATATCTAAATGCCCACCGTGCAATGGATTAAAATAGCCGCTAACAATTACAACTTTCATAATATCCTCCTCTATAACTTCTCTATTATACCTGATATACTATACTTATGACAAAGATGCTAGTCACGGGAGGCGCGGGATTCATTGGCTCGAATTTTGTGCATTATACCGTAAAACACAAGCCAGAATATGAAGTCACTGTTATTGACAAATTAACCTACGCCGGAAATCGTGCTAATTTGGAAACTGTAGCTGACCAAATTACATTCGTAGAAGGCGATATTTGCGACGCCGAATTAATAAACAAATTAGTCGCTGAAAATGACATAGTTGTACACTTCGCTGCCGAAAGTCACAATGATAATTCTTTACGTAATCCATGGCCATTTGTTGAAACAAATATAATTGGCACATATACCATTCTAGAGGCTATTCGAAAACATAATAAGAGACTACATCACATCTCAACTGATGAGGTTTTTGGTGATCTAGAGCTTGATGACCCAAATCGCTTCACAGAGGATACTCCATACAAGCCTTCCAGTCCCTACTCTAGTACTAAAGCTTCCAGCGACATGCTAGTTCGTGCCTGGATTCGTAGTTTTGATATTAAAGCAACTATCTCAAACTGCTCTAACAATTACGGACCATACCAACACATTGAAAAATTTATTCCGCGTCAAATTACCAATATTTTAAGTGATATCAAGCCAAAACTTTATGGTACCGGCGAACAAGTCCGTGACTGGATTCATGTTGATGACCATAACTCAGCAGTTCATTTAATCCTAGAAAAAGGCGTTCTAGGAGAAACCTACATAATTGGCGCGGATAATGATCATGTTAATAATAAGATGGTGATTGAATTGATTTGTGAGTTAATGGGTAAAGGTAAAGATTGGTATGAACATGTCAATGATCGTCCAGGTCATGATATGCGCTACGCAATGGATTCCAGCAAGTTACGCCGCGAGTTAGGATGGCAACCGCAATACACAGACAATAAAACCGGTATGCACGATGGATTAATGCAAACTATTAACTGGTATCGCGAACACGAAGACTGGTGGCGCGCCCAAAAAGATGCCGTTGAAGCAGCTTATGCAAAACAAGGACAATAATTATGTTTGACCCAACTGACTACAATGAACTTACAATCACTGAATCATCAATTCCAGGGTTATTTGTTATTAAATTACCCGTACATGGCGACAATCGCGGCTGGTTCAAAGAGAATTATCAAAAAGAAAAAATGGAAGACTTAGGCTTACCGTCGTTCGATATCGTACAAAACAATATCAGCTTCAATGACAAAACTGGCGCCACTCGTGGACTTCATGCTGAGCCTTGGAATAAATTTATATCAACTGCTAACGGTCGCGTTTTCGGCGCCTGGTGTGACCTCCGTAAAGGAGATAGCTTCGGCCGAGTTTTCGCCCACGAGATTAATCCGGGTACGGCAATTTTCGTTCCTAAAGGCGTAGCTAACGGCTATCAAACACTTGATGATAATGTCGCCTACACATATCTAGTTGACGCTCATTGGTTCCCGGATGCTAAATATACTTTTGTTAATTTATTTGATCCAGAGCTAAAAATTAACTGGCCAATCAATAAGGATCAAGCAATTATTTCCGAAAAAGATGCCGCACATCCACTATTAAATAATGTAATTCCTATGGAGATTTAATGGATAATAAAGCGGTATTTATTACTGGAGCTAATGGCCAACTAGGACGAGCACTACAGCGTGTTTTTCCCAATGCGACGGCGTTATCGCATCAAGATTTAGATATTACCAATAAAACCGCTGTCGACTCTTTCGATTGGCAACACGGATCGATCATTATAAACGCCGCAGCCTGGACTAACGTTGATGCAGCCGAGAAACCTGAAAACTTTCATCAAGTAGATCTTGTCAATCACCAAGCTGTACGATTTTTAGCAGAAGCAGCGACGAAACACAATCTAACTCTGGTACACGTTTCGTCTGAATATGTTTTTGATGGGTCGCGAATAATTCATTACGAAGACGAACCCTTCTCTCCACTAAATATTTACGGAAAAACCAAAGCTGACGGAGATTTAGCCGCATCTACAACAGCTAAGCATTATATAGTCCGAACCTCTTGGGTCGTCGGTGAGGGTAAAAACTTCATAAATACTATGAAAGATTTAGCGACACGCAATATAAAGCCGTCTGTAGTAAGCGATCAAATCGGCAGGTTAACTTTTACCGATACCCTAGCCTGTGGCATTAAGCATCTTTTAGACGCAAATCTACCATATGGAACTTATAATATAACCAACGAAGGTCCGTTTGTTAGTTGGGCTGAAATTGCTAAAATCGTATTTGAAAAATCAGGCAAGCCAGCTTCAGACGTACGATCAATTTCTACAGCCGAATACTTCTCGGATAAACCAGATTCAGCCAAACGTCCTTTAAATAGTATTTTGAATTTAACCAAAATTGAAAAAACCGGATTTACGCCAGAAGATTGGCGAGATAAACTAAGTAATTTTATTTAATTAACTTTTGTTCGTTAATTTTATCATTTAGCTTCTTATTACTTATACTTTTGTCACCCCAATAGGCCTTATCTGCTTTTTCACCGACTTTTGCCGGATTTCTAGTCCTCATTTGATTTGACAGCCAATTACTACCGAGACCAAAAGACCTTTCTTCACGCTCCATCGATTTTTGTAGCATATCTTCAGATAAACCAGTTCTACTTTCAATGAAAATTAGTTTAAAATTATCCGGCATTAAATAATCAGCTAGCCACATTACCCGAGGCATGTGCGCAGTATCAGCCACAATGACCGCCGTCATCTCAGAATCAGCCAGTAACTCCATTTTCTGTTCCGTACTCATTAGACCAACTTCATCAGCACTATAACCATCCCTAACTAGTTTATTAGCCAAAATCATAGGTATACTGTTAGTAAAGTTAGTTACCGTATCTACTGAATCAGGCTCTTCATCTGTATGTGCGTCTAATTCATCTATCATCTCTCTGATTTCGCGTATACTCTTACCGGCTTTCAATAATTGATCAGCAACATTCTCCAACATCTGCTCTTTCATTAACGTTGAAGTACTGATACGCGGATATTTATTATATTCGTCTAGTAATACATCAATTAATTCAGATGATGTAGCCTTTTCGAAATCAACATTATGAGCGCTATAAATTCGCTTCAATGCTCGAGTACACACTTTCATCTCAGACAATTCCGGATTGATATCTACTTCTTCCATTATAGTTTTGATATCAAGCTGTTTTTTATCTATCAATCTTTTTAGATCTACTTCAGAAGTATGAATGACACTATCATAATCAATACCAGCAAGTTCGCCCAGAATCGGCATAGCTGTAGCCATAGCGATTGTCTTATTATTCATCCTACCTGTATGAACAACCTGAACATCCACATTTCCTGATTCTATTGCCTGTGTATACAGATCGCTGACCATTTCAGTATTAGCTATAGATTCTATTGGTAGCTTTACATTTCTATCCGGATAACCGGCTTCTGCTTCAACAACCTCTTCACCACGAGCAATATTAATGATGACATCAGCATGAGATACGGCTTCAGATATTTCTGAACTGTATCGATTTGTAAAGTGAATATTCGGACAATCCTGTTTTAACTTCTCTGAAAAACCACGATATGGAACGTAGACAATTGAACGGTCTCTTTCTTTTCCTACATTTTCTGGATCTTTATATAACTTATTGTATACATTAGATAAATATCTTTCATAGTTATCCTGTACTGGATTTACTGTATCTTTACAGTTATACGTTTCCATTTTCATAGCCTTTGTATATTATCCTATTTTTACACTTTTGTCAATCAGCCAATCTATTTGCTATACTTATATCAGAAAAGTAGGAGGTTTATGAAAGGAATAATTTTAGCAGGTGGATCGGGTACGCGATTATGGCCAATTACTCAGGCCATAAGCAAGCAATTAATGCCTATTTATGACAAGCCAATGATTTATTACCCGCTTACCACATTAATGCAAGCGGGAATTCGTGACATTCTCGTAATTACCACTCCAGATGACCAAGACGGCTTCAAGAGGCTTCTTGGCAACGGATCACAATGGGGTATAAATCTGGAATACGCTACTCAACCCACTCCAGATGGTCTGGCGCAAGCTTTTATTATTGGTGAAGATTTTATTGGTGACGATAAAGTAGCTCTAGTGCTAGGAGATAATATATTTTATGGAGAGCGTCTAGATGAGTCTCTGCGGGAATGCACAAATCCCGACGGAGGCACGGTTTTTGCCTACAAAGTATCCGACCCAGAAAGATATGGTGTCGTTGAATTTGACGATCAAAATCAGGCAATATCAATTGAAGAAAAACCAACTTCCCCAAAATCCCACTTCGCAGTTGTCGGCTTATATTTTTATGATAATGACGTAGTAGAGATTGCTAAAAACGTAAAGCCGTCAGCTCGAGGAGAATTAGAAATTACGTCCATTAATGCAGAATACTTACGTCGCGGTAAACTGCAAGTTCAAGCCTTAGACAATGGAGATGTTTGGTTGGATACAGGGACGATCGACAGTTTAACTGACGCATCCGACTTCGTTAGAGTTATCCAAAAACGAACTGGTAGGATTATTGGCAGTCCTGAAAAAATCGCCTTTTATAACGGTTGGATTTCTAAGGATCAGCTAAAAAATCTATCCGAACCACTTGCTAAATCTGGATATGGTAGTTATTTTACAAGGTTAATTAATAAATAATATGAAAAAAGTTTGTATTATCATTCCTGCTTACAATGAAGCTCCTGTTATAAAAAATGTTATTAAAAAATCTAAGAAAATATTTTCAGAGGCTAAAAAAGAATATTCTATTGACGTCGTGCTAATCAATGACGGATCCAGAGATGATACTCTTGAGCAAGCTAAAAAAGGCGGCGCAATAGTTATTGATCATATATTGAATTCCGGAGCTGGAGGCGCCACATTAACCGGCCTCGCATACGCTCGACAAAATAATTATGATATTGCCGCCACTATGGATGCCGACGGTCAACACGACCCAGAAGATGTTTTAACTGGAATTAAAAAAATCTCCACTTCTAATATAGATCTATTGATTGGTAGTCGACTAATTAACAGTAATGGTATGTCAAAAACAAAAATTTTAGGAAATAAAGGATTAAGCTTCATTACTTATGTTTTATTCGGGACTAATGTTACAGACTCACAATCTGGCCTACGAATCTACTCACGAAAAGCAATTGATAATCTTGACTGGAAATCTACTGGATATGAATTTTGCTCTGAAATGATTTGGCGCGCCAAACAGTCTGGAATGAATATTGCCGAGTACCCAATTAAAGCTATTTATACCGACTATTCCCGCTCCAAAGGACAAAACAACTGGAATGCTATTAACATTGTCAAGCGATTATTTAAACAACGTTTAACGGAGTTATTTGAATGAGATACATTACTCTTGTATTACTTAACGTGCCGATTATCTTAGCGGCTCTCATTAATATAATCACCCAATTTAAACTCCGTAGAGTCAGCGCAACACGCTTCAAACATCAACTGATTATCTGGCTAATTATTATGGTTGTATTAGTAGGATCATTTCCGCTTTATAATATTTCAATAAATCACCCACCGTTCGACTCATCGGAATTAAGCATATTTGATATATTACAAACCACAGCAATAATTTTATTATTTTATATAATCAATAATCAGCGTCAACGTATTGATCAAAACGAACGAAGATTAAGAGATTTGCATCAAGAATTATCCATAAGGTTATCAAATGAAAAATAGAATAGATATAATAATTCCATATTGGGGAGAATTTTCTTTATTAAAACAGGCGGTTGACTCAGTATTGGAACAAACTAGTGATGCATGGCATCTAACTATTCTTGACGATCATTATCCAGATGAGACTGCCAAAAACTATTACAGTAAAATTAACGATAAACGCATCACATATATTAGACACTGTAAAAATATAGGTATTACTAACAATTTTAATTATGCAATCAAACATGCAAGTGCTCCTTTTTGTGTAATTATGGGATGCGACGATAAACTATTACCCAATTACGTCGAAACCGCATTAAAGAATATTAACGAAGCTGATTTTTACCAGCCTGGTGTGCAGGTAATAGATGCCAAAAGTAATGTATATCTACCTTTGGTTGATAAGATCAAACGATTGTTACATCCTAAAAAATCTTGCGTATTAGCAGGAGAAAAACTCGCTACGTCACTTTGTCATGGCAATTGGCTCTATTTTCCGTCTATTGTCTGGAGAACTAGCACACTTAAAAAATATTCATTCGATCCAAGATATAAAATTCTTCAAGATGTCATTATCGAACTAACTATGATAATTGACGGAGCTTCTCTATGTTTCGATTCGACAGAAACGTTTCAATATCGTAGATTTGCGGACTCATTATCTAGTAAAGAAAAGAGCAAAAACGGAATCCGATTTAACGAAGAAAAAGAAGTATACAACGATTTCGCCAATAAATTTAAGAGTATCAACTGGAATAAAGCTTCATTCGCCGCAAAAACTCGCATTACGTCACGAGCTCACAGCCTATTGTCAAAATTTTGGTAGAAATATTTTATTTAGCAAACTTACGTTTGACTGCCCAAGCATATAATTTTACAACTATTGCTTGTGGCAATAATTTATAAAGTCGCCAGTTTATGTCTTTTTTCGCTTCTGGCATTTTAGCGTTCTTCCATGGAGTCATCTCCAAATACTTGCGCCATAATAAGCCAACTGGATTATCATTTCCTACCTGCCATGGTCTACCTGTTATACCAAATTGAGAATGAATAATTTTTGGAGTATAGTAAGCTTCCATAATCTCATTATAACTATAGAAGCTTTCTGGCATAAAACCATTAGCTTTAATATATTTTTTGATATCATAACCATAAAATACAGTAGAAAAATTATATTCAACGCCAACTAGTTTAATTTTATCCTTAAAAAAGACATTACATAGATCTTGGTCGGCCACCTCATAATGGTTGTGTCGTAAATGTTCGCGCATCTTAGAATCAATCTTGTCTTTCATCCATTTTTTATGATTAACAAGCATAATTCCGCAGTTAAAATATCCGTCAGTAGATTTTAAGCCGATTGCATTCTTATGAGCATTAACCATAGTTGCGTCATACGATAACGCCAAAATATTATCCTCAAAGTCAAATTCCAAAAGACCGTCAAGAGCGCCACTAATTACCGTATGCGGATTTATATATAAGATTCGATCCGTCTTGATATCAAGCTTAGCAAATGCCAGCATTTTATACCAAGTTATATATAGCCCTTTCCAAGCCTTAACACCTATCTCCTTTAGTTCATCAGGATAGCCAGAAACGTCGACAAAGGTAATTGTAGCGTTTTTATAACTACCAACCATTTCGTTAAACTTATTAATACTGCCTTTTTTAAGCTTGTGTCCAAGATAAAAAATATTAATCTGTTTTAAGTGTTTATTATTTTCCAGTAAAGATGCGATAGAAATTGCACTTACCGCTGCATAATTATCATCACTCTGATATAAAACGTTTAAAATATCTTTATTCATAATTATTGAATCTCCTATTCATCTAATGGAAGTTGTTTAATATACTCTTTCAACATGTCAGTGTAATCAGCTGGAGCAAATCCTGTTTGACGTAATTTTACTAAATCCATATCACTATTAAGTGGTCGCGGAGCAAAACCTGGCTTATCCGCTGCATATTCATCTGTAGAAATCGGCCGTACGCGATTACGATCATATCCAGCATATTCAAATACATCAGCAGCAATCTCGTACCATGATTTTACTGGACCATCATTAGTCACATTATATGATCCATACGCCACTTTATTGTCTAAGAAATATTTAGTAGCCCTAGCAATTTCTGAGGCGAAAGTTAACCGTCCAAATTGATCATCAACAACCTTTGGATTAATACGCATGTCTGCCAGTTTTTTCATGGTTTTTGGTATATTATGACCATCACCGACCACCCAAGATACTCGCATAATATAATGCTTTGGCACTAAGCTGACTACTAAATCACCAGCAGCTTTACTCTGTCCGTAAACCAATAGCGGCGCAACAACTTCATCATCTTTGTGATTCTTTTTTCGCCCATCCCAAACATAGTCAGAAGAATAATGAACGATAGTTTTATTCTTCTCAATCGCAATTTTAGCTAAATTCCGTGGACCATAAGCATTAGCTAGCCAAGTTTTAGCTCTTAATTCCGAAGTCTCTGAACCATCAGAATTAACCAATGCTGCCGCATTTAAAATAACATCGTATTTAGACCAATCAAACGCATTTACTTGTGCTTCATCAGATATGTCCAACTCTTTATGAGTTAGAGCCTTAGCGTCTGGGAACATTGCGCATAAAGCCTTACCTAATTGCCCGCCCGCTCCTAAAATTATATATTTTTTACTCATACCTCACCTTATCCTCACTAAGCATTATAACATTTTTTAGAGACCTCTTGTATATAAACAAAAGAATGATTGCTTGTAAAAAACTAATTGTCATAAAAACTAGCACACTACCCAACATAGCCAGTCTATCAATTAAATAGATAGACAATATCACTGCCAAAATATTCGTGACGAGTAGTGTATAAAATTGACCCTTGAATCGACGTAGAATTATCAATAAATTAACATAAATTGATGCAAAAGCATTCGCTACGGCACCGATAACCATAATAGTTAAATCTATACGAAAGTTATTTATATCAATACCAAAAACAGTATTAAGAGCCCAAACTCCGATTAAATAACTCGAAACAACAAATAAAATTCCCAATGTAAACGTTATAAAATCTATTTTACTAACAATCTTAGTAAACTCCTTTATCTTTTTCTTTTTTAATAATTCAGATAAATTTACAACATTAGGCTGAAGGACGAATGATATAAATAGAGTTAATAAAGTGATTGGCATCGCCATTATTCCAAAATACCCAATTTGGTCATAATGATATTTATCCAAAAAATAACGAGGTATATTCAAAGAAAACATCGTTAAGAAAACTACAACGAACACCTCTGCAGTTTTTTTCATAATTTTTCCAGCTTGCATAATATTTTTCTTAGTTAAGCCAACACTTTCTACATGTTTCATCAATGGAATATCGTAAAAAATAACCACCGCTATATTTACTATAAATATAGATAAAGCGCCATAAACGATGTTTTTGGTCAAAATATCAACTATCGCAAAAATCATAAAACCGAAAACAGATTTCATGGTTAGAGAAATTCCCACTATATACAATTTATTATGAATCTGTAATACCCCATATATCGAGTCAGCAATTGATTCCAAAATCTTAAATGACACTAAGACCATTATTAATTCTGTTTTTATAAGATCATATCCGCTTAATATACAAAAGCTTATGGAAAAAACCGCTACAATTAATGATGATATAAAGCGTACTACAATATAATCACCACTAGAAAACTCTTTTTTAACATCGGACACTTGATATGTTCGACCACCCCATAAAGATATAGCCCAAAATACCACCGAAAGAGACATTGCAAAAGAAAATAACCCAGAATCCCCAACTCCGTTAAGACGCGTAATAACAATCAGAAGAATTGGAGAAATTGCACTCTGTAAAAATGACCCTATCGAGTTCCATATATAATCCTTCTTTTGAGCCTGCATATATTTAATAGTATAACAAGTTTGATCAATATATTATTCTAATTTATAATCTGCTTAGCATATGAAAAAATATTGGTCCTATTTCTTATCATTTATTAAAAAGCCTGAGAATGTTTTTATATCGTTGTCTTTATTTTTTGGGGTATTATCTGCAATTACAGTACCTTTATTATCGGTTGCAGATGAAGGTCATCACTACATGCGCTCCTACACATTATCTCAAGGAAGAATCGAGTCAGGGAAATCCTGCTCTCTACCTAAAGATATTTTATTAAAAGTGAAGGAAGCAGAAGTTAACAATTTTATAACTAGCTATAAAAAACTTATAGATAAAAGTGACACAGAAACCCATAAATGCAGCAGCGCTACTGGTTATCCGCCAATTATGCACTTACCTCAAGCTATCGGCATCGGTATAGCAAATACTATACACGGATCATTAGGAATAACGATTTTATTCGGAAGATTATTTAATTTAATATTTTATTCTATCGCCCTGTATTTCATTATCAAATGGGTACGTGTTGGTAAATGGGCATTCGTGGCAACTGGATTATTTCCACTAATGATACACTTGTCAGCTTCTTTCTCAGGAGATTGTATGGCAAATATAGCAATTTTCACCACTGTAGCTACTCTATTAAACCTATTCAGCCAGAAACATCCAATGACAAGCCGCCAACAATTGCTTGTTATTTTCATATTCTGCTTCTCAATACTCACTAAGTCAGTTTCCATACTTTTACTCTTCCCTTTAATATTCCTACCAAAACACCTATTTTCTCCTAATAAAAATAAGAAGATTCCTTTTAATGTTCAAAAGTGGCGTCTAATTATATTCGCCTCAATATTAGCAGGACTATGTTTAATGCTATGGCTCCAAATATACACTCAGCCTCTGCTCACTACCGGAGCAGCGCACAACCCTCTACATAGTAATCCTCTTAAGTTTATTGCTATATTGTTTAATACATATATTAATCCGCGACTACCAGTATCTGATGATATTATCAGAGGAGTAATCGGTGCATTTTCTGCTTTTAAATATGGGCTTCCTCTTTTCGTCTTAATACCCTCATTTTCCCTCCTCTTCCTTTCTCTCCTTCACTACAATAAGAAAGACCAGGAGCTAT